>JAJRYJ010000053.1 GCA_024275795.1 Actinomycetes bacterium | reverse complement strand
GGTGATCTTCCTCGGAGGCCCGGGAGACTCACAGCTTGCGAAGCGGATAATCCAGGAGGTGGCCCCTGATTTCCCCAGGGCCGAGTTCCTGGATTACTGCGGGAAGACCCCCCTGGACGAGAGCCTCTCGATCCTGCGTGCTAGCGACCAGTTCTGGGGCATTGATTCGGCCCTGACCCATTACGCGCGCCTGATTAACATCAGGACCGTGTCCTTCTGGGGGCCCACCGACCCGCAGACGCGCCTGCGGGATTTCCCGGCCCTCGAAGAGGAGGTGCTTTACCGCAAGGTGCCCTGTTCCCCCTGTGTCCATGTAACCGAAGCCATACCCTGCCGCGGTGAAAACGTGTGCATCAAGGGTCTTTTCACCGATGAGGAACTCGACTGGATCGGTATGCTAACATAGTTTCATGAGAGTGCTTCTGATCAACCCTCCCCCTGTCCAGGGCGTGAACGTCATCCGGGAAGGCCGTTGCATGCAGCGGACCGAAGCCTGGACGACCGTCTGGTCACCCGTTTCCCTCGCCACCATTGCCGCGGTGTTGCGGGACGAGGGTTTCGAGATGCGGCTCCACGACGGCAGCGTGGAAAAGGATGACGTGGTATCGGTGGTCAGGGACATCATCGACTGGGCGCCGCAGCTGGTCGTCATCAACACGGCCACCACCTCCATCGAGCAGGACCTGGCGTTCGCGGACCGGGTCGCTGAGGCGCTGCCGGATACCCGGCTGCTGATGATGGGTGTGCACCCGAGTTCTTTTCCGGACGAGTGTTTCAGTAAGAGCCGGGACCTGGCGATGATCGCCCGGGGCGAGCCGGAATACACCATCCGCGACGCCGCCATCGCCGTCAGGGACGGGTCGGGCCTTGAGGGCATTCCGGGTCTGTCGTTTCGCGATGAAAGCGGCGACATCATCCATAATGACGCACGGCCCTTCATCGAGGACCTGGATGAGCTTCCCTTCCCGGCCTGGGACCTGGTGAACACGGATCTGTACCGCATGCCCTTCAGTGATGAACGCTACCTGCTGGTATCCAGCGCCAGGGGCTGTCCCTATGCCTGTACTTTCTGCGCCAGCAAGGTCTATTACGGGGCGCGGGTGCGTAAGCGTTCTCCGGCCAGGGTCGTGGACGAGATGGCCTGGATCAGGGAGCGCTTCGGCATCCGCGAATTTCTCTTCTGGACCGAATCCTTCACCAATGACCAGGAGTACGCCATCGCCACCGCCCGGGAGATGATCGACCGCGGGCTGGACGTCAGCTGGGTCTGTAACAGCAGGGTGGACACGGTCTCTCCAGAGTTCCTCAGGACCGCCAGGGAGGCCGGTTGCTGGATGATCGGCTACGGCATCGAGAGCGGCAGCCAGGAAGTGCTTGATGCGGCGAAGAAGAAGACGACCATCGCCGAAGCGGTGACGGCGGTGCGCATGGCCCATGACATCGGGCTGGAGGTGACGGGACATTGCATCCTGGGCCTGCCGGGCGAGACGGAAGAGACGTTGCAGATGACCATAGATTTCGCCAGGTTCCTCAGGCTCGATTACGCGCAGTTCTACTGCGCCGTGGCCTTCCCCGGCTCGACTCTCTACGAACAGTGCCTGGAGAACGGCTGGCTGGACGAGACGGAATGGAAGTTCTTCGAGCAGAACACGTCCATCATCACGACACCGTCGTTGAGCGCGGACAAGGTGATGGCCGCCAGGGACCAGGCCTACATGAGCTTCTACCGGCAGCCCTATGTGGTGATGAATACCCTCAGGAAGATCAGGTCGCCCGGGGACCTGGGGGTGCTGACGCGCATGGCCAGGGATTTCCTCAGCTGGGCCTAAGCGGCCCGGCCGCCGGACCGGGGCTGCTTCCTCGGGGTGTGACTACGCGGATGCCATCAGGACGATGCCGGCGAAGATGAGGACGATGCCGGCGATCTTTCCCCAGGCCATGGGTTCCTTCAGGTAGCTCCAGGCCACCCCCGAGATCAGCAGGAAATTGATGCCGACCTGGAGCGGATAGGCGAGAGAGAGGTCCACTACCCTCAGCTCGGTGATCCAGAGCAGCTGGGAGACGCTGTAGGCGAGGATGCCGCCGATAACCGCCGGCCGCAACAGGGTCCGGTGGAAGTTGCCCAGCGCCACCGGGTCGTCACCGTCCCTGCGGCTGGCCCCGATCTTCAGCAGCGTGTTGCCGAGGGCGGCAAACAGCGAGACCGAGATCACCAGTGGTATCCAGACCGCATCCATCTCAGTCCGCTCCGCCTCCGGCATCGCCGTCGCCGGCGAGCGCATCCGAATCATGGGAGTAGCGGTGGATCGTGACGATGCCCGCCATCACCAGCAGCATCCCGGTGAGGCGCGTGATGCCGATCTCTTCACCGAGGTAGATGCTGGAGGCCAGGGAGATGTTCAGGAAGGTGAGGCCGACGAATATGGGATAGGCGTGGCTGATGTTGTGCTTGCTGAGCACGTATATCCACAGCGACATGGCCGTGAGCCCCGTCACGGCGCCCAGCCAGATCCACGGTATGCGGATAAGCACCAGCGGGTCGGCCAGGGCGTCACCGGCCTGGTTGGCGCCCGTCTTCAGCAGGACGTCAGCCGCGCTTGCAAGAAGAGTAATTCCGATAAGGATGAGGATCATGTCTGGAACCAGGGGACAGGCAACTATGCGGACCCCGATGACTTGCTATACTAACATATAAGGCTGTAAGGCATATTTCATGGTGAAGACTTGAAAGTCCTTTTAATCAATCCTCCTTACCGGTCCCAGATAATCCGGAGATACGTCTGTTCCTATAACGCTCCCAACTTCCTTTTCCCTCCGCTTGAGCTGATGTACCTCTCGGCCCAGGCCGGGCAGGAGGAGGGCCGGCGGGTGCGCCTTATGGACTGCATCGCCGAGGGCCTCTCCACCGCCGAGGCCCTGAAACGGGCGCGCGCCTATGACCCGGACGTGGTCGTCGCCATCATGGCCATCGAGTTCTTCGACAGCGACGTCGAGTTCATGTCGAGCCTAAAGCGGATGCTGCCTGAGGCCTGGGTGGGCACTTTCGGTCACCTGCCCAGCAGTTTCAGCGAGCAGTGCCTCAGGGCCACCGGCACGGATTTCGTCCTGGTCGGCGAGCCGGACATGGCTTTCAGCCGCCTGCTTGAGCGCAGGGAAAAGGGGCTGCCGCCGGGCGGAGACGGTGTGGCGTTCATTGACGGGGACGACGCCTTTGCGCCTGCCGAATACCAGCGGCTGGACTCGCTGGACGGGCTGCCGTTCGCCGACCAGTCGGCCATCGACCATTCCCTGTACGGCGAACCCTTCTTCGGCCATCCATATACGACCTTCCAGTCGTCGAGGGGATGCCCCTTTCCCTGTACCTATTGCGTGAGGTCGTTCGGCCGCAAGTTCGTGATGGCTCCCGCCGGTCGCGTGGTAGAAGAGGTGAGGTCGGCGGTCGAGGGTTTCGGCATCAGGTATTTCCGTTTCATGGATGATACCTTCACGGCGTCGAGGAAGAGGACGCTGGAGATCTGCGGCGGCCTCGCGGAGATTGGGGACGCGATCACCTGGAGCTGCCTCACCCTACCCAATACTATTGACGGGGAGATAGCGGCGGCCCTGCGGGACGCGGGCTGCCGCCGCATCTATGTCGGCATCGAGAGCGGCTCACAGAAGGTGATCGATTACCTGAAGCGCGGCTATGAACTGGAGGCCGTCATGGACAACCTCAGGGAGATGCGGCAAAGCGGGCTGGAGATGGTGGGCTGGTTCATCGTCGGCTCTCCGGCGGAGGAGCGCGCGGATTTCGAGAAGAGCATCGCCCTGGCGAAGGAACTGAAACTGGAGTTCATCGCCGTGTCCACCCTGGTGCCTTATCCGAACACGGAGCTTTACGAGCGGGAGGCGGACAACATCGATTTCTCGCTGCTGCCCTATTCCTGCCGGTTCAAGGACCAGGCGGACACGGGGCTGGAGGCGGAGTTCTACCGGCGCTATTACCTCGACCCGGCCTACATGGCACGCAAGCTGGGCAGCCTCGCCCGCCACCCCGGCGAGAGCATCAGGGCTTCGCGCGAGTTCCTGCGGTATGTGGTGGCGTCCCGCCGCGATGAACACAGGAAGGACCTGCTTTGAGCGGCGGGGACAGGGAGTCGGGCGAGCCGCCCCGGGGGGGCGGGACCGGGCTCAGCGTGCTGGTTCCCTGTTACAATGAGGCGGCGGTGATCGATGCCAGTTACGCGAAGCTGAAGGCGGCTTGTGAAGAACAGGGGCGTTCCTACGAGATTATCCTCGGCGACGACGGCAGCAGCGACAACACGCTGTCCCTGATCGAGTCGATAGCCGCTGCGGACCCGCAGGTCAGGGTCACGAGCCATTATCCCAACCGCGGCGCCGGCTTTACCTACAGGGAGATGTGTGATGCCGCATCGGGTGAGATCATCGTGTTCATGGATGCAGATATGGCGATGCCGCCGGCGGTGGGCCTGCCGAAGCTGGTGGATGCCCTTGGCGAAGCTGACCTGGCGGTGGGATCCCGCTATGCGGGGGTCAAGGCCGACTATCCCGTGAAGCGGCGTGTGTTCAGCCGCGGCTACACGGTTTTGACCAGGCTCCTGTTTCATCTTAAAGTTACCGATACCCAGACAGGCTTCCTCGGCTTTTACAGGAATATATTATCGTCACTGGATCTGCAATCGGATGGTTTCGAGCTGCTGGTGGAGCTGATAGCGCAGGCGAACGCCTGTGGTTACAGCATCGTCGAAGTGGGTTTGCCGTGGCGCCATGACACGACCAGCGGCGAGACCAACGTCTGGAAGGAGAGCGTGAAGATGTTCTCGGGGACTATACGGGTCAAACGCAGGTTCGATCAGTTCAGACGCCGCGTTGACGTCCAGGAGGACGTGAGCAGGAACAGGGGACTGGAACCGTAATGATCAGCATTGACAGGACGCCCATCGGCGCCATGAAGATCCTCTCGTGCTACCGGGAGGTACAGCAGATACTCGCGGGCAAGATGCCGGTGCCGCGAACCATGGAGTTCTTCCTTTCCAACGACTGCAACCATGCCTGCGCCGGCTGCCACTCGCGCTACCTTCACCGGGAGGAGCAGCGGTTCCTCGATTTCGAGACGGTGAAGGAGGTGGTCTCGGATATCGCCGAACTGGGCGTCGAGGGCGTGGAGATATCCGGCGGAGGCGAGCCGCTGCTCTACCCGAAGATAATCCCGGCCATCGCCTTCATGCGGGGGCGGGGCCTGAAGGTGGGCATGTTCTCCAACGGCACGCTGCTGGACGCCGAGACCTCCGAGTTTCTCGTCCAGAACCTGCTGTTCCTGAGGATCGCTTTCGACGCCGGTTCCCGCGAGACTTACAGGAAGATCCACGGGCGTGATGATTTCCAGAAACTGCAGGAGAACCTGGAGATGCTGGTAAGCCTCCGCTCGAAGGTTTCAGCGGGAGGCGGGGGTAAGGGGAGAAGGAAAGGGAAGGCGAAATACGGCATGGCGACCCTGGGGGCCAAGTACCTGGTTTCCAACAGGAACTGGTCCGAACTGAAGGCGGCGGCGGAGATGGCGCGGGAGGCGGGGCTGGATTATCTGCAGTACAAGGTGCTCAGGGCGAGCAGGTTCACGCCGGAGGGGGAGACCCTGGAGAAAGCCCGCGAAGTGGCGGACGAAGCCCGCGAGCTGTCTGACGAATCGTTCCAGGTCTTCGGCAGCCTGGAGAAGACGAAGGTCATCGGCAGGTGTTTTCTCAATCCGCTCCACCCGGTGATCGACGCCACCGGCAACATGTATCTCTGCGCTTTCTTCCATCATCGCAAGAAAACACACCGCATCGGCAACGTCAACGAGAAGAGCTTCCCCGAGATCTGGTACGGCAAGAGGCACATGGAAGCGTTCAAGTCGACGAAGCCGAAGGAGTGCGCCGTCTTCGACTGTCCGTTCCACGAGGCCGCGGTCCTGGCCCGCTCCTGGATCGTGGAAAACCAGAAACACCTAGAATTCATCTAGGCATGGAAGTGCCATACGTAAACCTGGCGGCAGCCTACCGGGAGCTCAAGCCGGAACTGGACGAGGCCGTACAGAAGGTGATAGCCAGCGGTTCCTACATCCTGGGTGAGAACGTCGCGGCGCTGGAAGACGAATTCAGCAGCTGGCTGGGGGTCGCGGAGGCGGTCACGGTGAACTCCGGCACCGATGCCCTGTACCTGTCGCTGAAGGCGCTGGGTATCGGCGACGGGCACGAGGTCATCACCGTCTCGCACACGGCGGTCAACACGGCCCTGGCGATCGCCAAGACCGGCGCCGAGCCCGTGTTCGTGGATGTGGACGCCGACACCTTCTGCATGGACCCGGGCGCGCTTGCGGGCGCGTTGTCTGAGCGGACCCGCGCGCTGATGCCGGTCCACCTCTATGGGCATCCCGTTGACATGGACCCGGTGATGGACTTCGCGGCGGAGCACGGGCTGCCGGTGATCGAGGACTGCGCCCAGGCGCACGGCGCCCTCTACAGGGAGCGGGCCGTCGGCAGCATCGGCCACGCCGGCTGTTTCAGCTTCTATCCGACGAAGAACCTGGGGGCCTGCGGGGATGGCGGGGCCGTGGTTACCGATGACGCCGCGCTGGCGCGCAAGCTGCGCTCACTGGCCAATTGCGGCCAGGGGGAGGAACGCTATCGCAACGAATACAGGGGGGATGTCAGCCGCCTCGACGAGCTGCAGGCGGCGATCCTGAGGGAGAAGCTCAAGCGCCTGGACGCCTGCAACCGCCGCCGCCGCGAGATTGCCTCTTACTACCTGGAGGGCCTGTCATCGACGGGGCTTGTCCTGCCGATCGAGAGGGAATGGGGGCGGCACGTCTATCACCTGTTCGTGGTCCGGTCCGGGCGGCGCGACGCCCTGAAGACGCATCTGGAGCGAAGCGGCGTCCAGGCCATGGTGCACTACCCGCTGCCGGTACACCTGCAGCCGGCCTTCGCCGAGCACAGGTCAGACAGGTTGCCGCAGACGCAGAAGCTGGTGGACGAGATCCTTTCCTTGCCGGTCTATCCTGAGCTGAGCAAGGACCAGCTGGACCATGTTATCGGGGCCATCGGAAATTTTCAGCAGGAGCACTAGGTTGTCCGTTATCTCCACCCTGGGAAATCGGCTGGTATTCTGGCTGCTTCCCCTGCTCGCGGCCGGCTGCGGCCTCTTCGCCTGGAGCCTGTCGGGAGCGCTGGGCTGGAACGATCGCCAGCGGTTTGTCCTGGCTCTTGCGGGCGCGGCGGCGTTCCTGCTGCTCTGGGTGCTGGAATCCGCCGTGGTGGCGCGCCTGAAGAAGCTGTGCTTCCGGGAGGCCGGCCGCAAGACTATTGTCACGCAGGTACCCTTCATCATCCTGCCGCTGTCGGCTCCGTACTTTACGCACCGCGTATTCAGCTCCTTTTTCGCCGGCGGCCCCTCCGGTCCCCGGATAGCGGCAGTGACGCTGATGCTGTTGTTCCTGGTGGCGGCCGGCGGCATCTGCCTGAAAGCGGTCACGTTATGGGGGCGCGGCGGCGAGCTGCTTGCGGCCATCGAACGCCGGTCTGTACCGATCCTCTGGGCGGGTGTGGCCGTATACTTCATCGCCTTCACCGCCATGGCGTTTCTCGCCTACAGCCAGTACCGGTACCATAGCGACCTGGCGCAGTATAACCAGACGCTGTGGGCGACGCTCAGGGGCCACTTCTTCTATTCCTCCATCGAGGAGACCTCCGGCAGCTTTCTCAGCACCCACGTGTCGCCGTTCCTGCTGATGATATTGCCGGTCTATGCCCTGAAGCAGTCACCGCTGACCATCCTGTTCCTGAGAAGCCTGGCGCTGGCCCTGGCGGCTGTGCCGCTTTTCTATTGCGTGCGCAGGATCACCGGCTCGGCGGTGGCGGCGCTGATCCTGGCGGCCGGTTTCCTGCTGCACCCGGAGATAGTGGCGCAACACTTTACCTCCGGCTACGAGGTGGTGTTCGTCGCCGCCCTCTTCTTCGCGGCCTTCTATTTCCTGATGGAGAGGCGTTTCGGCCTTTTCGTCTTCTTCCTGATCATGGTGCTGATGGTGAGGGAGGATTTCGCCCCGGCGGCCTTCGTCTTCGCCGTTTACGCGCTGATAAAGCGCATGCCGCTGAGGTGGGTGTTGACGCCGCTGGTCCTGGGAATCGTCTGGCAGACGGTGGTGACGCTGATCTTCAACGCCACCATCGAGCATTGGGTCTTCAACCTCTATTACGGACACTTCGGTGATTCGCCCACGGAGATGGTAAAGACGGTGGTCGCGCACCCTGTTTACGCGTTGGAAGAGACCTGGTCCCTGCAGAAGAGCTACCTGTACAACCTGCTGATGCCCATGGGATTCGTGCTGCCCTGGACCAGCCTCGTCAGCATATTCGCTATCCCCAACCTGGCGGGATTCCTGGCGAGGAGCAACGATGTGGCGGCGGCTGCGGGCGGCATCTCCCACTATTCCGTGCTGGTGGTATCGGCGTTGTGGCTGGGCCTCGCGGGGTTCATCGGCAGGTCGCGGAAGTGGGCCGCCGCATCAAAGCAAACGGTGACGGCGGTGGCCTTCTCCATCGTCATCCTGGTGATGGTGCTGTCCTCGGCGCACGTCTGGGCATACCGGCTGCCGACCGGGAAGCCCGCGGACGCGGCTGCTCTCGATAGCGCCATCGCCCTGATACCGGCTGATGCTGCCGTCTCATCGAACGACGGCAGGGTGTTCCCGCGACTTTCTTCCCGCTTGGGCCTTTACGAGCCTCTTGTATGGGATGTAATCGAGGAGCCGGACCGGCTGCCCCATGGCATCGAGCAGCTGAAACTGGGTGAATACGTGATTCTGAAACCTTTCGGGCATCCGTTCTATAATGATGAGGAGTCGTTCAGGTTCGTGACGGAACCGGGCAGCCCTTATGAACTGATCTTCGAGGAGCAGGGTATCAGGGTTTACAGGAAAGTGGACAGATGATTAACGCGCCTGCCAAGAATATCGAGCCCGAAAAGAGCGCCGGCTTAAGCTCCGGCAGAATCCTGGTGCTGCTGATGCTGTTCGCCGCCCTGCTGCGGGCAGCGGCCGCGCTCACGCGGCCGATGATCCAGCTGGACGAGACCGCCTACGTGCGCATGGCGGAGAACCTGGTCAACGGCCATGGCCTGATGGAGATCTCGGGGACCACGGTTACCCACTTCTCGCCGCTCTTCCCCTTGTTTATCGCCGGGGTCGCCACCATATTGCAGGATTACGTGCTTGCGGCCTATGTCGTCGTTGTTGTCTTCGGCAGCCTCGTCCTCTTTCCCACCTATCTGCTGGGGCGGGAGCTCGCCGGCGAGCGCGTGGGCCTGATGGCGGCGGCGCTGGTGGCAGTGATACCGCTGCTGGTCGATTATTCCTCGCGGCTTTACAGCGAGAGCGTCTACACCTTTTTCCTGATACTGGGCATCCTCTTCGGCCGCCACATGCTGAGGGGGTGCCGTGTTCCCTGCAGCATCCTCGCCGGCATGGCGCTGGGCCTGGCGTACCTGGCGAACCCGTCGGCGATCTTCTACCCGGTAGTCCTGATCGCGCTCGCCGTGGTGATAGCGGTGGTCAACGGCGTCTGGCGGCAGATGCTCAAGGCGGCGGTGATCTTCCTGCTGACCTTCTCTCTCTACGCCGTCCCCTATGTAGTATACCTTCACAGCGAGACCGGCTCCTGGACATTCAACGGCAAGAGCCCCGGCGTCGCCGACTCGGCCTCCCGGGGGCTGGATTTCGGTACGGTCGAATGGGAAAGGGTGATGCTGGCCATCGACGAGGAAAGCGGCGAGACGGTGGTGCAGAGCATCGATGACAGCGTCAACCCGGTGGCCTATATCATCGCCCACCCCGTGGAGGGGTCGAAGAATTTCCTGCGGCAGGAGGAATCCCTCTATTTCAGGGAACTGCCTCATATACTCCCCCTGTGGCTGCTGCCTCTGATAGGCCTGGGGCTGTTCGCCGAGGGCTGGACCAGGCGCCGGGCGGCGAAGGTAGGCTATCTGGTCCTGATGATGACGCCGGTGCTGATTATCCTCATCATGTACGCCCACGACAGGTTCTTCATACCCTTTGTGCCGCTGGTGACTATCTGGGTGGCCCGGGGGTGGAGCAGGCTGGAGGTCTGGGGGGATGAGACCGTATCCCTGAGCTGGCCGGAGGACGGCAGGGAGCGGGCGCGCCGGTGGGTCCCCTGGGCCGTCGGCGCCGCTGTGTTGCTGCCCGTGCTGCTGTTTGCGGTGGAGACCGTCATCAGGCCCGTCTATCCTGTAGAGCAACGCGAGGCGGGCGAATACCTGGCGCCTCTCACCGGACTGGAAGACAAGGTGATGGCGAGGCAGTATACTTCAGCCTTCTACGCGGGCGCCACCGCCGTGCTGCTGCCCTATGCGGATTATGAAAAGACGACGGAGTACGCACGCAGGAAGGGCGTCGACTATCTGGTGCTGGGAAGGGATGAGATCTACGTATGGCGGCCGACCCTGGAACCGCTGCTGGAAGACGAGGCCCGGCATCAGCAATGGGAACTGGTACAGGTGCTCTATCCCGGGTCGGACAGGGAGACCCTGATCTTCAGGCTGCGGGACGAATGATGATTACCGGGAATCGTACGATGAAAAAAAGCAACAAGATAACCCTGCTATATCCCGGAAACCATTTCGACAAGGTCTATCACCCCTGGACCTGGGCGCCCCTGCCCATACTGGCGGTATCGGCGCCGCTGTTCGCCCAGGGTTACGATGTGGTGTTGCTGGACGCCAACGTGGAGCCGGACTGGATGAAGCTGCTGGTGGATGAATGCCGGGACTCGTTGATGCTCGGCATCAGCTGCATGACCGGGCCCCAGATCCACTTCGGCCTCGAAGCTGCCCGGGCCGTAAGGTCGGCGGGGCTCGATCTGCCCATAATCTGGGGCGGCTACCACCCGTCGATACTTCCGGAGCAGACCAGCCGCAACCAGTATGTCGACGCGGTTGTCAGGGGACAGGGTGAGCCGACGCTTCTGGAGGTGGCCGGCAGGCTCAGCCAGGGCGAGGATTACCTGGACGTCAGGGGGCTCACTTACTGCCGTGACGGAGAGGTTGTCACCACGGAAGGCCGCAAGGTGGAGGATATCAACAACTTCCCGCGACTGCCCTATGAGAAGCTCAGGAACCCGCAGCAGTATCTGAACAACATGCACGTGGGCTCGCGCTCCATCAACTATGTATCCAGCCAGGGATGCCCGGCAAGGTGCCAGTTCTGCGCCGAGCCGCTCGTCTACGACCGGCGCTGGAAGGCATATACGCCAGAACGCGTGCTCTCCGACCTGGAATTCCTGCAGAGTTTCCTGGGAGTGAACGGCGTCATGTATTTCGACTCCACCTATTTCGTCAATGAGCGCCGCGCCCGGGAGATATCGCAGATGATGGTCGACAGGGACATGGGGATAGGCTGGGCTGCCAACGCCAGGGCGCCGCAGCTGGGAAAGTTCGCGGACGAGACCTTCGACATCCTCAAGGCCAGCGGGCTCTGGGCGTTCCTCGTGGGCGCCGAGAGCGGCTCGCACACGCAGCTCGAGGCGATGCAGAAGGATATCAGCCCCGAGGACATCGTGGAGGCGGCGAGGGTGGCGACCCGGCACGGCGTCAAGATCTCCTACAGCTTCATCGTCGGTTTTCCCGGCGAGACGCAACAGGAGATAGAGGAGACGTGGGAAGTGATGGAGAGGGTCTCGAAGGTGGTTGGTGAGTATAACTCCCAGCTGCATTTCTACGCGCCGACCCCGGGCAACGCCCTGTATGACAAGGCGCTGGAGATGGGTCTCGAGGGTCCGCAGTCGTTCGAGGAATGGGCGATGTTCAGCACGGTCAAGGGGGGGCTGCCCTGGATGAGCACCAGGTTCCGGAACCGCATGAAGCAGCGGGAGTTCTACATGGTCTACGGTTACCCTTCGGAATGGGTCCGCCGCCGGGCCTCGCGCAGCCGGGCGCGCAGCATGTACGTGAAGCTGGCGACCACGCTGAGCGCAGCGCGCTGCAGGCGCCGCTTCTGGGGCCTGCCGCTGGACTGGTGGTTGTTGAGGGGGCTCCGGGGGGCGATTGCCAACGAATGAATGGTGAAAAAACTGAAGTGTTTACTATTTCGCCCTAAATAATAATATCTACCTATGTTTATGAAGAAATTGCATCATGTAATTTCCCTGCTTGAGTGTATGATTAGATAAGCTTTGGAAGCTAATAATGCTATCTTGGTTTTGAAAAGTGCTCCGGTGCAAGCCTCGCTGGCGAGAGCTTGGCCGGAGTCTGTTGTTGGCGGTTTTTCAACATGGGGTCAGGTGGTGGGTTGTGAGACATAGCTGGTTGCTTGTCGCCGGGATGCTGCTGGTCCTTGCGACCGCATGCCCGGCGCTTGCGGTCTACGGCGAGACCCCCGTGGTAACTGATGCTTCCGACCAGGTGAACGTCGCCATCAGCGGCGACTGGGTAGTCTGGCAGGATTATCGCAACAAGGCCTGGGGCTGTCCCAACGCCCAGAGTTGTATCTCGGCGGATATCTACGCGGCCAACCTCGATACAGGCGGAGAACAGCGGCTCAGCACCGATACCAATGCCATGGACCCTGACATCGACGGCACCCTGGTCGTATGGCGCAACTGGTCGACGGGCAAGATTATCGTGCACGACCTGGTTTCAGGTACGCAGCAGAACGCCTCGGCGCAGGGCGGGACGGTGCAGATGGTGACCCCCGCCGTCAGCGGTGACGTGGTGGTCTGGGTCGATTACCGCAACAGCAATGACTATGGCGATATCTACATGCGGGATCTGACGAAAACGGCTGATGAGCCGCTGGAACTCGCCGACACGGACCCCGCCATAGCGGCGCCGAAGAAGGACAAGCGCAGACCCGACATCAGCGGCGACATCGTCGTCTGGGAGGACTGGCGCAACGCCTACCAGGACAGCGGCGGCTGGTGGCATAATCCCGATATCTACATGAAAGACCTCAGCACCGGCGTGGTGCAGGCTGTCACAACGAACCCGTCCGACCAGTATTCCCCCGTCGTCAACGGTGACAAGATCTTCTGGATGGATTACCGCAACGGCAACTGGGACGTCTACATGAAAGACCTGTCCTCGGGGACCGAGTATCGGGTGACGTACGACAGCGCAGACCAGAGCTGGCCCGCGGCAGACGGGAATTACCTGCTCTGGAAGGATACACGAGCGGGCAACGAGGATATCTACATGCTGGATCTTTCTACCGGCGTCGAGCAGGTGGTGACGGATAACATCAAGTCACAGAAGCTGCCAGCCGTCAGCGGCGCCACCTTCAGCTGGATAGACAAGCGCAACGGCAATTGGGATATCTACGTGGCCCGGGACGATGTGACTCCACCCCAGGTGTCGTCCGTCGCGCCCTCGGGATGGCTCACCTCAGGGGACACTACGATTACGGCGACCTATTCTGACGGACAGTCGGGCATCGATACGGCCTCCGTGGTCGTATCCCTGGACGGCTCGCCCCTGACCGGGTGTACGGTCGGCGACACCCAGGCCGACTGTCCCGTTACGGGCCTGGAGGACGGCAACCACAGCATCACAGTCAGCGTCCGCGACCTTGATGGTAACGAGGGTACGGGCGGTGGTTCTTTCGATGTGGATACAACGGCGCCGGTAATCACTGATCCCCAGCCTGTTGGAAACCTGACTTCCGCTTATGCCGTTATTTCGGCTTCATATTCGGACCCGGCCCCCGGCAGCGGTATCGACAGTACAGCGGTGACGGTCACGCTGGACGGCTCGCCCCTGGGCGGCTGTGACGTAACCAGCGGCGACATCACCTGTTATGTCACTGGCCTGGCGGACGGGGTGCACCAGGTGGAGGTCACGGCCGGCGATAACCTGGCAAACTCGGGCACACAGGCGTGGAGTTTTGAGGTCAATGCCGACGGCCCCATTATCAGCAACCTGCGGCCGGTACCGGGGTCGTCTGTCAACAATCCCCGGGCGACGGTCTCGGCGGACATCACGGACAACGGCAGGGGAGTGGACTCCGCATCCATCGCCGTCTACGTCGATGGCGTCGAAGTCACGGGCGAGGCTCTGGTCAGCGCCGGATCGGTTCAGTACCAGCTGGCGCCCGGCGGTGGTCCGGGTATCGTGGAAGGCAGCCATACCGCCAGGGTGGTTGTCGCTGATCTCGACGGGCTGGTATCGGATCAGACCTGGCCGTTCACCATCACCTCGCCGATGCTGAAGCTTTCATACCTGAAGACATACTGGGCCAGCTACAGCGCCTACGTGCAGGGTTACCTGATGGTCGATTACCGGATGGATAACGAGGGCACCGGAACCTGCAGGGCGGGCGCGGTGGCTGATGCGGATGCCTCCAACGGCGTTACCCCCCTCGGCCCCCTGCCGGTTG
>JAJRYJ010000052.1 GCA_024275795.1 Actinomycetes bacterium | reverse complement strand
GAGGCGGTGACATCCTGCTACTGGCCCCTGTACGAGGTGGAGAACGGCAAGTACAAGATTAACTACAAGCCCAGCGAGAAGAAGAAGACCTCGGTAATCGACTGGATGAAGAAGCAGGGGCGCTTCGCCCACCTGTTCAAGGGCGACCACCAGGACGAGCTGAAGCGTATCGAGGAATATGTCGACCATAAATGGGAACAACTCCTCCAGAAGGAGGAATGCCTCTAGCGGGCGAATAAGACAGACTTGACGGTTTGCCTTCAGGGGCGGTTAGCGAACCGCCCCTGACTGTTCTAGAATCTGCCCTGTCGGGAAATATGCAGATATGCTCCAGGTGAAGCGCCCATGTCCATAATAGTCCAGAAATACGGCGGCACGTCCGTGGCGGACGTGGAACGCATCAAGAACGTCGCCGGCCGGCTCTGCCGCACCCATGAACAGGGCCACCGGGTCCTGGCTGTGGTCAGCGCCATGGGGGACAGCACCGACAGGCTGCTGAAAATGGCCCACGAGATATCCGCCGAGCCGCCGGAGCGGGAGCTGGACATGCTCTTCTCCACCGGCGAGCGCATCAGCGTGGCGCTGCTGGCCATGGCCATCCATGAGCTGGGGCACGAAGCCATCTCCCTAAGCGGCGCCCAGGCGGGCATCCACACTACTACGACCCATACCAAGGCGCGCATCACCGACATCGATACCAGGCGCTTAAGCGAGGCGCTCGACGGTGGTAAGATTGTGCTGGTGGCCGGCTTCCAGGGAATCTCGCCCGACGAGGACATCACCACCCTGGGGCGCGGCGGTTCCGACACCACCGCCGTGGCGCTGGCGGGGGCGCTGGGAGCGGAGAGTTGCGAGATATACACGGACGTGGAAGGCGTCTACAGCGCCGACCCCAACCTGGTGAAGGAGGCCCGCAAGCTTAACGCCGTCTCCTACGAGGAGATGCTGGAGATGGCCGCCACGGGGGCGGAAGTGCTGATGCTGCGCTCGGTGGAATACGCGCAGAAATACGGGATACCGCTGCGGGTGCGCAGCAGCTTCTCGGATGACCCGGGAACCCTGGTGAAGGAGGAGGACGAGCAGATGGAAAAGGCAGTCGTCAGCGCCATCACGCATACGGAGGATGAATCCAAGCTCACCCTGCTGCGCGTGCCCGACAAGCCCGGCATCGCCGCCACGGTCTTCGGCGCCCTGTCGGAGGCGGAGGTCAACGTGGACATGATCATCCAGAACGTCAGCGAGCAGGGGACGACCGATATCTCCTTCACGGTCATCCAGGACGAGCTGCCAGCGGCACAGCAGGCGCTGGACCGCATCTGCG
This sequence comes from Actinomycetes bacterium, assembly GCA_024275795.1. Lineage (GTDB taxonomy): Bacteria > Actinomycetota > Thermoleophilia > BMS3ABIN01 > BMS3ABIN01 > JAJRYJ01. Next base: position 1,244 of record JAJRYJ010000052.1, on the reverse strand, counting down.
ACGAGCTGGGCACCGCCTACATCATCGGCGAGCAGATGGGCAAGGTCTCTATCGTCGGCGCCGGCATGAAGAGCTATCCCGGCGTCGCCGCCAAGATGTTCCGCACGCTGGCGGACAACGACATCAACATCGAGATGATAAGCACCTCGTCCATCAAGGTATCCTGCGTCATCGAGCGGGCGCAGGTGGAACAGGCGGTCAAGGCCCTGCACGCGGCCTTCGGGCTGGGCGATGACTGAGGGACTGAACATCGCGGTAGCGGGCGCCACCGGCGCCGTGGGCACGGTGATGCTGCAGTTGCTGCGGGAGCGGGATTTTCCCGTGGCCACGCTGCGGCCGCTGGCCTCGGAGCGCTCGGCGGGGCAGACGGTGGAGTTCGCCGGCGAGCAGCTGGAGGTGCAGGAACTGACGGCCGGCAGTTTCGAAGGCATCGACATCGCCCTCTTCTCGGCCGGCGGCGACCGCAGCAGGCAGTTCGCGCCGGCGGCGGTGGCGGCGGGCGCCGTGGTCGTCGACAATTCCAACGCCTTCCGCATGGACCCCAACGTGCCCCTGGTGGTCCCCGAGGTGAACCCGGAGGACCTCAAGTGGCACGAAGGCATCATCGCCAACCCCAACTGCTCCACCATCCAGATGGTGATGCCGCTGAAGCCCATCCACGACGCCGTCGGCCTGGAGCGGGTGGTGGCCACCACCTTCCAGTCCGTGTCCGGCACCGGCAACCCGGCCATCGAGGAGCTGTTCGAGCAGTCCGAGGCGGTGATCGAATCAGGGGAAGTGAAGGTGGAAGTGTATCCGCACCAGATAGCCTTCAACATCCTGCCGCACATCGACTACTTCCACGACAACGGCTACACCAACGAAGAGATGAAGATGATAAACGAGACGCGCAAGATACTGCACGAGCCAGAGCTGAGAATCACCACCACCTGCACGCGCGTGCCCGTGTTCAATTCCCACAGCGAGTCCATCAACGTGCAGACGCGGCGGCCCGTGAGCGTGGATGAAGTGCGGCGGCTGCTGCTGTCGTTCCCCGGCATCGCGCTCGTGGATGACCCGGGCGCCAACGAGTATCCGATGCCGCTGGACGCCGAGGGGCGCGACGAGGTCTTCGTGGGCAGGATACGCAGGGACGACTCCGCCGAGAACGCCATCAACCTCTGGATGGTCAGCGACAACCTGCGCAAGGGCGCCGCCACCAACGCCGTGCAGATAGCGGAGCTGCTGGTGGCGGAGGGGCTGCT
>JAJRYJ010000051.1 GCA_024275795.1 Actinomycetes bacterium | reverse complement strand
GGCATCGCCACGCTGTTCGCCGAGGAGATCATCGAGTCGCTCCGCTACGTGCTGGAGCCCGGCTTCTACACGGCGACGGACGCCCCCACTGAGGATAACCTCTGGCTGGGAGCCGCCGACGACGTGATCATGCGTGAGCGCGGCGTCGAGTTCGTGGACGGCACCGCACCGGGCTTCGCAGCCATCACCGGCGCCGCCCCGGACGTGGAGACGGCGGTCAGCATGGCCCAGGAGCTGAAGGAGAAGATGCTCTACATCTTCATCGCCGGCAAGAACCACAACACGGGCGTCAGCTTCGCCGACCAGCTGGTCGAGGGGGGCATGGAACTGGGCTGGAATACGCGCCTGGTGCCCTTCAGCCCCTACATCACCGGTCATATCTTCTCGCTGGGATTCGCCACGCGCGCGGCGCTGGCTTTCGGCGGCGTCGAGCCGGGCGACTACAAGAATATTCTCAAGTACAACAAGGACCGCGTCTTCGCCTTCGTGCTGGCGCTGGACGAGGTATCGGACCGCAAGTACGCGACGGCTGCGGGAGCCATCTCCTATGGTTTCCCCACCATCGCCGACACTCCCATCCCGGAGATCCTGCCCACGGGCGTCTGCACCTACGAGCACGTGGTCAGCAGCGTCCCCCACGACGAGATGGTGGCCAGGGCCATCGAGGTGCGTGGTCTCAAGGTGGTCGTCTCCGAGGTGCCCGTGCCGGTGGCCTACAGCCCCGCCTTCGAGGGTGAGCGCATCCGCAAGGGCGAGTACTGGGTGGAGCTGGCGGGCCCCAAGTCCATCGGCTGCGAGTTCACTGAGATAGCCGAGGACGTGGAGGACGGCAAGGTCGAGGTCATCGGGCCGGAGATAGACGAGGTGGAGGAGGAGGGGACCATCCCCTTCGCCGTCCATGTCGAGGTCTCCGGGCGCAAGATGCAGAAGGACTTCGAGCCCATCCTGGAACGTCAGGGCCACTCGTTCTTCAACGAGGCCGAAGGCGTGCTGCACATGGGCCAGCGCGATACCATCTGGATGCGCATCAGCAAGCGCGCCAAGGAGGCCGGGCTGACCTTCGAGCACCTGGGCAAGATCATCCACGCCCGCTACCACGGCGACTTCGGTTCGGTGGCGGACAAGGTGCAGGTGACCATCTATACAAACGAGGACGACGTCAAGCAGCTGGTTGAGAAGGCCGCCGCCGCCTACAAGGAGCGCGACGACCGCCTCGGCAGCCTCACGGACGAGAGTGTCGACACCTTCTATTCCTGCATCCTCTGCCAGAGCTTCGCGCCTACCCACGTGTGCGTGATCACGCCGGAGCGGCCGGGGCTCTGCGGCTCCTATAACTGGCTGGACGGCAAGGCCGCCTACGAGATGAACCCCACCGGCGGCAACCAGCCCGTGCCCAAGGGTGAGACCATCGACGACGAGCGTGGCCAGTGGAGCGGCGTCAACGAATACGTCAAGGAGAACTCCCAGGGCAGCGTCGAGGCCTTCAACACCTACTCGATGATGGAGAATCCCATGACCTCCTGCGGCTGCTTCGAGGTCATCAGCTGCATGCTGCCCATGTGCAACGGCATCATGACCGTCAACCGCGAGTACAAGGGCGAGACGCCTTCGGGCATGAAGTTCTCGACCCTGGCGGGCTCCGTGGGCGGCGGCGTGCAGAGCCCGGGTTTCCTGGGACATTCACGCTTCTACATGGGCTCGCCCAAGTTCATCTCGGCTGACGGCGGCATCAAGCGGCTGGTCTGGATGCCCAAGGAGCTCAAGGAAGAGATGCGCGAAATCCTGCAGAAGGCAGCCGAGCGCATCGGCGAGCCTGACCTGGTGGACAAGATCGCCACCGAGGAGGAGGGTATCGAGGAGGAGAAGGTGCTGGAGTTCCTGACCAAGGTCGGCCATCCGGCCCTGGAGATGGACCCGCTGTTCTAAAACCAGGGGGACACAATACTTTAGGGTTGGGCGCCAACCCTAAAGTATTGTGTCCCCATTGAACCCATTGAACCAGTACTAACGATGAAGGGAGTGTAGTCAGTGGCTCTTAGTGGTCTGGAAATATTCAAGCTGCTTCCCAAGACTAACTGCAAGGAATGCGGCCAGGCGACCTGTATGGCCTTCGCCATGCAACTGGCGGCCGGCAAGGCCGAGCTGGACGAGTGTCCCTACGTGTCCGACGAGGCCAAGGCACAGCTGGGAGAGGCCTCTGCCCCTCCCGTGCGCAAGGTGACCATCGGTGCCGGCGACATGGCCGTGACCATCGGTGAGGAGACCGTCCTCTACCGCCACGAGAAGCGCTTTGAGAACATGCCGGGCCTGGGCGTGCTGATTACGGACCAGATGGACGACGGCCAGGTTGACACGCTGCTGGGCCAGCTGAAAGACATGGAGTTCAACTACGTGGGCCAGGACCTGCGCCCGCGGGTGGCGGCTATCAGGGCCGCTGACGGTGACAAGCTGGCGGCGCTGGCCGCAAAGGCCGATGAGCAGGCAGGAGCGGCGCTGGTGCTTATCAGCGATGACGTGGCCGCCCTCAAGGCCGCCGCCGAGCCGCTCAAGGACAAGAAACCGCTGCTTTACGCCGCCACCGAGGCCAACTTCGACGAGGTTTCAGCGCTGGCGAAAGAGCTGGAAGTGCCCTTCGCCATCAAGGCCGACTCCCTGGAGAAGCTGGCTGACCTGGGGCAGAAGGCCGTGGACGGCGATTTCAAGGAAGTGGTGCTCGACCCGTCCTCCACCACCCTGGGCGACGTGCTCAAGGACCAGACGCTTATCCGCCGCGCGGCCATCAAGAAGACATTCAGGCCGCTGGGCTTTCCCACCATCGGCTTCCCCTGCGACATGACCGACGACAAACTGCAGGAAGCGGTCTTCGCCTCCACCTTCATCGCCAAGTACGCCGGCATCATCATCCTCTCGGACCTGGACCCGGCCCGGGTGCTGCCGCTGCTCTACCTGGGGCAGAACATCTACACGGACCCGCAGCGCCCGATGCAGATGGACGAGGGCATCTACGAGATCAACGACCCGGACGCCGATTCGCCGATCCTGGTGACGACCAATTTCTCGCTGACCTACTTCACCGTCTCATCGGAGGTCGAGGCCAGCAAGGTGCCGGCCTGGCTGTGCGTGATGGACGTGGAAGGACAGTCGGTGCTGACCGCCTGGGCGGCGGGCAAGTTCGTAGCCGACGCCATCGCGCCGTTCCTCAAGAAGAGCGGTATCGAGGAGAAGGCGCCGCACAAGAAACTGGTAATACCCGGCTATGTTGCCCAGATCTCCGGCGAGCTCGAGGAGGAACTGGGGGACGGCTGGGAGGTCCAGGTCGGGGTCCGCGAGGCTGCCGATATTCCCAAGTATCTGCGGCAGTGGAGCGAGAACTAGCGGCTGCGGGAAAGACCGCCGGCCACCTGTGTGCGCCGGCCCGATAGCGGAAGGCTCACAATGAAGCCTTTACCCTTGCGATGAGTGAAAACCAGTCCATAACCAGGAGTTTTGCACGCCCTGTTTCAGGGGACGATAACCTGCGCCCTCCCTGCGAGGTCGCCTGCCCCATCCATACGGATGCCCAGCGTTACGTGCAGCTGGTGGCGGAGGGCAGGCCGGCGGAGGCCCTGGTGGTCATCCGCGAGACCAACCCGTTACCCCAGGTCATCGGCCGCATCTGCGCCCATCCCTGTGAAGAGCAGTGCCGCCGCGGCCAGGTGGACGAAGCCATCGCCATCTGCAATCTCAAGCGCGTCGCCGCCGACGGCGTGAAGGCCGCGGGCCTGGCGGACACGCCGCCGCAGCCGGACTATGCGACCGGCAAGCGCGTGGCCATCATCGGCTCCGGCCCCTCGGGCCTCGCCGCCGCCCACGACCTTGCGCTGCTGGGCATCAGGTCAGTCATCTTCGAGAAGCAGCCACAGGCGGGCGGCTTCCTGCGCACGGGCATCCTCGAATACCGGCTGCCCAAGGCCATCCTCGACGAGGACATAGACTATATAACTGCCATGGGCGTGGAGTTCCGCACCGGCGTCGCCGTGGGCTCCGACATAGGTTTTGACGAGCTGGCGGAGGAATATGACGCCGTGCTCATCGCCGTCGGACTCTCCCTCAGCCGTTCCCTGCCCATCGAAGGCGTGGACCTGGAGGGAGTGCTGCTGGCGGTGCCGTTCCTGGAGGACGTCAACGCCGGGCGCGACCCCGGTATCGGCCGGGAGATTATCGTCATCGGCGGCGGCAACGTGGCCATCGACGTGGCACGTTCCGCCCGGCGCGTCTCCGGCGGCAAGGTCACCATGGTCTGCCTGGAGGCGGACTACGAGATGCCGGCCCACGACTGGGAGATCCGCGACGCCCGTGAAGAGGGCATCGAGATCATCTGCAGCCAGGGGCCCAACCGCATCATCGGCGGCGAGCGGGTCGAGGGGCTGGAGCTGAAGAAGTGCGAATCGGTTTTCGACGAACAGGGGCGTTTCGCCCCCAGCTTCTGCGAGACGGAGTTGCAGACCGTCACCGGCGACACGGTAATCATCGCCATCGGCCAGATGTCGGACATGTCCTTCATCCCCGAGGCCGGCCCGCGACTGGACGAGAGGGGCCTGCTGGTGTTCGACTGGCACCGCCGCGCCACCACCATGGATGGCGTCTTCGCCAGCGGCGAGGTGGTGACCGGCCCCGGCGCCGCCGTAAACGCCCTGGCGGGAGGCAAGCGCGCCGCCATCTCCATTGCCCGCTACCTCGGGCTCGATGTGGACTATCCGGCAGAGCCCGAAGCCATCGGCGAGCTGCCGCAGCACGTGCGCGACTACCAGGTGAGCCAGGCTCCCCGCAGGCGCATGCCGGCGCGCGACGGGGCTGAGAGGATAAAAGATTTCGAGGAAGTGGAACTGGGCCTTGCGGAAGTGGATGGCCGCTGCGAGGCGGCGCGCTGCCTGCTCTGTGGTAGCGGCGCCCGTTACTCGCAGCTGAAATGCGTTTCCTGCCTCACCTGCGTGCGCGTCTGCCCCTACGGCGCCCCCTGGGCGGACAAGGACGGGCTGGGAGGAATCGACCCGGCGGTCTGCCAGGCCTGCGGCATCTGCTATACCCAGTGCCCCGCCAGGGCCATCGACCTGGTGGTGCGCTCGGAGGCGGATATCACCAGCGAGATAGAGGCGGCGCTGGCCGACGGCGGCGCCCTGGAGTTCGGCTGCTGGTTCCCCCAGACGCGGGTGGCTCCCGACGCCGCCGCCGTGATGCTTCCCTGCACGGCCAGGCTTAGCCCCGGCTTGCTGCTCAAGGCGCTGGAGGCGGGCGCTGACAAGGTTTACGTGGCGGTATGCAGCGAGGACGACGACGGCCGCTTCATCACCGGACACCGTCAGACCCGCGCCGCCGTGGACGAGGCCCGGGCCGTGCTCGAGGAGATCGAGATGGACCCGGAGCTGATACAGCTTTCGGTAGTTGGCGAGAAGAAATGCGCCGGAGGCGCCGCCAGATGATAGTTGCCAAACCAAAACCATTCCGCAAGATAAAGCAGTTCACCGACCCATACGAGAATATCCTCGTGGTGGGCTGCAACACCTGCGTCGCCGTCTGCCTCACCGGCGGCGAGAAGGAGGCGGAGCAGCTGGCATCCAAGCTGAGGCTGCACCGGCGCCATCAGGGCCTGGGCGGAACCGTCGACACCATCACCGTGCTGAGGCAGTGCGAGCATGAATATATCGACGAGTTGAAGGAGGCGGTCGAGGGCCGCGACCTGATCCTCTCCACCGCCTGCAACATCGGTCCCCAGGCGCTGGCGGAGCGCTACGAGGACGTGCGCGTGGTGCCGGCGATGAACACCAACATGCTGGGCATGGTCAAGGAGCACCAGACCTGGACCGAGTATTGCGTCGCCTGCGGCGACTGCGTCATCCAGTACACCGGCGGCCTCTGTCCCATCGCCCGCTGCGCCAAGGAGCTGCTCAACGGGCCCTGCGGCGGCTCCCAGGACGGCCGTTGCGAGATTTCGCCGGACGTGGAGTGCGTCTGGCAGTCCATCCACGACAAGATGGTCAGGCTGGGCATGGCCGACGACCTGAAGAAGATACTGGGTCCGAGGAACTGGTCCTGGTCCAAGCACGGCGGCCCCCGCACCTTCAGCAAGGAGGGCTTCAAGCCATGAAGTCCGGTTTCACACTGGAGCGCGTGCTGGGCGCCGGCGCCTTCGCCGTCACCGCCGAGCTGGGTCCGCCCAAGGGCGCCGACCCCCAGGTGATCATCGACAAGGCCGCACTGCTCAAGGGCCACGCCGACGCCGTCAACATCACCGACAACCAGACCGCCATCGTCCGCATGAGCAGCATGGCGGCGGCGCGGCTGGTGATCGAGCAGGGGCTGGAGCCGATCATGCAGATGACCTGCCGCGACCGCAACCGGCTGGCGATGCAGGCGGACATCCTCGGCGCTGCGGCGCTGGGGGTCAGGAACCTGCTCTGCCTTACGGGTGACCACCAGAGCTTCGGCAATCATCCCAAGTCCAAGGGCGTTTACGATCTGGATTCGGTGACGCTGATTAAGATGGTCAAGGACATGCGCGATGTGCCCGCCTTCGAGTGCGGCGACGAGGTCGAGACGCCGCCGGAGCTGTTCATCGGCGCCGCCGCCAATCCCTACGCCGACCCCTTTCCCTTCCGCGCCGTGAGGCTGGCCAAGAAGGTGGAGGCCGGCATCGACTTCGTGCAGACGCAGATCATCTATAACGTGGAGAAGTTCGAGCAGTTCATGGAACAGTGCCGCGAGCTGGGCGTGACGGAGCGCTGCCGCATCCTGGCGGGCGTGGCGCCGCTGAAGAGCGCCGGCATGGCCAAATATATGAAGAACCGCGTCGCCGGCATGGACGTCACCGACGAGGTGGTGGAGCGCATGTCCGCCGCCGATGACGCCCAGGACGAGGGCATCGACATCTGCGTCGAGATTATCAAGCGCGTCCGGGAGGTGGACGGCGTTGCCGGCGTGCACATCATGGCGGTGGAATGGGAGGAGGCGGTGGCCGAGATCACGTCCCGCGCCGGTCTCGAGCCCGGTCACAAAGTTTTGCAGGACGGATAATACCGACGACCAGGAGGCTGAATGAAAGCGATAGCTGAGAATATCAACGTGATGTCCAAGAGCATCGGCGAGGCGATGAAGGAGCGCATCCCGGAGCCGATCCAGGCGCTGGCGAAGGAATGCACCGAGGCGGGAGCCGACCTGCTGGACATCAATCTGGGACCGGCGCGCAAGGGCGGGCCCGAGATGATGGAATGGGTGGTCAAGACGGTGCAGGAGGTCTCGGACCTGCAGCTCTGCCTGGATACCAGCAACCACGAGGCCATGGAGGCGGGCATCCAGGCCTGCAACAAGACGCCGCTGCTCAATTCCTTCAGCGCCCAGCCGGACAAGATGGAACATATCCTGCCGCTGGCGGCCAGGTACGAGTGCGAGATCATCGGCCTGACCATGTCAACCCATATACCCATCGACACGGACGAGCGCATCGCCATCGCCTACGAGATTGTTGCCGCCGCCAACGAGGCGGGCGTGCCCAACGAGCGCATCTGGATCGACCCCATCATCCTGCCCATCGGCGTCGAGGTGGGCCAGGCCCACGCCGTCGCCGTGCAGGAGGTGCTGAAGATGCTGCCGGAGGTCTTCGACCCGCCGGTGCAGACCACCTGCGGCCTGTCTAACACCTCCAACGGCGCCCCGGACGAGCTGCGCGGCGGCATCGAGCGGGCCTTCCTGCCGATGCTGGCGGCCTGCGGCATGACCTCGGCGATCCTCAACGCCAAGGATAAAGAGATGATGCGCACCGTGAGGCTGATCAACGCCCTGCAGAACAAGTCCCTCTATTCGGTCTCCGACGCGGAGTTGAAGTAGCCGCTCCGCCGCCCGGAGCGGGCACGGGGTCCGGCCGGCGGCGGACGAATCGCCAGAGCTGGAGCTGTGATGGAAGCGAGAGGTTCTCAGATAGTTGAAGACATGCGGGAGGCGCCCCTGCTGGATGTGTTGCGGGCGCTTCAGTCCGACGCGGGCCACCTGGCGAGGGAATCGCTCGAGAGCCTGTCGCGTAGCAAGCTGATATCGCTGGACCGTATATACGGCATCGCCGCTTCCTACCCGGAGTTCCGCTTCGATGATGAGGAGGAAGGCCGCCGCCCCCCGCGTGAGGAAGCGCCCCTGCCTGCCTTCGCCACCGTCGCGGAAGGCGAGGTCCACCGCCGCATGTTGGCGCCCGGCCCCCTGACTTCCAGGTACGGCAAGGAGGCCACGAGCCTGGGGCGCTACCGGGAGCTGGGCGGCATGAGCGCCATCGCCCGCATCGAGGACGGCATGAAGCCGGAACAGGTGCTCTCCGAGGTGCTGCTGGGAGACCTGACCCGCAGGCACGGCACATGGCAGCGGGTGGCGACCTACGCCTGGGACCGGGTCATCGTCGCCAACAACCAGACCGGCGACCCGCTGGCGGGACAGGTTTCCGCCCTGCTGGAGCAGGACCCCTATGCTTTCGCGGAGGGCATCTACCTGGCGGCCTACGCAACCGGGGCGCGCGAGGGCTACCTTTTCCTGGGGCCGCGTTACGCGCATCTGTCCGAGCCACTGACGGCGGCGGCGGCGGATATGAAGCTGTTCTCGAAGATCGATTTTGAGCTGGAAGTGATCATCGGACCTGGAATCCTGGTCTCCTCGGAGGACTCGGTGCCGCTGGCGGCGATGCACGGCGAGCGGCCGGTGCCCGCTTCGGAGGGCAAGTTCTCGGAGAAGGTCTGGTCCAAACCGGTGCTGGTGGAGAACGCCGGCCTGTTCACGGTGCTGGCGGCGGTGCTGGGCACGCGCGAACGGGTCAACAACCGGCTCTACCAGGTGACGGGCGACGTGCGCGAGGCCGGGGTGATCGAGGCGCCCGCGGAGACGACCGTATCCGAACTGATCGGCGAAGCGGGCTCGCACGGCAGGCCGCAGGTGCTGGTGGGGGGGCTCTCGGGCACCTTCGTCAGTGGCGACGGCCTCGAGCGGCCGGTCTCGGATTACGAGCGTTCGGATAATCCCCGCTGGCGGACGCTGCATGTACTGGCAGCGGAGGACGATGCCCTGGAGATGGCGGCGGCGGGCGCGGCCTACAACGCCCGCAACCTCTGCGGCTACTGCATCCCCTGCCGCATCGGCAGCGTGAGGATGGCGGAGCTGCTGGCCGCGCCCGGGCACGACCTGGAGACGCTGGCGGAAACGGCGGCCATGCTGGAGAAATGCGGCCTCTGCAACGTGGGCAAGGGAGCGGGGGCGCTGGTGAGGTCGGCCATCGAGATGCGAGCCTGATTCCGGCGCGACCGGCTCCAGGTTTCCTGTTTTCAGTTAAAACAGTAAGATATATTGCCAGAAACCATCAGACGCAAGAGGAGGACATGTACAAGATAATCGAAAAAGAAGACTACTCTGATGACACATACATGCAGGT
>JAJRYJ010000050.1 GCA_024275795.1 Actinomycetes bacterium | reverse complement strand
CTGCATTTAAAGCCGGAGATAGCCGTCATCAACAACGTGGAGCTGGACCACCATTCCCATTACACCTGCCTGGAGCAGGTGGTGGAGATATTCGAGAAGTTCGTCGCGCGCCTGCCGGCGGACGGCTGCCTGATAATCTGGCACCAGCCGCTGCTGCGGCGGATCGCCGCGGCCACCGGCGCCGACGTGGTCACTTTCGGCAGCGAGGCCGGTGCCGGCTATCGCGCCGACAGGATAGACCTGAACAGGGAGGGCACGGAGTACGACCTGCGCTGTCCGGGGGCGGACGGGAGTGTGCGCATCCGCCTGGCCGTGCGGGGACTGCACAACGTGCTCAACTCCCTGGCGGCGCTGGCGGTACTCGACCGTATCGGCGTGAAGCCGGCGGAGGCGGCCCCGGCGCTGGCGGAGTTCAGCGGCGCCGCCCGGCGCTTCCAGGTGAAGGGCGAGGTGGACGGCATCACCGTCGTCGACGATTATGCCCATCATCCGACTGAGATCCAGGCGACTCTGGAGGCGGCCCGCTCCGGAGGCTGGAACCGCATCATTGCCACCTTTCAGCCGCACCTCTACTCGCGCACCCGCTATCTGCACGACGAGTTCGGCGCGGCGCTCAACCTCTGCGACCTGGCCATCGTCACCGACGTCTTCGGCGCCCGCGAGGAACCGGAGCCGGGCATCAGCGGCAAGCTGGTGGTCGATTCCCTGCTGCGCCACCAGCCGCAGGCCAACGTGGCCTATATCCCGCGCTCCCGCGACCTGGTGCCGCTTTTGCTCCGGGAACTGCGGCCCGGCGACCTGGTCGTGACGCTCGGCGCCGGCGATATCTTCAAGGTGGGTGAGGAACTGCTCGCCGCCCTCGAGAGGCAGGCGAGCCTTGTCTAGTCCGGGCGTTCCCAGCGAGCTGCGTCAGGCTGTCGGCAAACCGCTGGAGAGGAACGTCTTCTTTTCCCGCATGACCACTATCGGCTGCGGCGGACCCGCGGCCCTGGTGGCCGAGATAGACACGGCCGCCCGGCTCAGCGCCACGCTCGAGGCGGCTGAGGAGCTGAAGCTGCCGTGGTTCATCCTCGGCCTCGGTTCCAACCTGCTGGTCGCAGACGAGGGCTGGGACGGCCTGGTGCTCAAGCTCACGGGCAACCTCAGGAAATGCAGCCTGCGGGGAAACACGCTCTACTGCGGCGGCGGCGTCCCCCTGCCAACAGCGGCGCGCGAGGCGGCTGCTGCCGGCCTGTCGGGCCTGGAGCCGCTGGCGGGCATTCCGGGAACCGTCGGCGGCGCCGTCGCCATGAATGCCGGAGCCTTCGGCATGTGCATGGGGGACATCCTCGAGGAAGTATCGGTCTGCCTGCCCGGTGAGATACGCGCTATCGAGAGGGACTCGCTCCAGCTGGGATACAGAAACAGCAACCTTCCTGCGGGCTCTGTTGTCAGCCGCGTGCTGTTCTCGCTCTCCCCCGCCGGGACCAGTGAGATCAGGGCGGCGATGGCGGACTACCGTAAACGCCGGGAGGCGCACCAGCCCCAGGCCATCCGCAGTTTCGGCAGCGCCTTCATCAACCCCCCCGGCGACGAGAGCGCCGGCGCCCTGCTGGACAGGGCCGGCTGCAAGGGCCTGCAGCAGGGGGCGGCATACGTCTCGGAGGTCCATGCCAATTTTATCGTCAACCGGGGCGGCGCCACGGCCGCCGATATCGTCGCCCTCATGGACCGCTGCCGCCGCCTGGTACATGAGCGTTTCGGTATCGTGCTGGAGCCCGAGGTGAAGTTCCTCGGCGGCATCGGCCTCGAGGACATCCCTTGAAGGCCTTCTGGAGACACGGCTGGTGGATAGCCCTGGTGCTGGTTTCGCTGGCTGCCGTGGCCGCCTTCCTTTTCTGGCTGAGTCAGTCGGGCATAATGGCCATCGAGACCATCGAGGTCGAGGGCAACCATGCGGTCACCGACGAGCAGGTTCTGGAGACCGCTACGCCGCTGCTGATGGGTGAGAGCCTGATGCGCATATCATATGATGAACTCGAGCGCTCCCTGACGGCGATACCATATATCGAGGCCGTGGAGGTAGAGCGGGATTTTCCCCATACGCTGAGGATACGCCTGCGGGAGCGCCAACCGGCAGTGGTGCTTTCAGCCGGGAACGGGCGCCTGTTCCTGCTTTCAAGTGAAGGCTATGCCCTCGCCGAACTGGAGTCGGTGGACAGCGGTTACCCGGTAGCCTCTACCGTCCAGCCTTGCCCCGCGGAAGTGGGAGAGGTGCCCGACTGCGCCGACGTCCGGGTAGCGGTCAGGTTCATTGCGGATATTCCCATGAATTTCAACCAACAGTTCTCGGACGTCGCCGTGTCTGATGGCTACATCCGGGCGCGCACTACCTCGGGGGTGCAGGTGGTCTTCGGCACGCTGGACGACTACGGGCTCAAATTCGAGGTGCTGAGGCAGCTGCTTGCCCGTTCGGCGGCCCAGGGCGTACTGGTGACCATCGATGTCTCGGTACCGGAGCGCCCGGTAACCAGGGAGGGTGTGGAGCAACCCGCGGCGAATGCTGACGGGAGCGCAGCTGATGACAGCGCCGCTGCGGATGAAAGCGCAGCCGCGGCGGCCGGTGGGGACGGGACGCAGGCGTCTCCAGGGGTCGAGAATGGATGAGCAGCAGGATATTGAAAGCAGGAAGGCCGCCGCCGGCATGTCCGCCACGTCGCCGGACGATGCCCGGTTCCCGCCGGTCGTGGCGCTGGACGTAGGCACCACCAAGGTAGCCTGCCTCATCGGCGAGCTGGCGCCGGACGGCAGCCTCAGGCGTGTGCGCGGCTCCGCCAGGGCGCCGGCCAGGGGCATGCGCAAGGGCGTGGTGGTTGACATCGAGCAGGCAGCGTCCGTGATTAACGAGGCCGCCGAGGCCGCGGCGCGCGAAGCGCGCGCCGAGATCAGCGAAGCCTTCGTCGGCGTAGCCGGCTCGCACATCGTCTCCATGAACCGCAAGGTGGCCATCAACAATCCTAACGAGGACGGCCGCGTCACCAGCTCCGAGCGCGAGCAGTTGATAGCCCGGCTGAAGGACGTTGAGATGTCCCCCGATTTCCAGTTGATTCACGCGCTCCCCCGGGACTTCACGCTGGATGGCCAGGACGGCGTCAAGCGTCCCGTGGGCATGTGGGCCCGGCGCATCGAGATGAGCGGCCACCTGATCTATGGAGCGATCAGTTCCATCCAGAATCTGGCGGGCGCCGTGGAGGGAGCCGGTCTCACGGTCGACGACCTCGTGCTCGAACCGCTGGCATCGAGCCGCGCCTGTCTTGACGAGCAGGAGCTGAGCTCCGGTGTGGTGCTGGTCGATATCGGCGGCGGCACAACAGACGTGGCCATGTTTGTAGACGGCAAGCTCGTGCATTCATCGGTGCTGCCTGTCGGGGGGAACCACATCACCCGGGATATCTCCGTGGGTGTGAAGGTGCCCCTGGCGGCGGCGGAGAAGATCAAGATCGAGTATGGACACGCCCAGAGCCACGTGGTCGAGGATATCGAGATGGTGCGCACCGGGGTGGGCGAGCCCGGAAGCCCCGGCGAGCGCCAGGTGAGCTTCTCGCGCAAGTTCCTCTCACGCATAGTCGAGGCCCGGGTCGCCGAGATTTTCGGCCTGGTAAACCACCAGTTGAAGGATAGCGGTTATCTCTCAAGTATTGCTGCAGGGATTGTCATCACCGGCGGCTCCAGCCAGCTCGGGGGCATCAGTGGACTGGCCAGGCACGTGACGAAAATGCCGGCGCGCACCGGGGCCCCTTTATCGCGTCCTGGCGCTGTTGACATCCCCAGTAATCCCGTTTATGCTACCGCCGTAGGCTTGCTCCAGATAGGAAGTGAGCAGATTTTTGAACGGGGGCCAATTCAGCCGCCCGAACCCTCAATCAGTAGTATAGGGTTGTGGAACGAGGTTCTGGCCAAGGTTAAGGGTTGGTTCAAACCCTAGGGAGGTTTTAACGAATATGTTAGATCCCGGGAACAGCTACTCGGCAGTTATCAGAGTCGTGGGAGTGGGCGGCGGCGGCACCAACGCCGTAAACCGCATGGTTGACGCGGGGCTGAAAGGTGTTGAGTTCGTGGCGGTCAACACCGACGCTCAGGCACTACTGATGTGCGACGCGGATGTCAAGTTGCATATCGGCGGCAAGATAACCCAGGGGCTCGGCGCCGGCGCCAATCCGGAGGTGGGCCGCGAGGCCGCCGAGGAGAGCCGCGACGAGATTCGCGAGGCGATCAAGGGCTCGGACATGGTATTCGTTACCGCCGGCAAGGGCGGCGGCACCGGTACCGGCGCCGCGCCGGTCATCGCGGAGATTTCCAAGGAACTGGGGGCGCTGACCGTGGGCGTGGTCACGCGCCCGTTCTCCTTCGAGGGCAAGCGCCGCAGCGACCAGGCTGAAGAAGGCATCCGCGCCCTGCGCGAGAAGGTGGACACGGTAATCATCATTCCCAACGATCGGCTGCTCCAGGTCGTGGAGAAACGCACCTCCATCATCGACGCTTTCAAGGTGGCTGATGACATCCTGCGCCAGGGCGTGCAGGGAATCACGGATCTGATCACGGTCCCCGGCCTGATAAACCTTGACTTCGCCGACGTCAAGGCGATCATGAAGGACGCCGGCTCTGCGCTGATGGGCATCGGGCTCGCCAGCGGCGAGAACCGTGCCAGCGAATCGGCCAAGGCCGCCATATCCTCGCCCCTGCTGGAGTCATCGGTTGAGGGGGCCACGGGTATCCTGCTGAACATCACCGGCGGTCCCGACCTGGGCCTGTTCGAGGTGAACGAAGCGGCGGAAGTGATCTCGGGCGCCGCCGACGCCAACAGCAACATCATCTTCGGAGCGGTCATCGACGACAACATCAAGGACGAGGTCAAGGTGACGGTGATCGCCACCGGCTTCGACAAGCAGATCAGGCCGTCGCGTATCATGCGTGCCTCCCGGGAGACGGAGACCGCGGTCTCGACGCCGGCCCCCACGGAGGAGCCGGAGCAGTCACCGGATTTCGAGATGGACGAGGACGTGCTGGACATCCCCACATTCCTGAGGGAAGAGGAGTAGAAGGCACGGCCTGCGCCACTGCCATCCCAGGCGACCAGGGGCAGGCCGTCGTGGCCTGCCTTTTCATTGCCGCGGCACCGACAGGGGAAGAGATTGCAGCAGGACGACCCGCATATCTCCATTGACAACAGCGGCGCCGCCTTTACGGAGGAAGAGCGCATCGACATCCGGCTGTGGCGCTTCGACGCCGCAGCGCCGATGAACGTCTTCTTCAGCTGCCGCCGCAACGGCGTCAGCAAGCCACCCTATGATTCGCTGAACCTGGGCTTCTTCGTCGAGGATGACGCCGGCGACGTGCACAGGAACCGCCAGCTGCTGGGGCGCGCCCTGGGGCACAAGGCGTCCTGCATAACGTCGCCGCGGCAGCGACACAGCGCCCGCGTGGGTGTCCTCGACAGCGAGCTCGACATCGGCGCCGGCTCGCGCATGGCGGTCGCCAACCGTTTCGACCCCTGCGACGCCATGGTCACAAGCGTCCAGAGCGCACCGCTGCTGCTGCAGTTCGCCGACTGCGTCCCCGTGGTGCTCACGGGGGAGGCGGCCGACAGGCCGATAATCGGCGTCGCCCACGCCGGGCGCCTCAGCCTGGTGGCGGGTATCGTCACCAACACCGTGAAGACGATGACGGACGCCGGCGCCGACCCGGGGAGCCTCGTGGCCGCCCTGGGTCCGGCGGTGAAGCCATGCTGTTACGGGGTGGATGAGGAGACCGCCGCGCAGTTCCGGGAGCGTTTCGGCGGGGCGGCGGTCGACGACGGACGCATCGACCTGAAGTACGGGGTGGCAAAGGACCTGCTCGACGCCGGCCTGGCGGCCGGAAACATCCACAACCTGGATATCTGCACCAGCTGCGACGAGGACTTCTTCTCCTACCGGCGGGACGGGCCCGCCACCGGCAGGCAGGGGGCGATCGCATGGATAGACTGATGCTGCAACGGGAGGCGCTGGACGCGGAGGCCATCCGCAGCAACCTGGAGCGCATCAGGGCGGAAGTGGCGGAGGCCTGCGCGCGGTCCGGCAGGGATCCGGCGGCCGTGGAGCTGCTGGCGGCCACCAAGTACGTATCCCGCGGCGGCATGGAGGCGCTGGCGGAGGCGGGCGTGACCCTGGTGGGCGAGAACCGCGCCCAGGAGCTGGCGGCGAAGCACCGGCAGTGGGGCGGCCGCTTCACCTGGGACTTCATCGGCCATCTGCAGAGCAACAAGGTGCGGCAGGTGCTGCCGCTGGTGCGGCTGATACATTCCGTGGAGAGCCTCTCCGTGGTCAGGGAGCTGCAGCGCCGCGCGGAAAAGCCAACAGACGTGTTCCTTCAGGTCAACGTTGGCGAAGAGGGCGGCAAATATGGTATCATTCCTTCCGAAGTTGACCGCTTCCTTGAGGAGGCATCCAAATTTTCCATGGTGAACTTCACCGGTCTGATGACCATGCCGCCACTGGCGGCGGACCCCAACAGCTCACGCGCCGCCTTCGCAGCCTTGCGGAACAGGGCGGAACAACTCTCCCAAGCCTGGCAGGGCCGATACCTGTTCCAGCATTTATCCATGGGCACAAGCAACGATTACTTAGTCGCCGTGGAGGAGGGCGCCACCATCATCAGGCTCGGCAACGTGCTCTATGGCGGACGAGAATCAAAGGGATAGGCAGGTAAAGGTAGAAAAAATGACCGAACTGCCATTATTCGGAGGTGATTTCCATAGCTAAGATGTGGCAAAAAACACTGGTATATTTCGGACTGGCCGAAGACCAGCTCGATGATGATGTTTACGCGGAGGAAGACGACCACATGGCGGCCCACCGCGAGCTGGAGGAATCCTACAGTCAGCGTCCCAACGTACGCAAGATAAGCCGCTCGTCGCGCCAGCGCAAGGTTGATTACGACGACATCTATCCGGAGGACAAGAAGGTGTCGCGCATCAAGCCGCTGCGCGAGGCCGCGTCACCGGCCAACGTGCGCGTGCACCTGGTACTGCCCCGGAGCTTCAACGACGCCCAGCAGGTAGCGGACAAGTTCAAGGCGGACATCCCCGTCATCCTCAACCTGCAGAGCGCGGAGACGGAGCTGGCCAAGCGCCTGATCGACTTCGCCAGCGGCCTCACTTACGCCCTTGACGGCGGCATGCAGCGCGTGGCCGACAAGGTCTTCCTGCTGACGCCCCGCAATGTCGACGTCTCCGCCGAGGAGAAGGCGCGCCTGATGGAGAAAGGCTTCTTCAACCAGTCATGAATATCTCGAACATCGGCCTGATAGGCTGCGGCAACATGGGCTCCGCCTTCGTCCGCGGCTGGCTCAAGGCCGACCCGGACATGGCCGCGCGCATCCGCGTAGCCGACGCCTACCCCGAAGCGGCGCAACGCCTGGCCGATGATACGGGCGTCGCCGCCGCCGGCGGCAACGGCGAGCTGGTGGAATGGGCGGACCTGGTGTTGCTGGCGGTCAAGCCCTACGATATCGAGGCGGCCATGGAGGAGGCTATCGGCTTCTTCGGCAGGGGCAAGATCCTGGCCTCGGTGGCCGCGGGCAGGACCATCGCCTTCCTGGAGGCGCTGTTTCCGGAGGACGTCCCCGTATTCCGCCTGATGCCCAATGTGGCCGTCGAGGTCTGTTCCGGCACCATCTGTTTTGCGGTCGGTAATAACGTCGATCCGGAGACGGAGGAGCAGGTATACGAGCTTTTCAATCACCTGGGCCGCGTGATTCCACTGCCGGAGCGCCTGTTCGCGCCGGCGACAGCCATCGCCGGCTCCGGCCCCGGCTTCATGGCCCTGATAGTCGACGCCTTCATCGACGCCTGCGTGATGACCGGGCTGCCGGGCGGCGTGGCCCGCGAGCTCACCTACTCGATGCTGGCGGGAACCGCCGGCATGCTGGTGGATGCTGGACTCTCTCCCGGTGAGCTCAGGCACCGGGTGACATCCCCCGCGGGCACGACGGCCGCGGGCATCTCGCAGATGGAGCGGGACGGCGTCCGCTCGGCAGTGATAGACTCGGTCCAGGTGGCGGTCAACCGTGCCAATGAGCTCAAGTAGCCATGACCGGGTTCGAGTTGCGCTCGTTCGTCAGAGCCCTTTTCTATATTTATTACATACTGATAATAATCCGGGTGATTTTCAGCTGGATCGGGTTGCCGTCCAACAAGACGGCCCTGACCCTGTACCGGTTCGTTTATGATGTCACCGAACCGTACCTCGGATTGTTCAGGCGGATAATTCCGCTGGCGGGGCCCATAGACTTCAGTCCGCTGATCGGGCTGCTGGTGCTGGGGCTCATCCAGGGTTTTGTCTTGAGTCTACTGTAAGCTGCAAGCCACAACCAGGGAGGATAACGGGATGAAAATCACACCACTGGATATCAGGCACAAGGAGTTCAGCAGGTCCATGCGTGGTTACAAGGACCTGGAGGTGGACGAGTTCCTCGACGAGATCGTCGAGGAGTTCGAGCGCGTGTTCAACGAGAACATCGACTACAGGGACAGGCTGGAAGCGCTGGAAGAGAAGATCGAACAGTACAAGAACATCGAGGAGACGCTGCAGAAGACGCTGATCTCGGCCCAGGAGCAGGCGGAGGAGCTCAAGGTCAACGCCAAGAAGGAGGCGGACCTGATACTCCGGGACGCGGAGCTCAAGTCCCGCAGCATCATCAACGATTCCTACGCCGAACGGCAGAAGATCCAGCGCTCGGTGCAGTCGCTGAAGCAGAAGCACGAGGACCTGCGCTACCAGCTCAAGTCGCTGATAGAGAGCTACATGAACGCGCTGGACCAGGATGACGATTCAGCCTTCGATGATATCGAGCTGGAGGAACTGGATACGCCCGCCGCCGCTAACGGCTCCGCCGAAGACGCCGATACGGCCGGCGAGCCGGTGAGGGAGCCGGTCGGCGGTGACGAGTCCGCGTCGCTGGACAGCGGCGACGCGAGCAGCGACAGCGGCGATTCCCCCAGGGCGGGCGAGGATACGGTCAGCTTTCCGGCGCTGCACCCCGACCCCGAGAACAGCGAGGACGACCCCTTCTCCGATGTAGAGATTGACACCGAAGAGAAGAAATTCGACTGGTAGCGGCGGGGGCCGCGCAAGCGCGCCCGAGCTGCTGACCGGATCGGAAGGGGGGACGCTGCTGGCCGTACGCGTGATCGCGGGCGCCAGCAAGACCGTGATCGCCGGCGAGGAGAACGGGCGGCTCAAGGTGCGCCTGCAGGCGCCGCCGGTTGAGGGCAAGGCCAACAGGGAACTGCTGAAGACGCTGGCCGCGAGCCTGGGGCTGAGGAAGAACCAGGTGCGCCTGGCCAGGGGGGAGCGTTCGCGTGATAAATCGGTGATGCTGTCCGGCATCGACCCGGCCGACGCCCGAAACAGGTTGAAAAAAGCCCTCCACGTGGAATGATAGGATGTAACGACGCTTGATACCAGGGGGGTCTCTTTCCCATGTCACCACAGGAACAACAATTACAGAAACTGCTCGATCTCAAGCGCGATCTTGAGAACGACCTGGAGCGCCTGTCGCGTGATGCGGACGAGTCCGAGCAGGAGCTGGCCGCCAGCCTCAGTTATGACGACCGCGTGGCCGGCCTGGCCGCGCTCGCTCAGGACAGGGAGCTCGACCTCTCGCTGGAGGAGAAGGTGAGGATGCTGCTGGACCGGGTAAACGCGGCCATCACCGAGATCAACGACGGCACCTACGGCACCTGTAAATCCTGTGGCAAGCCGATCTCGAGAGAGCGGCTGGAGTTCCTTCCCTATGCTGAGCGCTGCGTCGAGTGCAAGCGCCGGCAGGAGATGAAATAGACTTCCCTTGACCGGTGCTTCCCGCAAACTCCTGATGTGGCTCCTGGCCCTGCTGGCAGCCGACCAGCTCACCAAGCTGCTTGCGCGCCGCCTGCTGGAGGCAGGGGAGACGGTGGGTGTTTTCCCGTTCTTCATGTTCCAGCACGTGCGCAACCGCGGCATCGCCTTCGGGCTTTTCGACGGACATGACACCGTCATCCTCCTGGTCGGCCTGGTGATCGTGGTGATCCTGGCCATCGTCGCCATCGTCTTCAGGAACGACGAGCGCATGACCGTTCCCCTGGCGTTCCTGCTGGCGGGCAGCGCCGGCAACCTGGTAGACCGCCTGCTGCTGGACAGCGTCACCGATTTCCTGCGCATCCCCCACTGGCCCGCCTTCAACCTGGCGGACACCTTCATCATCGTCGGCGTGGTGCTGCTGGCCCTGCGCCTGCTCGCAAAAAGGGACGTTGGTTCACAAAGTTCAATAACCGAACCCTGATGGGGGACGTTGGTTCACAAAGTTCAATAACTCGCAACCGGGGACGCAGGTTAAGAAATCAAGAAACTCATGGCGCAGCAACCAGCTGTTTGACGGCCAACCGTTTACCGTCGGGCAGACCCGCAACCGCAGCGCCTGGAGACCGCCATCGACACTCACAGCGACATCAGCGTAGACTTCGATATCGGCCCTGACGAGGAGGGCGTGCGCCTGGATAAGCTGCTGGCGTCCGTGCCCGAGGTCGGCTCCCGCGCCGCGGCCCAGCGGCTGATAGCCGACGGGCGGGTGCTCGTGGACGGCGGCGCGCGCAGCAAGAATTACCGGGTGCGCGCCGGCGAAGCCGTGCGCGTGTCGCTGCCGCCGGACGAGGAATCGCAGCTGGTCCCGGAGGACCTGCGCCTGTCCATCCCCTACGAGGATGAGCACCTGCTCATCGTGGACAAGCCCGCGGGCATGGTCACGCACCCGGCGCGGGGACACGACAGCGGCACGCTGGTACACGGACTCCTGGGGCACCAGGTCGCCGGCGGGGAGCATCCACGGCGCCCGGGCATCGTTCACCGTCTGGACAAGGATACCTCGGGGCTGCTGGTGGTGGCCCGGGACGACGAGACCCACCGCCTGCTGGTGGAGATGCTTTCCCGCCACGAGATCGAGCGCACCTACACGGCGCTGGTACACGGACGCTTCGAGACCGACGAGGGCACCATCGAGGCGCCGCTGGGCCGCGACCCCTCCCGGCGTCAGCGGATGGCGGTCTCGGGACGCGGCGGTAAAGAGGCCGTGACCCATTTCCGGGTGGCGGAAAGCTGGGCTGGGCCCGGCGCACGCCACTCCTGTAAGCGCGATCCGGCGGCGGGGTATTCGCTGCTGGAGGTGAGGCTGGAGACCGGCCGCACCCACCAGATAAGGGTGCACCTGGACGCCATCGGCCACCCGGTGGCCGGCGACGCCACCTACGGACGGCGCCGGGACGAGCTGGGAATCGGCCGCCAGTTCCTGCACTCGGCGCGCATCGCTTTCCGGCACCCGCGCACGGGGGAGGAAGTGGAGGCGCGCGCGCCGTTGCCGCCGGACCTGCAGGCGGCGCTGGGCAGGCTGGAAGGCACGCAGCCGGATGTTGGCTAAGGGGGGCCGCGCGTGCAAGAATATGACGGCTGCCGGGACTGTGCGGCGGCCCGGCGGTCGGAATCTTGACCTGGCGACTGGCCCTCGTTGCACGGGCTGATTACTTGACTTGTTAACAAACGTCCCCGCTTGCGAGTTATTGAACTTTGTGAACCAACGTCCCTCGTGGAGGCGAACTTGAGATTTCCCAGGTTACTCATCTCCGGGCCGCATCGCAGCTCGGGCAAGACTACGCTCAGCACCGGCCTCTGCCGCGCCTTCAGCTCGGCGGGCCTGGCGGTGCAGCCCTATAAGAAGGGCCCTGATTTCATCGACCCCATGTGGCTGGGGGCCGCCGCCGGCCGCGACTGCCGCAACCTGGACCTGTTCATGATGAGGGAGGAAAACATCCTCTCCTCGTTCCAGCGGGTCGCCGCCGGTGCCGACATCGGCATCGTCGAGGGCAATATGGGCCTCTACGACAGCCTGGAGGTGGACGGGCGCGGCAGCACCTCGGACATGGCGCGCCTGCTGGATACGCCGGTCATCCTCATCGTCGACACCCGCAGCATGAACCGCAGCATCGCGCCGCTGCTGATGGGTTTCCAGCAGTTCGAGCCGGACATCCGCATCGCCGGCGTCATCCTCAACAAGGTCTTCGGACCGCGCCACGAGCGCAAGCTCAGGGCCGCGGTGGAAGAATATACGGACATCGAGGTGGTGGGCTCCATCCCCAGACGCAGCGAGATGGGTATCATCATGCGCCATCTGGGGCTGGAACCGGCCCGCGAGCACCTGGCGGCGGACGACGTCATCGACCGCATCGGCGCGGCCATCGCCGAGTTCGTCGACCTGGAGCGCCTGCGCGTCATCGCCGAGGGGGCGCCGCCGCTGCTGCCGCCGCCGGGCGGACCAGCCCGGCCTCCCCGCTCCCGCGTGCGCATCGGCGTCGCCCGCGACCGGGCCTTCACCTTTTATTATCCGGAGAACCTGGAGGCGCTCCAGCAGGCCGGCGCCGAGCTGGTCCCCTTCAGCCCCATGGACGACGGGGAACCGCCCGACGTGGACGCCCTCTACATCGGCGGCGGCTTCCCGGAGGTGTTCATGGCGGAGCTGGAGGCCAATGCGGACATGCGCCGCCACCTCCGAGAAGCCGCCGCAGGCGGCATGCCCATATACGCCGAGTGCGGCGGGCTGATGTACCTGGCGCGCAGCCTTACCTGGAAGGGCAGGACCGCAGAGATGGTGGGCGCCCTGCCCTGCGACATCCTCATGCACGAGAAGCCCCGCGGCCACGGCTACATGGAGCTGGAGGCGACGGGCGCCGGCTGGTTCCCAGCCGGCGCCCGCGTACGCGGCCACGAGTTCCACTACTCGGAGATAACCAACGCCGGGGGGTTGCTGGCGGAGCTCGGCGGCAGCGCCGGCGGCTTCGCCTGGAAAGTGCTGCGCGGCACCGGTGTCGACGGCAGCCGCGACGGCATCCTCCACGGGGGCATTCTCGCCTCCTACGCCCACCTGCACGCCCTGGGGTCGCCCCAATGGGCCCCCGGCTTCGTCAGCTTCGTTGAGCGGTCGCGCTAGCGGCGATGCTCCCGCCAGCCTTCCCCCCTTAAAAAAAATCGCGCGGGGCTATTGACAAGCCCCGAAAGAGGGTGTTAGATTTCCACTTGCCCAAAATACCCGCTCAGGTATTGTTCTATGTGGCACAAAGACGGTGTGGGGGGTATCTCTCACTGTTTGACAGCTTCCGAATCACCGTGCTATCGTTGCCAATACTTCAGGGGGTATTTGAAGCGCGTGTGAAAAAAATCCGGTATCAGCCCGTAGAGTGCGAGCTCTCATGACGAAAAGGGATGTGATATGAGCGGTCTGTCAGTATTCTTCTTGATTTACGCTTACGTGGCGCTTGCCGTCTTCATCATCGGTTTCCTGGTAAGGATCTGGAAATACGCCGTGACGCCCGCGCCGCTCAAGATTCCCCAGACCCCGGCCCCCGTATCGGGCCCCGGTGTCCTCGGGCGGATGATCCTGGAAGTGGGCATCTTCAAGAGCCTGCTCAAGGGCAACCGCATCACCTGGCTCTTCGGTTACGTCTTCCACCTCGGACTCCTCTTTGCACTCGTCAAGCACTACCGCTTCTTCTTCGAAACCTCACCCGGCTGGCTCGCCTACTTCACCACCTTCGAGATGTACGCCGGCCTGATCATGCTGGGCGGCCTGACGATGCTGTTCGTGCTGAGGCTGATCGTCGACCGGACGGCTTTCATCTCGGTGATGAACGATTACATCCTGCTGCTGCTGCTGATGGCCATCGCTTCCACCGGGCTGCTGCTTAAGCACTACTTCCGCACCAACGTCACCAGCGTCAAGGAATTCATGATGGGCGTGGTCACCTTCAACCCGCAGGACATGCCCACTGAAGCGTTTTTCATCATCCACATTTCACTGGTCTTCCTGCTGCTGATCTACTTCCCGTTCAGCAAGCTGATGCATTCCGGCGGCATCTTCTTCAGCTCCACCAGGAACCAGATAGACAACGCCAGGGATAAATACTGGAAGACACCGTGGGCCAAGTCCCCGGAATCGATCGACATCCCTTCGAACATGACACAGGACGACTGATAACAAGACCTTAGCTCAGAAACCTATTTCAACAAGGAGGAAATGCAAATGAGCTTTGAACTGAACGGCACGACATATGAGACGGACGACGACGGCTACCTGACGGACCTCGATTCCTGGTCCGAGGAAGTAGCCAACTACCTGGCGGAGCAGGAGGGCATCGACATGACCGAGGCCCACTGGGAGGTTGTCAACTTCCTGCGCGACTACTACCAGGAGTACAACATCGCGCCGGCCATCAAGATCCTCATCAAGGAGATGAAGAAGATGTTCGGTCCGGAGAAGGGCAACAGCGCCTATCTCTACGACCTGTACCCCGCCGGCCCGGCGCTCCAGGCCTGCAAGATCGCCGGCTTGCCGAAGCCGACCGGCTGCGTCTAAGGCGAATCCCCGCCACCGGCCCGGGTCCGCGCAGGCCCGGGCTGGGGCGGTAAGGCGGCTCCCAAGGGCGGGCTGTCCTTTAACAGGGGTGGGGGCGCTTCCACCCATCAGCGGCCGGGTGACCACCGGCTGCAGCCCGGTTGCCCTGTGAGGGGGTATGCGTTTCCAACCAAGAGCCGGCTTGAACGGCGGGCAGTGGTTCTACTGGAATGTGAAAGGAAATGTGAGATGGCAGACACAGCTGCAGAGCAGCACGAAGAAGAGGTCTTGACCGACCAGGATATAGTCACCGGC
The DNA here is from genome assembly GCA_024275795.1 of Actinomycetes bacterium. Classification (GTDB taxonomy): domain Bacteria; phylum Actinomycetota; class Thermoleophilia; order BMS3ABIN01; family BMS3ABIN01; genus JAJRYJ01. The sequence continues at coordinate 12,770 of JAJRYJ010000050.1, read as the reverse complement.
GCCAAGGAGCCCAAGCCCAAGGCCGGCGACGTCAAGGCTCCCGAGCTCACGGGCAGGATCGAGATCCCCAAGCTCGAGGAAGGCGTCATGGGCTGGTCCAAGCCCCACGCCGCCAAGCCGGATACCATGGAGGAGATGGGGTTCCCGCCGGGCCTGGTGGACAACTGGGAAGAAGTGGCCGTCAAGAAGCTGGGCGAGCTGCTGGAGAAATACAAGTCGCTCCAGGTCTACATGGACATCTGCGTCCGCTGCGGTTCCTGCACGGACAAGTGTCAGTTCTTCCTCGGCTCCAGGGACCCGCGCAACATGCCCGTCGCCCGCGCGGATCTGCTGAGAAAAGTTTACAAGCGTTATTTCACCACCGAGGGCAAGCTCTTCGGCAAGCTGGCCGGCGCCGCCAAGTTCGACCTGGCGCTCCTGGGTGAGTGGTACAGCTATTTCCACCAGTGCTCCCAATGCCGCCGCTGTTCCGTGTTCTGTCCCTACGGCATCGACACGGCCGAGATCTCCATGGCTGCGCGTGAGATCATGGACCAGATAGGCATCGGCCAGAAGTACGTCAACACCATCATCGTCAAGCTCCACGAGATCGGCAACAACCTGGGTATGAACCCCAAGGCCCTGAAGGCCACCCTGGAGTCCACGGAGGAGGATATCGAGGAGGAGGACGGCGTGCCCGTCAAGCTCCCGGTGGACAAGGTGGGGGCCGAGGTGCTGCTGGTGACGCCTTCGGCGGACTTTTTCGCCTCGCCGCACGTGGAGTCGCTGATCGGCTACGCCAAGGTCTTCCACCAGGCGGGCACGGACTGGACCCTGAGTTCTACGGCCTCAGAAGCGGGCAACTTCGGCATGTTCATCGGCAACTATGATCACATGCAGAGGGCGGCCATGCGCATCCGCAAGGCCATCGAGGAGCTCAAGCCCAAGCGCCTGATCGTCGGCGAATGCGGCCACGCCTGGAGGATAGCCTATTCCTTCTGGAACACCATCATCGGCCCGCTGGACGGCAGCGTCGGCCTCAAGCTGGAGTACCCGCGCCCGCAGCACATCTGCGAGTTCACCAAGGACCTGCTGGACCGGGGCGCCATCAAGCTGGACAAGTCGGCCAATGACGAGTTCGTCCCCACGTTCCATGATTCATGTAACGTAGCGCGGGCCTCGCGCATGGGCGACCTTCCCGGCGGCCAGTTCGAGATCCCGCGGGCGCTGATCAAGGCGGCCTGCAACCGCTACGTGGAGATGGAAGAGGAGACTATTCGGGAGAAGACCTTCTGCTGCGGCGGCGGCGGCGGCCTGCTCTCGGACGAGATCCTCGATGTCCGCGTCCAGGGGGCGATGCCGCGCATGCAGGCATACCAGAACGTCAAGGAGAGCCACGGCGTAAACTTCCTCGGGCTCATCTGCGCCATCTGCAAGGCACAGTTCACCAAGGTGGTGCCCAAGTACGGCGTACCGATGATCGAGGTGGGCGGCGTACACCAGCTAATCGGAAGGGCAATCGAGTTGGGAGCTAAAGAATGAGCAAAGCCATACTGATAGTTGCTGTGATCGCGCTGGTAATGATCTCGCCCTTCATCGTGGCGGCTGCCAGCGGCAATCTGGGCGATGCGCCCCTCAAGCCCGACCTGGATCCGGGCATCAAGGAAGACGCGGGAGACGTCTGCGTCCGCGACACCGAGTTCATGCGTATGAACCACATGCAGTTGCTCAAGGACGAGCGCACCCAGGCCGTCAGGCACGGCGAGCGCACGGACAAGGACAGCATCAAGAAATGTTTCTCATGCCATGAATATGAGAAGTTCTGCGAGAAGTGTCATGAATACAACAGTGTCCAGCCCGGTTGCTTCAGCAGTACGGACGGCACCGCCGGCACCGGCGGCTGCCATGCGACGGAACAGCCGGGGATCGAACGTCCTGAAGGTTTCTGAGGCGGAGGCTGATTGATGTCAAGTAACGAGCAGAGCAAAGATAACCAGAAGGTGGAGAAGAGCGGCTTCGACCGCAGAACGTTCCTGAAGATGAGCGGCGCCCTGGTGGCCGCGGGAGTGACCATCCCGGCGCTGACCTCGACGCTGGCCCCGGCCGGTCTTGCCTCCAGCGGCAGCAAGTCCGGAGAGGAGGAGGGCGTCAAGTGGACGATGGTCGCCGATGTCAGCAAGTGCGACCCGGAATGCACCATCTGCGAAGAGGCATGCGCCGACGAGAACAACCTGCCCCGCTATGAGGGAAAGCTGTCGCGTTACAATCCTTACTGGTTGCGCATAGTCGAGGCCAAGCAGGAGGTCACCGGCGTGGACACGGACGAGATTACCCTGCCGGTGATGTGCCAGATGTGCGACAAGCCGCCCTGCACGCACGTCTGCCCCACCAAGGCTTCGTTCATCAGGGACGACGGCCTGGTGATGATCGACGAGCATCGCTGCATCGGCTGCCGGTATTGCGTGATCGCCTGTCCCTACCGGGTCAGGTACATGATCTTCAAGGACACCCCCGACGACCAGTGGACCAACCACAAGGTGCCGAAGCTGATGCGCGGCGTGGCGTCCAAGTGCACCTTCTGCGTCCATCGCATCGATGACGGCAAGCTTCCTCGCTGCGTCGTCGATTGTCCGGAAGGCGCCCTTACCTTCGGCGACCGCAACGATCCCGAAAGCGAAGTGGCCGAGCTGCTGATGCCGGGGACGTCAACGGTGCTGAGGCCCAACCTGGAACTGGGCGTCAACGTGTTCTATCTGAACCTGTAGGAAGCAAGTCTCTGGGAATGGATCTGAAAAACGGATTGCGAGGCTGATGTGGCAAAATATTATTTCGAATCGATAAAGGGAAAATCGCCCTGGTACAACTTCGCGGTGGCAGTGCTGGCCCTGCTGGTGTTCGGCTGGCTCATCGCCACCATCATCCGGTTCTATGCCGGCTTCTGGATCACCGGCCTCAACCATTCGATCACATGGGGTGGCTCCGAGGTGCTGTTCGTGCTCTTCGTGGGCCTGAGTGCAGGTTCCCTGCTGATCTCCGCCCTGGGCGCCATCTTCGGGCAGACGGAGTACAAGATTCTTTCCCGCGTGGCGGCGCTCAACTCCGTGCTCTTCATGGCGGCGGCGCTGATGATGCTCATCTCATCATGGGGCCGTCCGGATCGCATCTTCCTGCCCTTCTATAACATCAACCCGCGTTCCATGCTCTCGCTGAACGCTTTCGTCTACTCGTCTTACATCACCGTCGGCATCATCTACCTGTGGGCCCAGCTGAAGAACAGCGAGAAGTGGTCGAGGATCCTGGCCATCACCGCGGTCTGCACCGCTATCTTCGTGCATTCGGGCACGGGCTTCATCTTCGGTGTGATCAACGGCAGGGAACTTTACTTCTCCTCGCTGACGCCGCTGGCCTTCGTCATCGCCGCGCTCTCCTCCGGTACCGCGCTGGCGATGCTGATACTGCACTACAGCTTCAAGGCCACCAAGCGCAAGATCGACCCGCGCTTCTTCCTGCAGCTGAGCAAGGTGATGCTGGGGCTGATCTTCTTCGTGTTCTTCATCGTCACCATCGAGCACCTGATCCACATGTACGTGCCCGAGCACTACGCGGGTGAGGAGTACGTGATGTTCAGCGGCAGCTTCTTCACTTACGTCTTCTGGATTCAGCTCTACGGCATCGGCTTCATCCTGCCCATCATCATCCTGCTTTATCCCAAGACCAGGTCGAAGCTGGGCTGGATCCTCACCGCCTCGGTGCTGCATGTCGTCGGTATCCTCGGTGAGCGCATCCTCTTCATCCTGCCGGGGCAGTTCCGCTACATACCCATCCTGCCCGGATACGAGTTTTTCAGCAACGCCTACGGGGACGGCGAGACCATCACCTATTTCCCGATGGTAACCGCCTGGATCCAGTATATCGGCGTGATAGCATTCGTAGCCCTGGCCTACCTGCTGCTGATCAAGTGGCTGCCGCTGCTGCCCCAGGAGGCCAAGCTGATCAAGCCTGCGCCTGCGCCCGACCTGCTGATCGAGGAAGGTAACGGCGAAGAGGAGGGGGGCGAAGAAGAGACGGACGCAGGCGCCGCCGAGGCAGGCGCACCCGCTTGACACGATAGTTTGAAGTAGATCAAAGCCCGCAAAAGCGCGGCTGAACGAACTGCAAGCAAAGGAAAAGGAGTTCATGAAATGGCAGATGACCTGAAAATTCCACTCTTGGAGGAGTTGGAGAAAGGGCCGTGGCCGAGCTTCGTCAGCGATATCAAGAGCATGGCTGACAAGTCCGAAGTCGCCGCAGACCTTCTGCGCCAGCTCGAAAAATCCTACGAAGACAAAAGAGGTTACTGGAAGCACGGCGGCCTTGTGGGCGTCCTCGGCTACGGCGGCGGCGTCATCGGCCGCTATTCCGCGCTCCCGGAGGAGTTCCCGGGCGTGTCCCACTTCCACACGGTGCGTGTCAACCAGCCCTCCGGCTGGGTCTACACCTCCAAGGCCCTCAACGAGATCATGGACATCTGGGATGAGCATGGCTCGGGCCTGACCAACATGCACGGCTCCACCGGCGACATGGTGCTCCTGGGCACCAACACCGACGAGCTCGAGCCCACCTTCCAGGCGCTCACCCAGAAGGGCTGGGACCTGGGCGGCTCCGGTTCCGACATGCGCACGCCCAGCTGCTGCATCGGTCCGGCGCGCTGCGAATGGGCCTGCTACGACACCATGGATCTCTGCTACAACCTTACGCAGGAATACCAGGACGAACTGCATCGTCCCATGTTCAACTACAAGTTCAAGATCAAGATGTCGGGCTGCCCCAATGACTGCGTGGCCTCCCAGGCCCGCTCCGACATGGCGATCATCGGCATCTGGAAGGACGAGATCCAGATCGACAAGGACGCCTATGCTGCGTACATGAAGGACGGCTTCAATATCAAGGACCTGGTCGTCGACATGTGCCCGACCGGCTGCATCACCGCCGACGAGAACGACATCGAGATCGACGACAGCAACTGCGTCAAGTGCATGCACTGCATCGCCCGCCTGCCCAAGGCCCTGGCCCCGGGCAAGGAGCGCGGCGCAACCATCAGCCTTGGCGCCAAGGCCCCGATCGTCGAGGGCGCCCTGATCGCGCAGAACATCATTCCCTTCATGGAAATGGAGAAGCCCTACGAGGAGCTGCACGACCTCATCGAGAGGATCTGGGAGTTCTGGGATGACCACGGCAAGGCCCGTGAGCGCATCGGCGAGTTCATCGAGCGCGTCAGCCTGGCTACCTTCCTGGAAAACACCGGACTCGATCCGCTCCCGCAGATGGTGCAGGAACCGCGTGACAACCCCTACATCTTCTACGAAGAGTACTACGCTGAGGAAGACGAGGAAGCGGCATCGGACGAGTAAGCAAACCGGCAGGGCGCATGTGCAGCCCTGATTAACACCGAGTCACACAGGAGGTTAGCCAGATGGCTACAGAAGTAGAAAGAAAAACAGACATAGGACCGCCTCATTTCGAGCAGTTCCTTCATCCGCTGATGAAGGAGAACTACGGCAAGTGGAAGTACCACGAGACGCTGGAGCCGGGCGTGCTTGCCCACACCGGCGACGCCGGCACGCTCTACAGCGTGCGTTGCGCCTCGCCGCGTCTGGCCAGCACCAACTTCATCCGCACCATGACCGGTCTTGCCGACAAGTACGCGGACGGCTACCTGCGCTTCACCAGCCGCAACAACGTCGAATTCCTGCTGGCGGACAAGGACAATATCGAGCCGCTGAAGAAGGACCTGGCCGACCTGAACATCCCCGTCGGCGGCACCAACAACGCCATCTCCAACGTGGTGCACACCCAGGGATGGGTCCATTGCCATTCATCGGCAACGGACGCCTCCGGCCTGGTGAAGGCCGTGATGGACGAGCTGACGGATTACTTCACCTCGGAGAAGCTGCCGGCGAGGATCCGCCTGGCCGTGGCCTGCTGCCTGAACATGTGCGGCGCAGTCCACGCTTCGGACATCGCCATCCTCGGCGTCCACAGGACACCGCCGGTGATCGACAACGCCTCGCTGCCCAACCTCTGCGAGATTCCGACCACCGTCGCTTCCTGCCCGAACAACGCCATCAAGCCCACCTCGATCGAGGGCAAGACCACGGTCACGGTGGACGAGGACAAGTGCATGTACTGCGGTAACTGCTACACGGTCTGCCCGGCGATGCCGCTGGCCGACCCGCTGAACGACGGCGTTTCCATCTGGGTCGGAGGCAAGATCTCCAATGCGCGCAGCGAACCGATGTTCACCAAGCTGGCCATTCCCTATCTGCCCAACAACCCGCCGCGGTGGCCAGAGGCAGTCGACGCCGTCAAGAACATCGTCGAGGTCTACGCCGCCAACGCCAAGCCCTTCGAGCGCATGGGCGAGTGGATCGAGCGCATCGGCTGGCCGAAGTTCTTCGACCTGACCGGCATCGAGTTCACAAAGTATCATCTGGACGACTTCCGGTTCGCCGGAACGACCTACAGAAGGTCTACACACAACAGGTACTAGGAGGTTCCCAAATGGCAGCTGACGTCTCAATCGACCAGTTGGCAGATGACATGTACGAGATCGTTGCCGACTCCGCCGGCAAGAAGAAGCTCAAGGCCGGCGACCTGACCAAGGCGATGACCGCTAAATACGGCGATGCTATCACCCGCAAGGACTGCAAGGCGGCGATCAAGCAGCTCATCGACTCCGGCCGTTGCGTCTATGGCTACTTCGGCGGCAGCTCCATCGAGCTTCCCCGCACCGAGGGCGCCGCAAACGAATAGGAGAAACTTATGGCTGTAATAGTAAAGACAAGAAAACGGGCGATAGGTGCGGCCGCCTACTCCCGTGGCGGGGATGAGTCCCATCTTCGTCCACGCTATGCGGAGAAGACACCGCCCTGCAAGAACGCCTGTCCCAGCGACAACGACATCCGCGGATTCCTGACGGCCATATCCCAGACCGAGGATTTCGGCCGCAGCGTCGAGGAATCATACGAGATGGGCTGGCGCCGTTATACGGATACCAACCCGCTGCCCGCCACCCTGGGCCGGGTCTGCCCCCATTTCTGCGAGACGGACTGCAACCGCGCCGGCAAGGACGAGGCCCTCAACATCAACCAGATTGAGCGCTTCATCGGCGACTTCGGCATCAAGAACAAGCTCAGGCACGAGAAGGTCTCCGAGGAATCGCACTCGGAGAAGATAGCCGTCATCGGCTCGGGCCCGGCGGGCCTCTCCTGCGCCTTCCAGCTGGCAAGGCGCGGCTACCCGGTGACCATCTTCGAGGCGGCGCCCAAGTCAGGCGGCATGCTGCGTTACGGCATCCCGAGCTACAGGCTTCCCGAGGATATCCTCGACGCCGAAGTGGCGGCCATCGAGGATCTGGGCGTGGAGATCAAGTATGAGACCAAGGTCGGCAAGGATGTCTCCGTCGACGACCTGAAGAACGAATACGCCGCCATCTACGTCGGCATCGGCGCCCAGGAGGGCTGGACCCTGGGCATCGACGGCGAAGAGGGCGAGGGTGTCATCAATGCCGTCGAGTATTTGAACGGCGTCAACTCCGGCAACGGCATCGATGTCAGCGGCAAGAAGGTGCTGGTCATCGGCGGCGGTAACAGCGCCATCGACGCGGCCCGCGTCTCCTGGCGCGAGGGCGCCGATTCGCGCATCGTCTACCGCCGTACCGAGGAAGAGATGCCGGCGGAGCAGGAAGAGATCGATGACACCAAGGAAGAGGGTATCCCGGTTGATATCCTCACGGCTCCCGTCGAGGTGATCCGCGACGGCGACGGCAAGGTCACGGCGCTCAAGTGCCAGAAGATGGAACTGGGCGAGCCGGATGACAGCGGCCGCCGCCGCCCGGTGCCCATCGAGGGCTCCGAGTTCGAGATCGAGGCCGACATCATCATCCCCGCCATCGGCCAGCAGGCCGACTTCGAGGGCATGGACAACCTCAAGGACGAGGAGAGCGGCTGGATCACGGTGGACGAGAACACCATGACCGAGGTCGAAGGCGTTTTCGCCGGCGGCGACGTCACCAACAAGCTGGGCACGGTCACCGAGGCCGTCGGCCTGGGCCGCAGGGGCGCCATCGCCATCGATGCTTTCGTTAAGGGCGAGGAAGTCCCCAAGGAGTACCTGCCGCCGGTGGTGAAGCTCGATGACATGGCCCACGGCCATTTCGAGCCCGCCGAACGCGTCGAGAAGTCCCATATCAGCGTCGACGAGCGCAAGGGCAACTTCAACGAGGTGGTCTCCACCTTCAGCGACGAACAGGTCATGGAAGAGGCGAGCCGCTGCATGAGCTGCGGCATGTGCTTCGGCTGCGACAACTGTTACATGTTCTGTTCCTACAGCGCCATCAAGAAGATGCCCAAGGAAGATGTTCCCGTCATCGGCGACCGCTACACGTTCAGGCTCGAGGCCTGCGTTGGCTGCAAGAAGTGCGCCGAGGAATGCCCCTGCGGTTATATCGATATGGTATAGGCCCGGGCCTGGAGCTGCGGGTGTTTGAAAGCCCTTCTTGGCGGCCGTCCTCCATCCTGGAGATTGGCGGCCGCCTTTTCATAGCGGGCCAGCGCCCGCTCAGGGTTTGATTGCAAGGGAAACGACTTTAGCGAGAAAGGAGTGAGGGGTGTGAAGTTCGGTATCTTGATACTGGAAGGGCCGTACCAGCATGAGTCATCCGACAGTGCGTACCATTTCGCCAAGGCGGCCCTGGAAAAGGGTCACGAAGTCCTGCGGGTTTTCTTCTATCAGGACGGCGTGCTCAACTCGACCAAGCTGATGGAGCCCCAGGCGGACGACCGCCATATCCAGAGGCAGTGGTCGGAACTGCAGGAGCAGTACGACCTGGACTATGTGGTCTGTGTCGCCGCCGCCAAGCGCCGCGGCATCAACGATGACGTCATCGGCCCCGGCTTCAAGATCGGCGGCCTCGGCATGCTCACCGAGGTGGCCATCGAAGCCGACCGGGTAGTTCAATTCGGAGCCTGAGAAAGGGGTGACCGTACAAGATGGGTGAAGAAGAAAAAGCTGAAAAACTAATGATCGTGTTCCGCAAGGCCCCCTACGGTTCCATCTATGCCTTCGAGGGCCTGGAGAACGTGCTTATCATGGGAGCCTACGACCAGGATGTCAGCATCCTGTTCATCGACGACGGTGTCTATTCCATCAAGGACGGCATGGACACGGAGGCGATCGGCATCAAGAACTTCTCGCCGACCTTCCGCGCCATCGAGGCCTATGACATCGAAAAGCTCTATATCGACAAGGAATCCCTGGAGTCCCGGGGCCTGTCGGTGGATGACCTGGTGATCGAGCCCAAGGTCATCGATGCTTCCGAGGTTGAAGCGCTGATGGAGGAGCAGAAGAACTTCTTCATGTTCTAATCCCCGCCGCGCCCGGCGCGCGGCAGGACACGAGCTGACGGTAAAGGAGGAACATGCTGCATCTAGTGAATAAATCGCCATACGATTCCACCGGCCTGGAGAGCGCCAGCAAGTACGCCGGAAAGAGTTCGGGCATACTGCTGTTCGAGGACGGCGTTTACGCAGCGATGTCGGGTACAGCCTACGAGGACAGGATCAAGGAGATCATGGGCGACCATGATGTCTACGCCCTCAAGGAGGACCTGGACGCCCGCGGCATCGCCGACAGGGTAGTGGACGGTGTCAAGCAGATAACCTATCCGGACTTCGTCGACCTGGTGGAGCAGAACAAGGTCGCATCCTGGTCATAGGCTGAGGTATTTGCCAGCCGGGGACCCTATCCGTATATAATAGGGTTTCCTCCGTGCTGTGGAGGAACAGGGGTGGGGTAAAGACTCTGACCCCATTGGGGCGCACGCCGGTGCGCCCCTTTTTCTTGCCTGGTTGAGGGCGCCGCATCCTTCCCGGCACGTGGTTACAGGCCGCCGCCTCTCAGCCGGCGCCATCTGTCAGCCAGGGGCCGACAGCCGCCGGCGCAGCTGGTTCATGAGGAAGTCGACAACCGCCGTCGCAACTGGTTGAGGAGGATGCCGCCGGCCAGTTCGACTATCCGCCGGTACTGCCCGCCGCAGCGCCGGTCGCTGGAGAACAGCCTGCTGCGCAACTCACGGATGTCCGGGTCGTCGCACTTGAGCGGGCTCAGGGGCCCGCGGGTCATGGCCAGCCGCTCCAGCATCAGCAGCCGCTCCGCGTCCGCGTAGAACCCGCGCACCAGGCCCTCCAGGCGGCGCACGGCCTCGTTGGCCTCCCGGTCCATCCCCTGGGCGAATTCAGCATGGTTGGCGATCTCCTTGAGCATGGCGTCCAGCGTCGAATATTCAATGCCGCGCACGCCCCGCCGCCATTGCAGCAGCCAGTCGCGGCGCCTGTACCAGAGCAGGTTCTCGGTTCCGAAACGGTCGAAGCGCATGGCCTCGCCCGCAAGGGCCGTGGCCAGGCCAGCCGCCTCAGCGTCATGCTCCACCGGCGGCGCCGGTAAGGCTTCCCGGTCACTGTTCTCTGCAACGGCGGCGGCCGCATCGCGGCTCACCCCTGAAGCGCCGCGGGACATATAGCCCAGCATGTTCCTCAGCACGCGCCTGCCGGGCATGTCCCCCGGTGTCTCGAAATGGATATAGGAGAGCAGCACCCTGCCGGCGCCACAGTCGGACTCTATCAGCGCCGGCTCTCCCCTGATGCGCTCCGGGTTCAGGTTGATGCCGTAACTCTCCTCCCATGCCCGCCAGTTCGTATCGCTGCAAACGGGCAGATCGGTGACAAAAGCGTCCATGCCCGGCTCGCCATAGCGGGCCAGGACCTGGATCGTGGATTCTTCCGGCAGCGAGAACTGGCCGGGCCACCAGGCATGGAATGCCTGGCCTTCGTCGATGCCGGCCCAGGCGGGATGCGCCGGTTCCACGAGGCGCAGGCCGATGGTGCCGCTGAAGCTGGGAAGGCGCCGGCTGGAGGGAAGCCTCTCCACTGGCAGCAGTCCCAGGCCGCTTTCATGGGAGAGGGCCAGCCCGGCGCCGCCGCAGAAACCCAGGTAACCGCCGCCGCCCTCGACGAACTCGCGCACGGCTGCGGCGCCTGGCTCACCCAGAGCCTTCATCTTGTCGCCGGCCCAGCCGCCGGGGACGAAAAGCAGGTCGAACCCATCCAGCCGTCCGGCGCGTACATCATCAGCGGTGAGCAGGTCGAAAGCGACGCCCTCGGCGTAGAACGCCCAGAAGGCTATCAGACCCCAGAGGTAGGATTCATCCCAGAGTACGGCGACCCTGGCATTGCTGCGGCTGGTTTCCTTCCTGTCCATGAATGGGATTATATAGCAACGCATGGCGCCGGCGCGTGCGGAATAATATACTGCAGGGGACGACGGGAGGACAGCAGAATGAAAAAGTGGACATTCGCCGCTATCGCTGTCGCCGCCGCGACCATCTGGTTCCCGGCATGCGGCGCCGATAACGAGCTCACAGACGTGGAGGTCTGCACCGGGATATCCAGGGACCGTTGTCCGGAGGCCATGAAGGAGATTCCCGCCGATACCCCCATGATATACACGGCAGGAAGGCTGCAGCATGCCGTGGAGGATACGCGCGTGACGGCGGCGCTCATCAATCAGGAAGGCGAAGAGCCGCTGGAGCTGGCGACGACCACCATCACCGTCGAGGAGGTCACCTCCACGGGCGAGGCCTTCCCCGTGTTCTACTTCACCAGCACGGAACCGTGGACGCGCGGCAGCTACCGCGTCGAGATGAAGGTGGAAGCTGCCGAAAGCGACCCGGTGGTGGTGGAGTTCGAGGTCAGATGATGCGTCCGCCGGCAGGCTGCGTAACAGGCTGCATAAACCACCGCCGGCAGGCGGCATAAACCATCAGGCAAGGAGAGAAGATGGACCTCAAGGCACTGTTCCTGAACTGTACGCTGAAGAAATCACCGCGCCGCTCCAACACCCGCGCCCTCATCGATATCGTTGCGGGCGTGATGAAGCCCCTGGGCGTCCAGACCGAGGTGGTGAGGGTCGTCGACCACCGGGTGGCTTTCGGCGTGGCAGTCGACGAGGGTGGCGGCGACGAATGGCCGCAGATATACGGGAAAATCAAGCAGGCCGATATCATCGTCATCGCCACTCCCATCTGGTTCGGCGTGCGCTCGGCGGTGGCCCAGATGGTGCTGGAGCGCCTGGACGGCTCCTACGGCGAGGGGGACCCGGAGACGGGGCAGTATCCCCTCTACGGCAAGGTGGCCGGGGTGATCGTCACCGGCAATGAGGACGGCGCCCATGACGCCGCCGCCACCACCCTGTTCAACATGTCCCACCTGGGCTGCACCGTGCCGCCCAACTGTGACACCTACTGGGTGGGGGACGCCGGGCCGGGTCCCAGCTTCATCGAGGCCGGCGGCGAGCGGCACATGTACACCAACAAGACGGCGCGCTTCCTGGCGCATAACACCGTTTACTTCGCCCGGCTGCTGAAGCAGAATCCCATACCGACCAATATCAGCGAACTGACGGAAGAGGCGCGGCAGGCAAGCAGCGATGTCTGTCCTGTCCGTCACGGGGATTCACAGTGAACGAACAGCAGTTACGGCGTCTCAAGCGCGTCCGGCGCTTCATCCACTGGCTGCTGGCGGCGGCACTGATGGTCTACGTGATCACGGGCTTCGGCATCACGGAGTTCCGCACCATCGAGACCTGGACGTTCGGCGTGCTGGGCAAGGCCACCTCGATGCAGATACATAACAACCTGGAATGGCCCTTCGCCATATTGCTCGCGGTACACATCGTGGTCAGCCTGGTCTACCGGG
>JAJRYJ010000049.1 GCA_024275795.1 Actinomycetes bacterium | reverse complement strand
CCTCGCCTACCTCCGGTTCGAGAGGGGCCTGGCGGAGAACACCATTTCATCATACAGGCGCGACCTTGAGCAGTACGCCGCCTTCCTGGACGGGCGCAGCCTTGACGCCCTGTCGGCCTCTGTGGGCGATGTCAGGGACTTAGTCTCCTCCCTTGAGGGCGTCGACGGCAGACGTCCGAAGGCAACCACGGTCGGGCGCAAGCTGAGCGTCCTCAGGAACTTCTACCGCTTCCTCTGCCGCGAGGGGCTGGCGGCGGGCGATCCCACGGGGGACATGCCGGCGCCCCGCCGGGGCCGGCCGCTGCCGGCGGTGCTCAACCAGGCGGAGGTGCGGCTGCTGCTGGGTCAGGCTTCCGGCAACAGCCCCGCGCGTCTGCGCGACGCCGCCATGCTGGAACTGCTCTACGGCGCCGGATTACGCGTCTCCGAGCTCACCAGCCTCAAGCTGGGCGACGTCGACAGCTAAGGCGGGTTTGTGCGTTGCCTGGGAAAGGGTTCGAAGGAGCGGGTGATTCCCCTGGGGGACCCGGCGGTGGAGTCTGTGGAGCGTTATATCAGGCGCGGCCGTCCCTTCCTGGGCAAGGAGATAAAATCCGGGAACCTCTTCCTCAACCGTTTCGGCCGCGAGCTCAGCAGGCAGAGCGTGCATCGCCTGATGAGGCGTTACGCAGAAGCGGCGGGCATCAGCAATCGGGTCTCGCCTCATACGCTCAGGCATAGTTTTGCGACCCACCTGCTGGCGGGGGGAGCCGACCTGCGCAGCGTTCAGGAGATGCTCGGCCATGCCGATGTCTCCACCACCCAGATCTATACGCACATGAGCCCGCAGCGGCTGCGGCGGATATATTACGGTTCGCACCCGCGCGCCCGGCGGCAGTCACCGGCGGTCTGTGAACGGGCCCATGCGGGGAAGGAGGCCGGATGATAAACCCGCTCTGGCTCCTGGGCCGGCATCGAAAACTGCGGCGCAAGGCGCGCTGCCTGCTGATCACCCTGGACGGGGCCGGCGTCGGGGCGTTGCCGGATGCGGAGGAGTTCGGCGACGCCGGCGCCAACACGCTGATGCACGTGGCGGAAGCGGTGGGCGGGCTCAGGCTGCCGAACCTGGCGACGCTGGGCCTGGGGAACATCCTGCCCCTGGAGGGGGTGATGCCGGCGCCGCGGCCGCAGGCGCTTTTCGGAAAGCTCCGGGAGCATTCCCTGGGCAAAGACACCACCGCCGGCCATTGGGAGCTCATGGGCGTGATCACGGAAAAACCCTTCCGTGTCTATCCCGATGGCTTCCCGCCGGAGATAATCGACGAGTTCGAGGAGCGCACCGGCAGGGGGGTGCTGGGCAACAAGCCCGCCTCCGGCACCGAGATCATCGAAGAGCTGGGCGAGGAGCACATGCGTACCGGCAGGCTGATCGTCTACACGTCCAGCGACAGTGTCTTCCAGATCGCAGCGCACGAGGACGTGGTCCCGGTGGAAGAACTCTATGACCACTGCCGCACCGCCAGGGAGATCATGCGTGGAGAGCACGAGGTGGTGCGGGTGATCGCCCGGCCCTTCGTCGGCGGTCCCGGCGACTTCACACGCACGCGCGCACGCCGCGACTTCTCCGTGGTGCCGCCGCGGACCTATCTCAACGTCATCTCTGAACTGAAGGTGCCGGTGCACGGCATCGGCAAGATCTCCCAGATATATGCCGGATCCGGGGTGGCTCACGAACACAAGTCAGAGAGCAACGCCCATGGCATCGAGCTGTCCATCGAGCTGATGAACGAGCTGGAGGAGGGGCTGGTCTTTGCCAACCTGGTGGACTTCGACATGCTCTGGGGCCACCGCAACGACGCTGAGGGTTTCGCCGGGGGCCTGGAGGAGCTGGACGAGGCGGTGCCGGAACTGGTTGCCGCCTGCAGGCCGGGGGACCTGTTGATGATCACCGCCGACCACGGCTGCGACCCGCTGCACCCGGGAACCGACCATACGCGTGAATATGTGCCGTTGCTGGCGCGCATGGGAGGGGAGATGTTCACCGCCGGCGGTTCCATGTTCGATGCCGCCGTCCCGGAATCGGGGCAGGACGGCCAATCCGGCAGGCAGCCCAAGGACCAGCCCTTCATCGGGGATATGGCGGACGTGGGGGCGACGCTGCTGCGGTTCTTCACGGGCGGCAGGCTGGAGCTGGCGGAAGCGATGGCCATGCCGGGCAAGCCGTTCCTCGTCTATTCCAGCGAACCGGAGGCCTGAAAAGCACTAAGCCGACCCAGCAACCCTGGAAAGGTCCCTGGACCGGCTCGGCCATTTGCCCGCCCTGCTCCAACTTCCCCTAACAGAAAGGCCCACATGCCGGGAACGTCTCCCGGCTGGCTAGTACCATGGTATGCTATCACAATAACTGATTCGTGTCTATAGTATTTGTGATTCACCGCCGGGGCCGGTAGGATGCGGATGATTTCCAGCTGTACCTGCGGAAGAGAGGCAATGGACATCGTTGACCTGATACAGAGGAAACGCGACGGCAAAGAGCTGACGTCCGACGAGATCGGGAGTTTTCTCGATGCCTACATGGGCGGCGAGGTGGCCGAATACCAGATGTCCGCCTGGCTGATGGCGGCCTTCCTGAAGGGACTGACCCTCGGGGAGACGCGCTCCCTGATGGATGCCATGATCGCCAGCGGCGAGACCCTGGACCTGTCGCCGCTGGGCAGGACGGTGGTGGACAAACACAGCACCGGCGGCGTCGGCGACAAGGTATCCCTGGTGCTGGGGCCGCTGGTGGCTTCCTGCGGCGCCGTCTTCGGCAAGATGTCAGGCAGGGGGCTGGGGCATACGGGCGGCACCGTGGACAAGCTGGAGTCCATACCCGGCTTCCGCACGACGCTGGACAGCGGCGCTTTCATCAGTCAGCTGCAGGAGGTGGCACTCTGCATCGCTGGACAGAGCCCGGAACTGGTGCCGGCTGATGACCGCCTCTATGCCTTGCGCGACGTCACCGCCACCGTCGATTCCAACCCGTTGACGGCGGCGAGCATCATGAGCAAGAAGGTAGCCGCCGGGGCGGACGTGGTGGCGCTGGACGTCAAGGTGGGCAGCGGCGCCTTCTTCAGGAACCGCGGACAGGCCGCCGGAGTGGCCCACCTGATGCAGCAGCTGGGTGAGGCCCGCGGCATGCAGGTGGTCATACTGATGACATCCATGGAACAGCCCCTGGGTCACGCGGTGGGTAATGCCGTCGAGGTGCGCGAGGCCATAGAGACCCTCGGCGGCAACGGCCCCGGCGATCTGGTGGAGCTGGTGACGGCCCTGGCGGCGGAGCTGCTGAGTCGTGCCGGTCTGGGCCTGGACAGGGAGCAGGCGGCGCAGAAGGCCGCGGCCTGCCTGGAGTCAGGCGCGGCGCTGGAGAAGATGGAACAATGGATCGCAGCCCAGGGGGGAGACCCGGCATGTGTGCGCGAGCCGGAAGTGCTGGCGCTGGCGCCGGTGGAGCGGACCCTGAAGGCAACCACGGACGGTTTTGTCAGCTCGCTGGACGCGCTCACGGTGGGGCAGGCAGTATTCGCCCTGGGCGCCGGCCGCAGGCGCAGGGGGGACCCGGTGGACCATGGGGTGGGCGCAGTCGTGCAGGCGAAGGTGGGCGATGGAGTCGCGGCCGGCCAGGAGCTGGCCACGGTCTACGCCCGCTCCGGCGCCGCCGCCGATGTGGCGATTGCCGCCCTGGGCGCTGCGTATTCCTTCTCTGAGGAACGGGTGGAACCGCCACCAGTTGCTGAAACAGGGCCGATTTGCTAGCTTTAGCTGTTTGGAAATCCAGCATTGGAGGCCCTTGGGCTTGGAGATAATCACCATGGCGGTAGGTCCACTGCAGGCAAACTGCTACCTGGCGCTGGCCGGCGGCGGTGGCGGGGCCGGCGCGGGTGCGGCGGCGTTCCTGGTGGACCCGGGAGGCGACCCGGACCTGGTCATGTCCGAGGTCGAACGGTGCAAGGCCGCCGTCGCAGCCATATTCATCACCCATGGACATCATGACCATATCGGCGCCGCCGTCGACCTGGCCGGGGCGGCGGACGCGCCCATCTACGGCAGCGCCGAGGTGGAGGCAGTGCTCGCCGACCCGGACATGTTCCGGCTGTTTCCCGGCCTTCCGGACGTGACAGCCGGCGAGGTCGACCGCATCCTCGGCGGGGGGGAGCAGGTGCAGGTCGGCGGCGTCATCGTGAAAGCGGTCCAGGCGCCGGGCCATTCACCGGGCTCGCTCTGTTATTTCTCCGAGGGTGCGCTGTTCACCGGTGACCTGCTGTTCCACGGTTCCGTGGGTCGCACGGACCTGCCCGGCGGCTCCTTCGACCAGCTCGTAGAGTCCATCAGGGAACTGAACCGCGCCTTCCCCCCGGAGACACTGGTCTACCCGGGCCACGGCAACAGCAGCACCCTGGGCGAGGAGAAGCGGAACAACATCTTCCTGGCGGATATAGACTGGTAGGCATGCAGGGACCCAAGGGGACATACGATGTACTTCCGAAGGACCAGCCGCTGCGCTCGCGCATCGTCCATACGGCCGGCCGCCTGTTTGCCGCCGCCGGATACGGGCGCATCGGCACGCCCGCCTTCGAGGAGACGGGCCTGTTCGTGCGTGGCGTCGGCGAGTCTTCCGATATCGTGCGCAAGGAGATGTACAGCTTCGAGGACAAGGGCGGTCGCAGCCTGACGCTCAAGCCCGAGGGTACGGCGCCGGTGGTGCGAGCCTATGTGCAACATGGCATGCACAAGCTGCCCCAGCCGGTGAAGCTCTGGTATTACGAGCGCATGTACCGTTTCGAAAGGCCCCAGGCCGGACGCTACCGGGAACACTACCAGCTGGGCGCCGAAGCCATCGGCTCCGGCGCGCCGCAGCTGGACGTGGAGATGATAATGCTGCTGTCCGACCTCTATGAGCAGTTGCAGGTGCCCGACGTGCGGCTGCGCCTGAGCAGCATGGGCTGTCCCGTCTGCCGTCCGGACTACATCGAGAGGTTGCAGTCCTATCTTGAGGACGTGCTGGACGGCCTCTGCCGCGACTGCCGCGAGCGGGCGCAGCTGAACCCGCTGCGGGTCTTCGACTGCAAGGAGGAGGGTTGCCTGGCCAGGCTCGAGGACGCGCCGAAGCTGGTGGACAACCTCTGTGACGGTTGCCTGGATCATTTCGAGAGCGTCAGGGGCTACCTGGACGGACTGGGCCGCCGCTACAAGGTCGACGGCACGCTGGTGCGGGGATTTGACTACTACACGCGCACGACCTTTGAATACGAATGCAGGCGCCTGGGGGCGCAGAAGGGCATCGGCGGCGGCGGCCGCTATGACCGGCTCGTGGAGCAGATCAGCGGGCCGGTGACGCCGGCGGTCGGCTTCGGCACGGGCCTGGAGCGCATACTGCTGGCTCTCAGGTCCGCAGGCGCCGAGGCCGCGGCGGCCGGCACGGACGTTTTTTTCACAGTGCTGGACGACGATGCCTGGCCGCTGGTGGTAAAGTCACTGCACTCCCTGAGGAGGAGCGGCATCGCCGCCGATACGGATTACGCCGGCAGGAGGATGAAGGGTCAGATGAAGCAGGCGGACCGCCTGGGGGCCCGTTTCACGGTGATTATCGGCGAGGATGAGCTTAAGTCGGGGAAGCTGGCCGTCAAGGATATGCAGAGCGGCGGCCAGGAGGATGTGGCGGCCGATGAGCTCGAGGCATACATCAGGGGCAGGCTGTAGAATGCCGGGGAAGGTTTTGGAACGGCTCAGGCCCACGAGGACAGGAACTGAGATCGAGGACAGGAACTGAGATATGAGAACAGATTATTGCGGTGAATTGAGGAAGGAAGACGTGGGCCGCGAGGTCACCCTCTGCGGCTGGGTGCATCGCTGGCGCGACCATGGGGGCATCATCTTCATCGACCTGCGTGACGTCAGCGGCATGGTGCAGCTGGCTTTCGACCCGGAACGCTCCGGGGAGGTGCACGCCACCGGACATTCGCTGCGTTCCGAGGACGTGCTGATGGTCAGGGGCAAGGTATCGGCGCGCCCCGCGGAGACGGTGAACCGGGAGCTGCCTACGGGAGAGGTGGAGGTGGACGTCAGCGAGGTGGAGGTATTCAACCGCGCCGAGACGCCGCCCTTCAGCGTCGAGGAGCGTTCGGATGTGGACGAGGTGCTCAGGCTCAGGTACCGCTATATCGACCTCAGGCGCGAGGAGATGCGCGACAACCTGTTGCTGAGACACAGGGTGGCGCGCAGCGTACGCGGCTTCCTGGACAGCAACGGTTTTACCGAGGTGGAGACGCCGGTGCTCACCAAGAGCACGCCGGAGGGCGCCCGCGACTTCCTGGTGCCGGCGCGCCTGCAGCCGAAGAAGTTCTACGCCCTGCCCCAATCTCCCCAGCTGTTCAAGCAGTTGCTGATGGTGGCGGGCATCGACCGCTACTACCAGTTCGCCCATGCCTTCCGTGACGAGGACCTGAGGGCCGACCGGCAGCCGGAACATACCCAGATCGACATGGAGATGTCGTTCATGACGGTACCGGAGATACTGGAGCTGCTGGAGCGCCTGCTGGTGCACCTGTTTGAGAGCGTCCTCGACGTCAGGCTGGAGACCCCCTTCCCGTGCATGGATTACGAGGAGGCCATGCTCAGGTATGGCAGCGACAAGCCGGACCTGCGTTTCGACCTGCCCATCGTCGATGTCTCGGACATCCTGCGGCAGACGGGCTTCGCGGTCTTCGGCAAGACCCTGGAGGCGGGCGGCATCGTGCGCGCCATCCGCGCCCCCGGCGCCGCCGCGCTCTCGCGGCGGGAGATCGACGAACTCACGGACTACGCCGTCAGCCAGGGGGCCGGGGGGCTGGCATACCTGATTATCCGCGATGGGCTCAAGGTGCAGTCGCCCATCGCCAAGTTCATGTCTCCGGACGAGATCGGCTCCATCCTCGAGGCCGTGGACGCCCGGGAGGGCGATATCATCTTCTTCGTCGCCGACGCGGTGCAGACGGCGGTGCCGGTGCTGGGCGCCGTCAGGAACAGGCTGGCCCGCAAGCTCGACCTGGTGCAGGAGGGCTGGAAGTTCCTCTGGGTGACCGATTTCCCCATGTTCAAGCTGGATGAGGACAGCGGCGAGATCATCGCCGAGCACCACCCCTTCACCCTGCCCAACGAGGAGACCATCGGCTTTCTTGACGATGAGCCGCTCAGGGTAAGGGGCAGCCTCTACGACCTGGTGCTCAACGGCGTCGAGATCGCCAGCGGCAGCCTGCGTATCCACAAGCCGGAGCTGCAACGGCGCATCCTGGAGATCCTCGGGCACGAGGAGCATAAGATGGAGCAGGATTTCGGCTTCCTGATGGAGGCGCTCAGGTATGGGGCGCCGCCCCACGGCGGCCTCGCCTTCGGCCTTGACCGCCTGGTGATGCTGATGGCGGGCCTGGATACCATCCGCGATGTGATAGCGTTCCCCAAGACCCAGAGCGGCGGCTGTCCGCTCACCGGTGCGCCGGCCGCAGTCAGTCCGGAACAGCTGAAGGAACTGAAACTGAAACAGAGATAAGAATGTAAAAGGTATTTCGCGGCTATTGCCGAAGAAGAAATGCGTATGTTACTATAAGCCCAAGCTCGACCTTGTGCGTGATTTGTAACTTTATTGAGCCAACACATTATGTAAGGGAGCTAAGTCTTCCCCACCTATCCGAGGGTAGCTGGGGAGCGAGCACCCACCTGCTGGAGCAGGTTCAATAAACGGACAAACACGGCAAGGTGGAGCTTTCTTTTGGACAGGAGAAGTGGGGGATGAACAGAATCCTAAAGCTGATAGCCACGGCGCTGGTATTCACGGTCGTGGTTTTTTTGTTGGCTGTATCCGCCGGCTGCGGTGGCGGCGATGAAGAGGCCGCCAAGACTGATACCAAGGCTGCAGCGGAGAAGAAGGACGCCAAGAAGCAGTCATCGCCTTCAGACGTCGACCGGCCCGAGATGCTGATCGACCAGGTGATCGTCCCCACCGAGAATACTCCCGAGGACTTCAGCGAATCCATCGAGAAGCGCCGGCCCATCGCTGTTACCTTCTATCAGCTGGGACCCAACGACGACGCGCGCGTGCGCACTGCCATGACCAACCTGGAGAGCAGATACAAGGGGCAGATGGATTTCTATACATATCTCTATTCGGACGGCGAGCGCTACAAGGATCTGGCGGAGCTGCTGCTGGTGAACACAACGCCGACGGTGGTCGTCATCAACTCCGAATCAAGGGTACAGCGCGCCTGGACAGGCTTCGCCGACGCGGACTCGCTGGAACAGGGTGTGGTAGAGGCGCTCCAGTAGGCGCCGGCAAGGCTGTTAGCGCCGGATGACATGAAGCTGCGGACGGGCGCGCCTTCGGCGCGCCCTTGTCAATCGTTTTTCCGCCGGGGTTCCCCGGCAGGCTGCGGCCGGGAAGTGGGCGATTTACAGGCAGGCGGGATGAGACGGCGGGCCATGAGCACAGAAGCATTCAACAAGCACTTCCGCAACCCTCACAACCGGCGCGAGCTTCCCGGCGCGGCCGGCAGCGGCCGCGCCGGCGAGGCGGACTGTGGCGCCGAGGTCACCATCCATCTTCGCTTCGATGGCGCGTTGATATCCGAGGCTTCCTTCCTGGCATCGGGCTCCAGCGCAATCATCGCCGCCGCCAGCCTGCTGACGCAGAGGCTGGAGGGGCTGGACTGGAAACAGGCTGCAGCAATCCCCGCCGGCGCCATCTACATCAGCCTGGCGGAGGGGGGCGGTGATGAATCCGACATGCAGCGGCTGACCGACACCGTCCCCGTGAAAACAGCAGTGGAGCCGGGTTCACTGGGGCAGGCCTGTGAGTTCGCCGTCGAGGCACTGCATCGGGCCTTTGAGGATACGTTGAGGAGGGGAACGTTCCCGGCGGCGGACACTGTCGATCCGGAAACGGCAATAGTCGCCATGAGCGGCGGCGTCGACAGTTCAACCGCCTGCCTGCTGGAGCAGCGTGCAGGCAGGCAAGTGATCGGCGTCACCATGCGGCTGTGGGATGAAGGGCAGGCATCCCGCGAGGTGATTTCAGGAAATAACGCAGAGGACGGTGAGACTGACCCGGGATCCGGCTCCGATGACGGCGTCAGCTGCTGTTCCCCGGAGTCGATCAGGGACGCCCGGCAGGTCTGCCACGGGCTGGGGCTGCCGCATCTGACAGTAGATTACACCAGGGCCTTCGAACAGCAGGTGGTGGCTGATTTCATCATGGAATACCTGGCGGGACGCACACCCAACCCCTGTACAATCTGCAACGGCGCCATCCGTTTCCCGGCGCTGGTGGAGCTGGCAGAACTGCTGGGCGCCGGCATGGTCGCCACCGGCCATTATGTGCGCATTGTTGAGCGTGAGGGGCGGACGCTGCTGGCCCGCGGGCGCGACGCCGGCAAGGACCAGTCCTACATGCTGTGGGGCATCGGACCTTCACTGCTTCCCTGGCTGGACTTTCCCCTGGGAGAGATCGAGAAGGTGCATACGCGCGAGATCGCTAACCAGGCGGGGCTGAGGGTCTACAATCGCGTCGACAGCCAGGATGTCTGCTTTATCCCCGGTGACGATTACCGGCGCTTCATCATCGAGCGCGCCGGTCACGTTGGCGGCACCGTGCCGGGAGAGGGGGAGATCGTCACCACCGGCGGGAGAATCGTCGGCTACCACTGCGGTTATCTCAACTTCACGGTCGGCCAGCGACGGGGCCTGGGAATCAGCTCCCGGGAGCCGCTGTACGTGGTGAGCACCGACCCCGGCAGTAACACAGTGGTGGTCGGCACCCGCGATGAGCTGGCCGTGAGCAGCCTCACCCTCGAGGGGATCAACGCCTTCCTGCCGCTGCGGGAGATCGAAGGGGAGCGGTCGCTGATGGTGCAGGTAAGGTATAACTCTCCGGCCGTCCCCTGCCGGCTGTACCGGGAAAGCGCCGGTGCTTCTGCAGCAGGTGATGAAAGCGGCGCCGGCAGTTGCCGTATCGAGCTGGAAAAGCCGGTATACGGCGTCGCCCCCGGACAGTCGGCGGTACTTTACATAGATGACGCCGTCGCCGCCGGCGGCAGGATCGCCTAGATACGGTCGGTCCAGACCTCGACGCGGTTCCTTCCCTTGCGCTTGGCCTGGTAGAGGGCGTCGTCGGCCCTGCCGATGAGCTCGTCCTCGCCCTTGTCCGCCTCGTTGAGGGTGGCAACGCCCAGGCTGATGGTGATGTGTTCCGGCGGCTGCTCCTCCGAATAGCAGAAGGCGGTCTCCTCGACGAAAGCGCGAATACGCTCCGCCACATCGGTAGCGGCAGCGCTGTCCGTGTCCGGGAGGATGATCAGAAACTCCTCGCCGCCGTAGCGGACGGCGACGTCTATCTCGCGGATCGTCGATGTGATAACCGTCGAGATATCCTGCAGCAGCCTGTCGCCGGCCGCGTGACCGAAGCTGTCGTTGTAGGCCTTGAAGTAGTCCAGGTCGAGCATGATTATCGAGATGGGGTTACCGTTGCGGCGCGACCGGGCGAAGTTCTTCTCCAGCTCGAAGTTCATCAGGTTGCGGTTGGCCAGCCCCGTGAGCGGGTCGTGCAGCGACAGCAGCTTGGTCTCCTCGTAGAGCCGCGAGTTCTCGATGGCGACGCCCAGATGGCTGCCGATGGATGACAGCAGCTCCAGCTTGCGCTTGCTGATCACGGCATCCTGCTCCACGTAGAGGTAGAGGACGCCGACCACCGTGTCCAGTACTTTCAGGGGCACGATGATATGCCCATGGGGCTCCATGCCCATGTAGCTGATGCTGTGGCGCTCGTCATTCTCGCAGTTGCGGGAGACCAGCAGCTCGCCGTCCCTGGCGGCGATGCCGCAGAGGCATTGGCCAACGTGGAAGTCCTCGTGCAGCTTCAGGAAGGTCTCGTCGTGTCCGCTGTGGGCGGCAAGCCGCATCCTTTCGCCTTCGACGATGAAGATGCCCGCCTTCTCCTCGAAGGCGAAGAGTTTCAGGTTGGTGATGGTGTCCATGGTGTGGGTCAGCATCTCGCCCAGGTCGATGGTGCCGGAGATGGCCGTCGAGACCTCGTATAGGGCTGACAGCTCGCGGTTGGAAAGCTCAAGTTCGTGTCGCTGGATCGCTATCTGTTCCTCTGCGGTCTTGCGCTCCGTGATATCGACGATGATGCCCTGCATGATCCGGGGTTTGCCCTGCTCGTCGCAGAGGGGGATCGCCTCGTCGCGCATCCACGCGACCTGACCGTTATCCGTGACCAGCTTGTATTCCAGGGAATACGGTTCATTATTCGCCCGTGAGCGCATCAACTCGCTCGTCACCAGTTCGCGGTCCCCGGGATGGATCCTGCTGTACCAGCGTTCCGGATGCTTCGTCAGTTCGCCGGGAGTGAAGCCGTAGTCGCTCACCTGGGGGCTGACATAGAGCATCCTGCCCGGCTCCTTCAGGCTGGTGACGTAGGTGATGGCGGGTATCTTCTCCACCAGGGTGCGGTAGCGGTTCTCCGCCTCCCGCAATTCGGCCTCGGAGCGCTTGCGCTGCGTGATATCGTGCAGCACCGCCAGTTCGCCTATGATGGCGCCGTCGTTGTTCCTCAGCGGCACCGCGTTCACCTCCAGGAAGATCGATTCACCGCTTCTGCTTACGGCTTCCACCTCGTACGGCGGCACCTCTTCGCCCGACAGCCTCCTGGTGAAATTATCGATCATCTTGTACATGCTCTCCCCGGTGAAGATATTGGTCAGGGCTTCCACCTGTTTGCCCACCAAAGTGTCACGGGGCCAGCCGAGCAGGTCGCTCATGGTGTGGTTGACATCGACTATCCTGCCGCTTCTGTCTACCTGCACGAGTCCGTCGGATGAGGAATCGAACAGCATGCGGTAGCGCTCCTCGGAGCTTCGCAGCGCCTCCTCGGTCCGCTTGCGCTCGATGGCGTAACGTATGGAGCGCATCAGCTCGTCGCCGTCCAGTTGCCCCTTCACCAGGTAATCCTGGGCACTGCCCTTGACAGCACCGATGGCCAGCGCGTCATCCGCAAGCCCGGTGAGCACGATGATCGGCACGCCCGGGACAGCTTCGTGCACCCGGGCCAACGTCTCCAGGCCCTGGCTGTCCGTCAGTTCCAAGTCAAGAAGGATGACATCTATATCACCGTAGGCAAGTATTTCAAGCCCTTGCGCCAGGGTGTCCGCCGTCATTATCCTCAGTTGTTGTTCGCTGCTTTCGGGCAGCATCTCCTCCACCAGGCGGATATCGGCGGGATTATCCTCGATTATCAGGATGTTCAGGCTGTTTTTCTTGATCACGGTTGCTGTTTCACCAGCCGGCAGTCGATTGCATGCTGTAATATCACGGCTCAGTTATTGCGGTTTATCGGTAAAGTAATGAAACAGTTGGCGGCGGCCGCATGGAGATTTATTCTCTTGTGGTGTCCTCCCGACGTGATGAATCTTCGTCGAGCAGCTGCCTCAGGGACTTGAGCAGGTCATAAGAGGAATAGGGTTTCTGCAGGAATCTGTAACCCCTGGCGTTGATCTTCTGCCAGTTCGCCTCCTCATTATAACCGCTTGTGAGTAGTACTCCGGTGTCGGGGTTATCCACGAGTATCTTTTCCACGAGACTGATACCGTCGCCCCCCGGAAGAACCACGTCGCTGAAGACAAGCTGGAAACCATCGCCCTCCTTCTGACAGAGCGCCAGCGCCTCGTGGGAGTTGCCGGCGCACGAAACCCGGTAACCGGCTTTCTCGAGTATTTTAAGAGTGAGTCTGCGGATGGCCTCGTCGTCTTCGACCAGCAGTACCTTTTCACCGGCGGCATCTAGTTTTTCAGGAGCCGAAGCGTCGACGCTCACGTCTTCTGCATCGCTGGAGATGACAGGAAGGTATATGTCGAATGTAGAGCCCGCGCCCGGTGTGCTGTTGGCCTCAATCCAGCCACCATGCTGGTTGACGATGCCGTAGACCACGGAAAGGCCGAGGCCGGTACCCTCACCGGCCTGTTTGGTGCTGAAGAAAGGCTCAAAGATGTGGGAAATGGTCTCCATGTCCATTCCTATGCCTGTATCTGTAACGGAGAGGCGCACGAAGTCGCCGGCGCCGGCTCCAGTGTGCATCTCCGCGTACTTCTCACTGATATGGGCGTTGCCGGTACTGATGGTGATTGTGCCGCCGTCGGGCATGGCGTCCCTGGCGTTGACGCAGAGGTTCATCAGTACCTGCTCGATGTGCCCAACATCGGCTCGCACCTGCCAGAGGTCGCGTTCCGTGTTGACCAGCAGCTCGTATTTCTCGCCCAGCAGCTGGCTGAGCATCTTCAAAAGGTCCGACACTACCCTGTTGAGGTCTACGGGCTTGAAGTCCATGGTCTCGCGGCGGCTGAAGAGCAGCAGCTGGCGTGTGAGGTTGGCGGCGCGCTCGGCGGAGCGCTGCGCTTCCACGAGATCGCTGTATGCGGAATCATTCTCGTCGAGCTCCATCATCGCCATGTCGATATAACCCTCGACTGCAGTGAGGAAATTGTTGAAATCATGGGCAACGCCGCCTGCAAGTCTGCCGATACTCTCCATGCGCTGGGCCCTCAGCAACTGCTGTTCGAGGATGCGGTGTTCGGTCATGTCATGCAGGATACCTCTAAAAGCAGTGATATTCCCGGAATCATCGCTTTCGACTGTAGCAGTGGCCAGTACGGTCAGCTTCTTGCCATCCTGGCTGATCATGTAAATCTCATGGTCTTTGACGAATCCCCGGTCTTTAAGGTCCAGACTGAGATTCTCCCACTCCTGTGGATCCTCAAAAAGATCTTTTGCAGTAACCGCTTGCAGCAACTCCTCCCTGGAACGGAAACCGAAAAGCTCCACGCCGGCGGCGTTAATATCCGTGAAACTGCCGCCGGGGTTGCTGATGAAAAGGACGTCCTTCGACTCTTCAAACAGGGAGCGGTACTTGTTCTCACTCATCCTGAGCTCAAGCTCAGCCCGTTTGTTCTTGGTGATGTCTTTTCCGATGTGAATGACCCTGGAAAGCCGCCCTTGCTGATCGAACAGGGGGGCGACGGTAACAAGGAACGAACCCGAGGCCACCTCCATCTCCACCTCCATCTCCATGGTCTGAGGCTGCTCCGATTTCAGGAGCGCTGTCAGGGGACATTCATCCGGCGGCCTGGAGGAATCGTGGAAAATCTTGTAGCACTTGCGGCCTTTCAGCTCATCCAGGTTTAGACCACTTGTTCGCTCTGATGCAGGGTTTGCGTAGAGTATCTCATGTTCTGGACTGAGGATCAGCGCCGAGTCACTAATGGCGAGAAACATGCTTTTCCACTCTTCGCGGGACTCTCTCAATTCTTCTTCGGTGCGTTTGCGTGCGATGGCGTAATAAATAGTATGTTCCAGCAGGCTGCCGTTGATCTTGTCCTTGACCAGGTAGTCCTGAACATGCTCCTTGACGGCTTTCATGGCCAGCTCTTCGTCGTCCAGGCCCGTGAGGATGATTATTGGGATACCGGCAACGTGCTCAGTGGTCCTGCGAACAGTTTCCAGGCCCTGACTGTCAGGTAATCCCAGGTCCAGGAGAATGATGTCATAGTTGAGAGTATCAAGTTGCAACAGCCCCGAGGCAAGGTCATATACCTGTGACAGTTCGAATCTGTCGTGGTTGCTCTCTGAGAGCATAATCTCAATCAGGCGTCCATCGGTCTTGCTGTCATCTATCAGCAGAACTCTTATTGCTTCGTCGGCGTTCATTGCTCGCGGTGCGGTGGCAGTTTTACGATTTGCAACCAGAAATTCTCGATGACTTTGACAACGTGTACGAACTGATTGAAATCTATGGGTTTTGTGATAAAGCAGTTTGCATGAAGGTCGTAGCTTTGCAGGATATCGGTCTCCGCCTCGGAGGCGGTCAGTATGACGACGGGTATCTGCCTGAGCTTTTCATCTTTCTTGATCTCTTCCAAAACCTCGCGGCCGTTCATTCCGGGCAGGTTGAGGTCCAGAAGGATCAGGTCCGGGCGTGAGGCCCTGGAGAATCTGCCCTGTTTACGCAGGTACGCCAGCGCGTCAAGCCCGTTCTCGACAGTGTTGAGAACATTGTGAACCTTGGCGTCCTTGAGAACCTCGAATGTCAACCGGACGTCACCAGGGTTGTCTTCAACAAGAAGTATCTCGATTGGGTCGGCGTATTCGCTGCGAATCATGTGGCATCGCCCCCTTCGGTCGAATGGGAAATAGTGATTATCAAAAAGAATATCGGTTCATTCATCGATTAATCTTCATTATTTGAAGCCTCCGGAAGTGTGAAATGGAAGGTGCAGCCCTCCCCAGGCTCTGACTCCACCCAGATGCGGCCTCCGTGGCACTCGACGATACGTTTGCAGATGGCCAGGCCGATGCCTGTCCCCGGGTACTGGTGATGGGGATGAAGTTGATGGAAGATCATGAAGATGCGCTCCTTGAAAGCCGGATCGATGCCGATGCCGTTGTCTCTTACGGAGAAACGCCAATAGCTGTTTTCTTTTACAGCGGATACATGTATTTGGATTGGTTCCTCCGACCTGAATTTAATCGAGTTGGAGATCAGGTTCTGGAAAAGCCGCGTCAGCTGGATAGCGTCCGCCTTCACTTCGGGAAGGTCATCGTGGGTCACCCGGGCGTCGCTGTCAGCGATTGCCAGTTTAAGTTTAGCTAGCGCGGTTTCAAGAGAGTCCTCCGAACTTACGGACCTCCGCTTCTCTTCGCGGGTGCCGATGCGGGAGAATTCGAGCAGGTCGTTGATCATCCGTTGCAGCCGCGAGGCGCCGTCGACGGCGTATTCGATGAACTCCTCGGCGTCGCCGCCAAGCTTGTCGGCATATCGCTGCTTGAGCAACTGCAGGTAGCTGCTGATCATCCGCAGCGGTTCCTGCAGGTCGTGGGAAGCGACGTAGGCGAACTGTTCCAGTTCCCTGTTTGAATCCTCCAACTTACGCATGGTTGTGGCCAGTTTCTGCTCGTAGAGCTTGCGCCTGGTTACATCTGAGGCGATCTCGAGCCTCACCAGCCTGCCGTCAATCCAACGGATAGCCTGGTCACGGATATCGTACCAGCTTCCCGAGATGGTGTTACGAAACTCCCAGTTGTAGACCCCGGCGGGTTCGCCGTCGGGACCCAGCAGCTTGTCGTTGGTACAGAAATCACAGGGGCCGGACTGGCCGCTCTGCAGCGCCTGCCAGCATATCTTGCCGATGACGTCGCCGAAGATGTTGCGCGTGTACTCGTTGATATAGAGGATCTCATGGTTCTCCAGATCGGCGACATAGACGATGGCATCCATGTTGTCGAGGATGGCCTTCGTCATCTCGAACGAATCCCTGATCAGCCGCTCCGCCCGTTTGAGATCGGTGATGTCGCGGGCGGTTGAGAGGGCGCCGGTGATGTTGCCGCGGGCATCCTTGATCGCCCGGCACCACCAGGCCAGCAGGCGCTTGCGGCCGTCGCGGCGGCGCTGCCAGCTTTCCACATAGAAGGTATCATCCTGTCCCTCGAAAAGGGGGCGGACCTGGTTGTAGGTGTTCTGTTCCCCCTCGAAGAAATGGGATGCCTCCCTGCCGATGGCATCCTCACTGAAGAAGCGGATGCCGGCGTCGTTGAGCCAGGTGTAGACCTTATCGGCGTCCACCTCGGCGATGATATCGGGCACCGTCTGCAGGATGGCGTCCTGGCGCTCGGAGATGCGGCGCAGCGACTCCTCCGCCTGCCTGCGGCCGGTGATATCTTCGCCTGTATTCAGGAGGCCGGTGATCCGCCCCTCATCGTTGCGGATGACCGTGCTGTGCCAGCGGATGAGGCGCTCCTTGCCGTCGGCGGCCAGCACCAGGCATTCGTGTGGCTTCCCGGGTTCCGTATCCGCCGCCATGATTCCGGCGAAGGCATCGCGGCATTCGCCTCTGATGCCTTCCGGGAGGAAGCTGTCGAACCAGTTGCGGCCGATTATCTCTTCGGCCTCGTATCCCAGCAGGCGGGCTCCGTGACTGTTGATGAAGTTGATGCGGCCGTCACGTTCGAGGGCCATCTCGATGACGCCGGCGATATCGAAGAGGTGCCTGGTCAGGTCCTCTCTTTTCAGGCCTTCCGGCATTTGCACACTCCCAAGGCTCGATTGTGACAGGATATGCGGGTATCCAGGCTCATGGTGCCTGACCGCCTCTCATGACAAGTGGTGAGTTTTACCGCAACAACGGCGTTTTGAAACTGTGAAGAGGCAAGGATGCAAAGGGCAGGGTCGCCGGGTTCAGCGCCCCTGCCGTGGATGATGTGAGGGGTTATCCTGGTTATGGTTGCTTTCGACGCTGCATGAGCCGGTAGACAACGACGGTGAACAGCGTCAGCAGCAGCGCCACCGGGATGACCACACCCAGGGCCATGATCACGAAGTTGACGGTCTGAACCGCCAGCCAGCCCGAGTACCGCAGGGCGTCGGTGAAGCCCCAGATGAGGCCGTCGTCCCCGTCAGCATCATCGGCGGCCGCATCCTCCTCGCGCAGCTTGACGGAGATGGTGGCGTAATCGGCGCGGTGCTCGATGTAGTTGATCTGCCCCTGCAGCTGCTCGATCTCGGAACGCACCACGTTGAGCTCAGATTCCACCATCAGCATCTCGTCGACAGTGACGGCCCTGGCCATCAGGTCGAGCAGCGAAGCCTCGTGGGCCTGGGCGTTCCTCAGGCGGCTCTGCAGGTCGACGTACTGGTCCGTGACATCCTCGCCGGAGACGTCGCGTGAGACGACAGTCCCCAGCTCGTCCAGCTCGGACATGGCCGCCTCGAAATTCCCGTCAACATCGGCGATGCGGATGGTAATGGTGCCGCTGTCGATGGCCCCTTCCTCGTCCGATGCGGTGGTGTCGGCGGAGACCACGTAACCGCCGTACCTGGCGGCCAGGTCGGTGACCTTGCCGTACTTTTCCTGGAATTCGCCGGCAGGCACCTCGATCTCGTAGTCAGCGGTGCGTATCACCTTGCGTACGGAAGGTATTTCGCCGGTGGTGCCGGCGCTGCCGGCGCCGGAGGCATCCTGGGCGCCGCTCCCGGCAGGGCTGCCGACGGCATCGGCCGCTTCCCCGTCGATGCGCATGGACTCGAGGGCGTCGCCTTCAGGGGTTGCGGCCTTCTCGCCGGATACTCCGGCAACGCGGCCGTTGTCGATGACGCCGTTTCCGCCTTCACCGATGATAGCGTTGGTGATGCCGACGATTCCCAGGCCGATGACCAGGGCGGCGGTGACCGCGGCCATGCGCCTGAGCGTGAACCAGGGCGGCAGCCAGCGCCGGTCCTTGTGTCCGGCGGCCCTGTGTTTCACTTCACTGCTCTTGTCACCGGCAGCCTTCACTTTGTCTGGCATCCGCCCGTGTGCGCCTGTCGCTGCTGCTTCCTGCATGATCTTCATCTCCAGTCTCTCTGCGAATTGTGCTGAAGGCTGGGGACGTCCGTCCCTCAGGTCGCGGGCGAGGTCGAGCAGCCGCCGCCGCTCTTCGTCCGGCATGCCCTCGGAATCGACCGTCTCGCCGGCCAGCAGCCGCTCTATGGCGTCCAGCATCTGCTGTTGTCCGTTGCTGTCAGTCATCGTCGATCCCGCCTTCCAGCTTGCTTTTCAGTTTCCTCAGAGACCGGTAGAGGATCGTGCCTGCATTGGACTCGCTTATCTCCATCAGCTCGGCGATATGGCGGTTGGTCAGCGCGGCGCCGAACTTGAGGGCCAGCAACTCCTGTTCCCTGGCGTCGAGGCCGGCCATGGCCAGGGAAAGCTCCCGCCGCCGTTCGCCGTTCACCAGCTCCGCCTCCGGGTCCGTCGATTGGGGGTCGGCGGCGCTTTCATTCAGTTCCGCATCTCCATGGCGAGCCAGGCGGCGGAAGTGGTCGCTGACGGCGTTGCGGGCGATGGTGAACAGCCAGGT
This sequence comes from Actinomycetes bacterium, assembly GCA_024275795.1. GTDB lineage: Bacteria > Actinomycetota > Thermoleophilia > BMS3ABIN01 > BMS3ABIN01 > JAJRYJ01. Next base: position 38,405 of record JAJRYJ010000049.1, on the reverse strand, counting down.
GGAGACGGCCGCGCGCTCCGGGTCGTAGCCGTCCCAGGCGTCGAGCGCCTTCTCGAACACCTGGGAGGTGACATCCTCCGCGGCCGCCCTGCCGCTCACACGGTAGGCGACGTAGGCGTAGATATCGCGGAAGTAGCGGCGGTAGACCTGTTCGAAGTCGATGTTCCCGCCGCTCATTGGCTTTTCCTGTCCGGATCCGGTCATCTGGGCCATTCCCAACGCTGTTGTCCCTGTCCTGTTCTCCATGCCGGCAGACCCTCTATCCTGCTTCGGTCTCACCCGTATATACGCTGAGGGCGCCGATGTATCACATGGGGGTTTTGCCTTTGTTTTTAAGGGGTATTCCCCTATTACCTCTTTTTCCGCCCGGGATTATAGTTATCTCCCATCCTGCAGACGAGGAGAGAAACTGTGATTGGGACGGTCACAACCGAGATGGTCACAACGGGTGTTTTGTCTGTGATAAGATACGACCATCAAGCCGTAAAGACACAGGAGGAACATCCTGATGGACTGGACAGCCATTCTCGAGGCAGCTCTCAGTTTTTTCCTGGTTATCACCGCGCTGGCACTCGCCTACATGCTTCTGAAGATGGGAGGGACTTTCGGGCGGCTGAACGATTTTCTCAGGCGGCTGGACGACGAGGTTATCCCGCTGCTTACCCGTTTGCAGGTTACGTTGGACGAGGTCAACAGCAACCTGGAGAAGACGGACGAGATGATGGGAACGCTTGTCGACGTCACCGACAGCGTCGAGACGACGACGCGCGCCGTGCAGCACGCGGTGACCGCGCCCATCAAGAAGGCTGCAGGCCTCACGAGCGGCGTTTCCGCAGCCATCAACACGCTGCTGGAAAAGCGTGGAGGTGTGTGAGATGGGAAGGCTGTTCTTCAGGATGGGCTGGCTGATGGGGCTGGGTGCAGGCGCTGTGCTGGCCTTCGCCCAGTATCGCAGCAACGTCACCGGCAGGGACTTGGTGACGGTACTGGAAAACCTGCCGCAGGAGCTGAAGGAAGCGGGCAGCGAATGGCAGGCCAGGCTGAAGCAGGCCATGGCCGCCGGCAGGCAGGCGGCCACCGAGAGAGAGGAGGAGATAGAGCGGGAGCTGGCTGGACAGGAATCCGACCGGCAGGAGGTCCCGGACGCCGTAGTCTGAAGACCTGAGGCACTGAGGCTAAAGTTTCCTGAGAAAGTGCCGATAAGGGGCAGACCTCGCGGACGCTGGGTAAGAAGGTCGAGGCAGGCGCGGCAAGTAGCGGGCTTCAAGGCTTTTTACGGTTGGGGCAACCACTACTATCGAATTTTTGGGGCAAAAGTCTCCCCGGGCAGGAGACTGGTATCGATGGAGGTGGATCATGAGTACTGTTTGTCATCCCAGTCAATCCACTATCGGACCACCGCCCGGCCATCTCGGCCAGATGGGCGAGAAGGAACTGCTCAAGGCCTATTGCCGTTCAGGCGATACCAGGGCGCGCGACGAACTGATCATGCGCTACCTGCCTCTGGTTTACGGTGTCTCACGCCGCTACTGCCAGCGCGGGGAGCAGCTGGAGGACCTGGTGCAGGTGGGCTGCATCGGCCTCATCAAGGCCATCGACCGCTTCGACCTGGACCGCGGCGTAGCCCTCTCAACCTACGCCACCCCCAACATCATCGGCGAGATCAAGCGCTATTTCCGTGACAAGGGCTGGGCCGTGAAGGTTCCGCGCGGACTGCTGGAGCTCAACATGCAACTGGAGCAGGTCATGGGAGACCTGGCGGGCAGCCTGCATCGCTCGCCCACCATCCAGGAACTGGCGGAGGCCGTAGGGGCCGCTCCGGAAGAGGTGATGGAGGCCATCGAGGCCGGCCGTTCCCGCAGCTCCCTGTCTCTCGACCACGCCCTCGGCCCCAGGGATGGTGATGATGAGCGGCTGCCGCTGGAGACAATCGGTGACGAGGAGGCCGGATTCGAGACGGCGGAGAAGCGGCTGATACTGGAACCAGGTTTCGCCCAGCTCAACGAACGCGAGCGGCGCATCCTGCACCAGCGCTTCTTCGAGGGCTTGACTCAGTCGCAAATAGCGGCGAACATAGGCGTATCACAGATGCATGTGTCCCGCCTGATCAGGAGAGCTCTCGTCAAGGTGCGCGCGGAGATTTCCAAGCGGGAAGGAAAGGAGAACACAGTACCGCTTGAAGAGTCACGAGATCCGCTCCAGCTTCATTGATTTTTTCGTCGAGAACGGCCATCAGAGCCGCGCCAGCTCATCGCTGGTGCCGGTCGGGGACCCTTCGGTCCTGCTCACGACCGCGGGGATGCAGCAGTTCAAGCCCTATTTCCTGGGCCTCAAGGAACCGCCGCACCCGCGCCTGACTACCTGCCAGAAATGCTTCCGTACCACTGACATCGACCTGGTGGGCAAGACCGCCCGCCACCTCACCTTCTTCGAGATGCTCGGCAACTTCTCTTTTGGAGATTATTTCAAGGAAGGAGCCATCGACCTCGCCTGGCGCTACTCCACGGACGTGCTGGACCTCGATGTCTCCCGCATCTGGGTGAGCATCTTCGAAGGAGATGAACAGGTGCCGGCGGACGAAGAGGCCCTGGGAAGCTGGAAGGCGGCGGGCATGGCGCCGGAGCGCATCGTTGCCCTTCCCGCCAGCGAGAACTTCTGGTCGGCGGGCCCCACGGGCCCCTGCGGACCCTGTACCGAGCTTTATTACGACCTGGGAGAGGACGCCGGCTGCGGCGAGCCGGACTGCGCGCCCGGCTGCGACTGCGACCGTTTCGTCGAATACTGGAACCTGGTCTTCATGCAGTACAATCGCGACGAGGCGGGCGAGCTCACTCCTCTGCCGAAGCAGAACGTGGACACTGGTATGGGCCTGGAGCGCATCACGGCCGTGATGGAGCGGCAGCTGAGCGTCTTCGACACGGATATCTTCAGGCCGCTCATCGACTTCGTTGCCGAAAGGGCAGGCGTGAGTTACGGCAGGGAGCAGCGCTCGGATCGCGCCATGCGCGTGCTGGCGGACCACAGCCGCGCTATCACCTTCCTGGTCAGCGCCGGCGTCTTCGCGGGCAACGAGGGCCGCGGGTATGTGCTCAGGCGCGTGATGCGCCGGGCGATCCAGGCGGCCTCGACGCTGGATATCGGCGCCCCCTTCCTTGCTGTCCTCTGCGACCGGGTGATCGAGACCATGGGGGAAGTCTACCCCGAGCTTCGGGAGAACCGGGCGATGATCGAGGACACGGCTCGCCAGGAGGAGGAGCGCTTCGGCCTGACCCTGGAGCAGGGCAACGCCATCCTTGCCGAGGCCATCGACAGCATCAAGGCGGCCGGGGGGAACATGCTGGAGGGCGAAGTGGCCTTCCGCCTGCACGACACCTACGGTTTCCCCTACGACCTGACAAGTGAGATCGCCGCCGAAGAAGGCCTGCGGGTGGACCAGGAGGAGTTCGACCGGCTGATGGATGAGCAGCGCCTGCGGGCACGCACTTCCGCCAAGGCCGTGGGAGCCGGGGAGCGGCAGGCGATGCTGGAGCTCGGCCGCGAGGCCAAGGTTCACAGCGATTTCGTCGGCTACCAGAAGAACGAGTTGCACACTTCCATCGGTGACTTGCGCGAACTGGAGGGCGGGCTGGTGGCGCTGAAGCTGAGGGAATCGCCCTTCTATGCAGAGGGCGGCGGCCAGATTGCGGACACTGGCTGGATTCACACTGAGGATGGCAAGGTGACGGTGCTGGACGTGCTCAGGCTGGACGACGACCAGGTGATACTGGCGGAAATCGAGGAGGGCCGCGTTGATGCGGGGGCGCGCGCCAAGGCGATGATCAATCGTGTCAGGCGGCATGCGGTCGCATGCAACCACACGGCCACACATCTTTTGCAGCACGCTCTCAGGTTCCTGCTGGGCGAGCAGGTGCGCCAGGCCGGTTCCTTCGTGGGCCCGGACAAGCTGCGCTTCGATTTCAGCCACAGTAAAGGACTGAGCGACGAGCAGATCTCACGCCTGGAGGACATCGTCAACCGCAAGATAATCGAGAACCACCAGGTCAAGGCCTTTACCACCTCCATGGACTACGCGCGCGACATGGGAGCCATCGCCCTGTTCGACGATAAATACGGCGAATACGTGCGCGTGATCGAGGTGGGCGATTTCAGCCGGGAGCTCTGCGGCGGCACACATGTCACCAGTACGGCGCAGATCGGTGCTTTCAAGATCATCTCCGAGTCCAGCGTCGGCGCCAACCTCAGGCGTATCGAGGCTGTCACTTCCCGGGAGGCCATCGATTTCCTGCGCGGGCGCGACCGCCTGGTGGCGACGCTGGCCGCTGAGCTCAGGACGGAGCCTGAACGCTTGCCGGACGCCATAACCGCTCTCAAGGAGGAGCTCAGGGAGTTGCGGCGGGTGGCCGAGGTTGTAAACCGCGACAGGGTCGCTGGCATGAGTGGTAAGTTGGTCTCCGGGGCCGAGGACATAGACGGCATCAAGGTTGTTGCGGCGGCCGTCGAGGCGGGCTCGGCCGATGACCTGATGGAGCTTTCCGACAGTTTGAAAGACGAAATGGGTGCAGCCGCCGTGGTGCTGGCTGCTGACTTGGGCGGCAAGGCCGTGCTGGTGGCCGGCTTCAGCGACCAGGTCGTGGAGCGGGGCGCGCGCGCAGGCGACCTGATGAAGGAGGTAGCGCCGCTGGTGGGGGGCAAGGGCGGCGGCAGGCCGAATATGGCCCGTGGCGGCGGCGGAGACGCCTCCGGCATCGAGGCTGCCCTTGAGCGCGCGCGCGAGTGGCTGCGGCGGGAACTGGCAAGCTGAGCATGCCCGCTGTGACCCGTGGAACCGTACAATGAGAGTGCTTGCGCTGGACTATGGCCGTGTCAGTACCGGCGCGGCGGTTTCCGACCCCACAGGCACCGTCGTCCGACCCCTGGACGAGATCGGCCATGCCGCCGCGGAAGCCGGTATCAGCCGCATCAGGAAACTCGTGCAGGCGGAGAGGGCGGAACTGGTCATCGTGGGAATGCCCCTGTCCCTTAACGGTGAAGCCGGCGCCCAGGCGCGCGAGACGGCAGAGTTACTCAAGGTACTGGCGGAATCACTGGACCCCATACCGACGATCAGCTGGGACGAGCGCTTCACCAGCAAGATAGCTGCGGTGAAAGGCCGGGGCTCCGACGCCTCGGAGCACAGCCTGGCGGCCTGCTGCCTGCTGGAAGATTACCTGGGCTCGGCAGAACATGCCCGCCGCTCCGGGTCCACCGGGGAGGCCGGAGACCCGGGGGACGAACGGGGGGAATAGGCATGCGCAGGCGCTACTGGATACGCAGGATCGCGGCCCTGGTGCTGCTTGCAGGCACGGCGGCGCTGTTGCTGACCGCTTTTTTCAGCGCCTGTTCAGGCGAGAGGAGGACGGGAGAGGCGACCATCTATATCGAGCCGGGCAGCAGCACCGCCGGCATCGCGCACCAGCTGCTGGAGGAGGACGTGATCGAGGACGAAAAGGAGTTCCTGAAGCTTGCAGGTGAGATGGGTGTAGAACAGGATCTCAAGCCGGGGACCTACCGCTTCCAGCGCGGTGAGCCCATGGAGGAGATTCTGGGGAGGCTGCAGCGCGGGGAGCAGTCTCCGGAGGGGGTGCTGACGGTACCGGAAGGCTACAGCATCAATGATATCGCCCTGCTGGTGGAGGAGAAGACGGATATCAGCAGCCAGGAATATGTCATCGCCACGCGCGTGGACGGCCGCCGACTGCCGCTGTCGGGGGTTGAGAAGGCTTCCAGCCTGGAAGGCTTCCTGTTTCCCAGCACATATGACCTGGAGCAGGTAAGCAATGCTGATGAGATAGTGGACATGCAGCTGGCAACCTTCAAGGAGCAGACCGGCGATCTTGACTGGGGAAAAGCGAAGGAACTCGGCCTCAGCGAATACCAGGTGCTGGTGGTAGCATCGTTGATCGAGAGGGAGGCCCGGGTGCCCGAGGAACGCCCCCTGGTGGCAGCCGTGATCTATAACCGGCTCTCCGAGGGCATGAAGCTCGAGGTGGACGCCACCGTGCAGTACGCCCTCGGAAGCTGGAAGGCGGACCTGACCGTAGTCGACCTGCAGATCGACTCACCCTATAACACGCGTCTTTATGAGGGATTGCCACCGGGCCCCATCTGCAACCCCGGCATCGCGGCCATCGAGGCCGCCCTCGAACCGGCGCCCGTGGATTACCTTTTCTACGTGGCGACGGGCGACGAGGAGGGGCACCATTTCTTCACCCGCGACTACGACGAGTTCCTGCGGATGCAGCAGTGAATAGGGACGTTGGTTCACAAACTTCAATAACTTTGGGTCGTTGCTTTAATTGCTTCAGTTATTCAGTTGCTTGTTCGGCTCGTTAGCTCACAAGTTATTGAAGTTTGTGAACCAACGTCCCTCAATAGTCAAAAGGGTTTCAGTTTGAGGTCGAACCCCAGGTGGAAACGGCAGATCTCCCTCAGGCACAGCCAGAGTTCGCGCGCGCTTCCCTCATCCAGCCGCATCGCCGGCGCGTCCGCAAGCGGGTTCTCAAGCAGGGCACGCATCGCCTCCAGCGTTTCCAGAGACACGGTGAATGAGCCGTCACCGCAATCCCGGCAGACGGCGCCGCCGTCGGCGGCGGAGAAACGCTCCAGCGGACCAGTGGAACCGCAGGCGGCGCAGTGGGACAGGTGCGGCAGGTAGCCCGCCAGCAACAACAGCTTTAGCTGTGCACCCAGGGTGAGGGAGCGCACGGCAGGCCGGTCGCCCGTGCCGGCAACGGTCTCCGCTACCGCGAGGTAGTTGTTGACAAGATTAAAGGTGCGTGGCCGACGCTCGAACTCGGGGATAGCGCGGTTGAGCATGTCGATGAAGGCGAGGCCCGCATTGAGCATCGCTGGTTCTGCGCGCAGGGCGGCATGGGTGGTGATGGTATCCGCTCCCGTGAGCGTATGCAGGTTGCGGCCTGCATATAGCTGCGCCTGTATCTGCGTGAATGGTTCCAGGCGCCCCCCGAAGCGCGACTTGAGCTTGCGCACGCCCTTGACTACCGTCGGGACCTTGCCCTGTTCTCTGGTCAGCATCATCACGACGCGGTCCGCCTCGCCGAACTTGTGGGAGCCGAGGACGATAGCTTCGGTGCTGTAGGTGCGGGGCATGCCGTTGAGGATGGGCAGCCCGGCGGCTCAGGCGCTGCTGGTGCTCTCGAGGCGGTAGAAACTGTAGGCGCGGTCGAAGACCTCATCTTCCTCGTCCGGCATGCTGACAATCTCCGCCGCCCTGCCGATGCCGGGGACGATCCATGTGTAGTCCCAGGTCGTGACGGATTTGCGGTTGCTGGTTGCCGTGATCCGCGTCTGCAGCAGGAAAGCGTCATATTCTCCGGCAGGGACCTCCAGGCGGTTATAGGAGACGATGCGGTTCTCGGCGACGATCTCCGTTTCCTCGTCGTCTTCCGTCCGGGTATAGGTATCCGTCCACTCGTCACCGACACGTGCAGGGAAGAGCAGCACCCGCGACGGCCCGGAAAAGCTGACGATCCTGGTCTCGCTGGCATCGCCGAAAGCCCGCCAGGCGCCGCTGTCCACATTCTGGAAACTGTACATGGGTTCGATCAGCGCCGGCGTCCATGAGGAATATACCGCCACGGCGGCGTCCGGGAAATCCTCGGCGAAAGGCGCGTCGGCCGCGTTCACGTTCTCCATGGTCAGCGTGAAGGCGTCCGGCCCCTCCGTGAAATCCCAGGGACCCTCGAGGTCGAAGGACACCTGCACGTCTGAGCGGGTCGAGTTGGAGTAGAAGATGGAGATGGAGCCCTCGTCCAGCGCAAGGTCGCCAGCGGTCAGCGTTTCCGCCTCTACGGGTCCGGCGCCTACTTCCACGATGGGCTGAGAATCAATCTGGGCCGGCGTGCTGGAAAACTCGCTGGACTTCTCGCTGGTGCCGCAACCAACCAGCAGCAGTGTGAAGAGGAGCGCCGGGAACAGGAACATGGGGAGCGTTACGGAGCCCTTGATGGCGGCACTGACGCCGCCGTGTCTCCGGCCCCCTTTATGTATAACGCTTTCTGTCATGGACTGATTTTATCATTAAAGCCGCGATTCATCACCAGCGAGGCCATAGACCCCCGGCGGCCGTCTGTCCGGGCGGCGCGGAACTTGTTAATCCTCCCTGCGTTTTATAGAATTAGTCCCCGCTTTGACCCACTATCCCACCTTCCAAGAGATAATACTGACCCTGCAGGAATACTGGGCCGGCAGGGGCTGTGTGCTCATGCAGCCATACCATACGGAAGTGGGGGCGGGAACCTTCAATCCGGCAACTTTCCTGCGCTGTCTCGACGACAGACACTGGCGCGTCGCCTACGTGGAGCCCTGCATCAGGCCGACGGACGGCCGTTACGGGGAGAATCCCTACAGGCTCGCCCACTATTACCAGTTCCAGGTGATCCTCAAGCCGGCGCCCGCCGACGTGCAGGACGTCTACCTGGAGTCGCTGCGGGCCTTGGGCATGGATCCGGCGGAGCACGACGTGCGCTTCGTCGAGGATGACTGGGAGGGCCCTACCCTGGGCGCCTGGGGCCTGGGCTGGGAGGTCTGGATAGACGGCATGGAGATCACCCAGTTCACCTATTTCCAGCAGGTGGGTGGCATCGACCTGGACCCGGTATCCGTGGAACTCACTTACGGCCTGGAGCGTATCGCCATGTACCTGCAGAAGCAGGACAGCGTCTACGACCTGCAGTGGGCCGAGGGCGTCAGCTACGGAGACGTCTATCACGAAAGCGAAGTCCAGTGGTCGCGCTACAATTTCGAGGTGGCCGACACGGAGATGCTCGCCGCCCACTTCACCGATTACGAGCAGGAATGTGAACGCTGCCTGGCGCGCGAACTGCCGCTGGCCGCCTATGATTACGTGCTCAAGTGCTCCCACGCTTTCAACCTGCTGGACTCCCGAGGTGTCATCAGCGTCACTGACCGCACCGGCTACATCGGCCGCGTCCGCAACCTGGCGCGACGCTGCGCCGAGATGTACCTGAAGCAGGGAGGGGAGGAAGCATGAGCACCGCTGATTTCCTCTTCGAGATCGGCGTGGAGGAGCTGCCGGCCGCCGCCGCCGCATCGGCGCTGACACAGGCTGTTCCCCTGGCGATCGAAGCATTTGCCGCCCATCGCATCACCCTCGAGGAGCGGGCGGTCAGCGCATGGGTCTCACCACGGCGCATCGCCATTTTCGCCGAAGCTGTCCCCGGGGTCCAGGAGGACGAGGAGACGGTCGAACGCGGGCCTGCGGCGGCAGCCGCCTTCGACGAGGAGGGCAGGCCGACCAGGGCCGCCGAGGGGTTCGCCAGGGCCAAGGGGGTTCCGGTGGCCGATCTCCAGGTCAGGGAACACCAGGGCAGGGAGTTCGTCTTCGCCGTGCACCTGAGCAGCGGCAGCCCCGTGCCCGAGCTGCTGCCCGACATCTGCAGGCGGATACTCACGGGTTTCCTCTTCCCCAAGACCATGCGCTGGGATGGCAGCGGCTTCAGCTTCTCCCGTCCGGTACGCTGGCTGGTGACCAAGTTCGGCGGGCGGACCATCAAGTTCGAGGCCTTCGGGCTGACAAGCGGCGGCTCTTCCCGTGGCCATCGCTTCCTCTCCGATGGGGAGGCGGAGATAGGATCCGCGGGTGACTATCTGGATATATTGGAGTCCATGAGCGTCATGGCGGACCAGGCAGAGCGCCGGCGCCTGATCACCGAGGGCCTGGCGGAGCGGGCGGCCGCCGGAGGGGCGGTCTACAGCGATCCCGGAGGCAAGCTGGAGGAGGTGCTCTACCTGGTGGAGTATCCCACGGTACTGGCCGGCTCGTTCGGGGAGGAACACCTGCGCCTTCCGGACCGGGTGCTGATCACCGCCATGCAGTCCCATCAGCGCTACTTCCCGCTGATCGACAAGGCGGGGGAGCTACTCAACGGTTTCCTCTTCGTCTCAAACGCCGGCCCGGAACATTCCGCCGCCATCATCGAGGGCAACGAGCGCATCCTGGAGGGACGCATCGAGGATGCGGAGTTCTCATTCGATAAGGATTTGGCCAAAGGGATAGAGGCCATGAACGACGGTCTGACTGACGTCGTATACCACAGGCGGCTGGGAACGCTGGCGGACAAGACCGCGAGGCTCAAACGCCTGGTGGCTTCCCTGGCCGATGAACTGGGCATCGATGAAGACGCTGCCGGGGCGGCTGTCACGGCGGCGGGGCTGTCCAAGGCCGACCTGGTGAGCGTCATGGTCCAGGAGTTCTCGGATCTGGAGGGTTATATCGGCTCGGTCTACGCGCGCATGGAAGGCTATCCGGGCGACGTCTGCGAGGCCATCGCCGAACAGTATCTCCCCACGTCCGCGGGCGGCGAGCTGCCGCGGACCATCGCCGGCGCCCTGCTTGCCATCGCCGACAAGGTGGATAACATAGTCGGCGCCTGGTCGGTGGATGAACAGCCCACGGGTTCCCGCGATCCTTACGGCCTCAGGCGGGCCGCGGTGGGAATCGCCGCCATCGCCGAGAGCTTCGAGCTGGACATCGATCTCCTGAAGCTGTTGTCGACGGGACACCAGCTCTACATCGAGCAGAAGGCCGACGTTGACAGGAGCGCCGCCATCGCCGGCGCCATGCTGGACTTCGCCTACGACCGCATGCAGGGCCGCGAGGTGGAGCAGGGCATGCCCGTTGAGGTCTTCGAGGCGGCGCGCGCCTCCGGTGTAGGCAGCCCCCTGCGACTGCTGGAGCTGGCGCGGGCACTGGATGAATTCAGGGCGGATAAGCTCTTCGAGAATCTGCATACCGCCTATTTCCGCTGTTCAAAGATCGCCGCCAAGGCGGGCGGGGACATCCCCGGCGAGGTGGACCCCTCCCTGTTCGAGCACGAGGCGGAGGGGGCGCTGCTCAAGCAGCTGGAGGCGCTGGAGCCGCGGCTTGAAGAGGCCGTTGAGCGCCGCGATTACGCGGGGGCGCTGGAGTCTGCGTCGGCGCTGAGGGAGCCGGTGGACAGGTTCTTCGACGATGTGCTGGTGATGGCTGAGGATGAGCGCGTCCGCGCGAACCGTCTGGCCCTGGTGAGCCGTGTCGCGGCGCTGCTGCTGAGGCTGGGGAATCCCATACTGGTGGCGGCCGCCGCCGGCAGGTAAGGCGTTGATGCTGTTGGTGTAGCCTAATCCAGCCTGTTGCGATACACTTGTAAACCCAAAACCGGTGGGCGGTCCGGCCCCGGGGCCGGCAGCATGGAAGTACCGGCAAAACTAACCTTTTTGAAAACCAGGAGGCATTTGATGGGCACGAAGTATGTATATGATTTCTCCGAGGGTTCCAGGGACATGAAGCCACTGCTTGGAGGCAAGGGGGCCAACCTGTGCGAGATGACCAACCTGGGTATCCCCGTGCCCAGCGGCTTCGTCATCAGCACTGAAGCCTGCATCGCCTACGGGAATGCGGGCAACAAGTTTCCCGACGGACTGCAGGAGGAGGTCGCCGAGCACCTGGCCGCGCTCGAGTCGGGGACGGAGAAGACCCTTGGCGACCCGGAGAACCCGCTGCTGGTGAGCGTGCGCTCCGGCGCCATGTTCAGTATGCCGGGGATGATGGACACGGTGCTCAACCTGGGCCTCAATGACGAATCGGTCAAGGGCCTGGCGAAGATGACCAATGATGAGCGTTTCGCCTACGACGCCTACCGCCGCTTCATCCAGATGTTCGGCAAGGTGGTAAAGGAGGTGGACGGCCAGGTATTCGAGGACGCCATCACCGCCCAGCGCGCCAAGGCCGGCGTCGAGTTCGACCATGAGCTGACGCCGGACGACCTGCGGGAACTGGTGGCGGACTTCAAGCAGATCCTCAAGGACAAGACCGGCGAGTCGTTCCCGGAAGACCCCAGGGAGCAGCTGGAGATGGCCATCAAGGCCGTGTTCCAGAGCTGGGGCAACCCCCGCGCCGTCACCTACCGGCGCCATTACAACATCTCCGACGACCTGGGCACCGCCGTCAACGTGCAGCAGATGGTCTTCGGCAACATGGGCGACGACTCGGGCACCGGCGTCGCCTTCACGCGCAACCCCTCCACCGGCGAGAAGGAGATCTTCGGCGACTACCTGATCAACGCCCAGGGAGAGGACGTGGTTGCCGGCATCCGCAAGACCAGCAAGCTCATGGACATGAAGGATGAAATGCCCGCCGTCTTCGAGGAACTCACGGGCGTGATGAACAAGCTGGAGCAGCATTACCGCGAGATGGAGGACATCGAGTTCACCATCGAGAAGGGCAAGCTCTTCGTGCTGCAGACGCGCGACGGCAAGCGCACCGCCGCCGCCGCGGTGAAGATCGCCGTGGACATGGTGGAGGAGGGCCTGATCAGCAAGGAGGAGGCTGTCGCCAAGGTGGATCCCTCTCAGCTGGACCAGCTGCTGCATCCGATGATCGATCCCAACGCCGATTTCGACGAACTGACGACCGGCCTCAACGCCTCCCCCGGAGCCGCCGTAGGCAAGGCGGTCTTTGACGCCGATACCGCCGCCGAGCAGGGCAAGGCGGGTGAAGCTGTAATCCTGGTCCGCTGGGAGACCAGCCCCGACGACATCCACGGCCTCATCGAGGCCCAGGGCGTGCTCACATCCCATGGCGGCATGACCAGCCATGCGGCGGTCGTGGCCCGCGGCATGGGCAAGCCGGCTGTCTGCGGCGCTGACCAGATAAACATCGACGAGGAGGCGCGCCAGTTCACCGTTGACGGCACCACCGTCAGGGAGGGGGATATCCTCACCATTAACGGCACGGACGGCAAGGTGATAGTCGGCGCCGTAGACCTGGTGCCGCCGCAGATAAATGAGAACTTCCAGGCCATCGTCGAATGGGCCGACGGCATCCGCAGGCTGGGCGTGCGCACCAACGCCGATACGCCGGAGGATTCGCTCAAGGCGCGCGAGTTCGGCGCCGAGGGCATCGGCCTCTGCCGCACCGAGCACATGTTCATGGCCGAGGACCGCCTGCCCATCGTGCGGGAGATGATTATGGCTGAGACGGTCGAGGAACGCAAGGCGGCCCTCGATAAGCTGCTTCCCATGCAGAAGGGGGACTTCGAGGGAATCTTCGAGGCCATGCACGGCCTGCCGGTGACCATCAGGCTGCTGGACCCGCCGCTGCACGAGTTCCTGCCCGACTACTCGGAACTGCTGGTGGAGATCGAGCGCCTGAAACTCAGCGGCGGCTCGGCGGAGGAGATCGACGAGAAGGAGAAGATAGCGGCCCGGGTGCGTTCGCTGAGGGAGATGAACCCGATGCTGGGCACACGCGGCTGCCGCCTGGGCATCCAGTGGCCCGAGATCTACGAGATGCAGGTGAGGGCGATAATGCAGGCGGCCGTCTCCATCCAGGAGAAGCAGGGCGACGCGCCCCTGGTGGAGATCATGATTCCGCTGGTGGGTTACGCGGAGGAGCTGCGGCGGCTGCGGGAGCTGACAGTAAGCACCTGCGACCAGGCCCTGGCTGACGCCGGCGTCCAGATCGATTACCTGGTGGGCACCATGATAGAGCTGCCGCGGGCGGCGCTGACGGCGGACGAGATCTCGGACCATGCGGACTTCTTCAGCTTCGGCACCAACGACCTGACCCAGACGACTCTGGGCTTCTCGCGCGACGACGCCGAGGGCAAGTTCCTCACCTATTACCTGGAGGAGGGCGTAATCAAGCAGAACCCTTTCGAAACCATCGACGTTGACGGCGTCGGCAAGCTCGTGGATATGGCGGTCAAGTTGAGCCGCGGCAAAAAGCCGGACATCAAGCTGGGCGTCTGCGGCGAGCATGGCGGCGAGCCCGACAGCGTCAAGTTCTGCCACAGCGTCGGACTCAACTACGTGAGCTGTTCCCCATACCGGGTGCCGCTGGCGCGGCTGGCGGCTGCCCAGGCGGTGCTGGAGGAGAAGGAGATGGTCTACTCCACCGCCTGAGTCCAGCGGCAAACCGGGACTGGTTCTTTGGCGCAGGCCGGGCTGAGATGCCTGGCCTGCCGTGTTCCGGTGGCGGATACCGCCTCAGCGGCGGCAGCGGGCCCTGCTGTCCGGAACCTTGTCTATAATAGGTGAAACGGGGGCATGGCCATGTCGCAGAAAGGGAGCGCAGCGATGGTCAACGATACCAGGTCCAGAATACAGGAGGCTGAACAGGCTCTGTCGCGCCATGCGGTAAGGGTCGCCGACAGCCGCGGCCGCGCCGTCGAGGAGGAGCCCTGCAGCCTGCGCACCTGTTTCCAGCGTGACCGCGACCGTATCGTCCACAGCAAGAGTTTCCGCCGCCTCAAGCACAAGACCCAGGTGTTCATCGCTCCGGAGGGGGATCATTACCGCACGCGTCTGACGCACACGCTGGAGGTGTCCGGCATCTCCCGCACCATCGCCCGGGCGCTCCGGCTCAACGAGGATCTGGCCGAGGCCATCAGCCTGGGCCATGACCTGGGCCATACGCCCTTCGGCCATATCGGCGAGGAGGCCCTTTCCCATGCTCTCGAGCGGCGCACAGGCAGGAGGTTCGAACATAACCGGCAGAGCCTCAGGGTTGTGCAGTACCTGGAGAAGGAGGGCAGGGGACTGAACCTCTGCGCCGAGGTGGAAGAGGGCATCCTCATGCATACGGGGGATGAGCGGCCGGCAACGCTGGAAGGAAACATCGTCCGCATCGCCGACCGCATCGCCTACATCAACCATGACATCGATGACGCCCTCAGGGCCGGCATCATAGACGCTGCCGACCTGCCGCAGGAGCAGATCGCGTTGCTCGGTGAATCCTGCCGTGAGCGCATCGATACGCTGGTGCATGACCTGGTGGAAACAAGCTGGGAGTCGGGTGAGATCAGGCAGAGCCAGCCCATGGCCACAGCCGCCGGCGCGCTTAGAAGCTATCTCTATGAGAACGTATATGTCGGCTCTGTCGCCAGGCGTGAGAACAGCAAGGTGGCCGGGCTTGTGGAGCGCCTTTTCGACCATTACATGGAACAGCCGCAGCAACTGCCCTCCTGGACCGGCAACGGCGAGGGCGATGCCGCCTCCAGGGTGGTCGACTACATCGCCGGCATGACAGACCGTTATGCCATCCGCGTATACCGGGAACTGTTCGTACCCAGCGAATGGAGTTTCTGAGGCCGTGGCGCTGATCAGGCAGGAAAGCATCGACACTGTCATCGAGGCCAGCGACATGCTGGAGCTGGTGGCGCCGTATACCACACTCAAGAAGGTCGGCGGCGGCTACATGGGTCGTTGTCCCTTTCACAGCGAGAAGGACCCCTCCTTCTCAATCGATACGGTCAAGAAGGTCTACTATTGTTTCAGCTGCGGCGCCAAGGGTAATGTGGTCAACTTCGTGATGGAGAAGGAGGGCCTGGATTTCCCCGACGCCATCAAGTCCATGGCTGAACGATACGGCGTCAAGCTCCAGTACGAAGAGAGCAGTCCCGAGGAGGAGGAGCGCCGCCGCCGCCGCGAGCGCTCATACTCGCTGCTGGACCAGGCCGCATCCTATTACGCCAGGGTGCTCAGGGAGTCGGCGGCGGCCGCCGCCGCCCGCGAATATCTGGCCGAAAGGGGCTTTAAGACTGAGGTCATCGATGAGTTCAGGCTGGGATTCTCGCCTGCCGGCGGTCGTGACCTGCTGACAAAGGCTGCTGCCAAAGGTTATTCGGAGGACGAACTGCTGGCCGCAGGCCTGCTGCGGGAGCGCGACGGCCGCCGCTACGACTATTTCCGCGGACGCTTGATGTTCCCGTTCACCGACCACCGCGGGCGGGTGCTGGGTTTCGGCGCCCGGGTCCTGGGCGACGGCAAGCCCAAGTATCTCAACTCCCCCGACTCCGATGTCTACCACAAGAAGTACCTGCTTTTCGGCCTGGGCAACGCAAGGCAGGCGAGCACCCGTGAAGACCGGGTCTATATCGTCGAGGGCTACACGGACGTGCTGGCGCTGCACCAGGTGGGCATAGCCAACGTGGTCGCTTCCATGGGCACCGCCCTCACGGAATCGCAGCTGAAGGAGGTCTCCCGCTATACCAAGAACGTCTACCTGGCCCTGGACGCGGACGCCGCCGGCAGACAGGCGATGCTCAGGGCCCTGGACGTCTCGAAAAAACTGGACCTGACCATCAGGCTGGTGCAGATGCCGGGCGGCAGCGACCCGGCCGACCTGGTGCTGGCGGAGGGGGGCGCGGAGCGATTCAGGGAACTTGCGGCTGAGGCACTGGCGTTGCTAGAATACCAAGTCCATGAGACCCTCGCGTCAGCCGACCTTGACACCGCCGACGGCAAGTTCAGGGCGCTGGAGGCGCTCAAGCCCATACTGGCAGGTGCCGTTAATGCAGTTGAGCGCGACGAGCAGTCTCGGATAATCGCAGACCGGCTCCGCCTTAGCCCTGAAAATATGGCATACTTATTGAAGCCGGCTGCCAAGGTCGAAGGTACGGTCGGCGAGGGTGGGACGCAACGGCGGGTACTGTCGCAAGAGGAGATAGCTGAGAGAAGCTTTTTAAGCATCTGTCTGGCTAACCCCGGGGAGGCCGGAAGGTATCTACAGGACATGACCGAAGCTCATTTTACGACCGAACCCAACCGGTCAGCTTTTCACTGGATCAAGGGGAAGCTAGGGGGTACCGGTAACGGAACTGTGATCGATGCGAGCTCGATGGCTGCAGCCGGCGGCGGCGTCGAGTCGATACTGCCCGAGCTGCTGATACGCTCCGAGACCGAGGCGAATTCCCCCGAGGCCCTGCCTGAACTCTTCATGAAACTGAACGTGGCCGAGCTCTCGCGCCGTATCGAGAATCTCAAGTCCAGACTCAACAGCGAGGAAGAACCGGCTGACTTTCATGAGCTCGCCCGCCTGGAGGAGCGCCGCCGCCGCATCATCGAGCACCTGCATTCCACTCACCAGGGCAGCATATGAGCCATCCTGAAGAGACAACCATCGACGAGGTACGCGAGCTCATACTCGAGGGCAAGGAACAGGGCTACCTGACCTCCGACCGCGTGGCTGATGTGCTGCAGGATGTGGAACTGACGACGGACCAGATCGAGAACATCTATGCCGTTTTCCTCGACCTCGGCATCGACGTGGTGGAGGAGGAAGACGAGGTGCTCGACGGCAAGGGGGGCAACGGCAAGGCCAGCGAGGAGATCATCAGCCGCCTCGACCTTACGGTCAAGACTCCCACCAGCGACCCGGTGCGGCTCTACCTGAAGGAGATCGGCAGGGTGCCGCTGCTGACCGCCGAAGAGGAAGTGGCGCTGGCAAAGCGCATCGAGCGTCAGGACATGGAGGCGAAGCGGCGCCTGATCCAGGCTAACCTGCGCCTTGTGGTCAGCATCGCCAAGCGCTATGTAGGGCGCGGCATGCTCTTCCTCGACCTGATTCAGGAGGGGAACCTGGGCCTGATCCGCGCCGTCGAGAAGTTCGACTACCGCAAGGGTTACAAGTTCTCAACTTACGCAACCTGGTGGATCCGGCAGGCCATAACCCGCGCCATCGCCGACCAGGCGCGCACCATCCGCATCCCGGTCCACATGGTCGAGACCATCAACAAGCTGATCCGCGTCCAGCGGCAGCTGCTGCAGGACCGGGGCCGGGAGCCCACACCCTTCGAGATCGCCAAGGAGATGGATACGACCCCTGAGAAGGTGCGCGAGATCCTCAAGATATCCCAGGAGCCGGTGTCCCTGGAGACCCCCATCGGCGAGGAGGATGACAGCCAGCTGGGCGACTTCATCGAGGACAGCGACGCGGTTGCGCCCGTGGATGCTGTCTCGGACATAGTCCAGAAAGAAGACCTGGCCCAGGTGCTGGGCAGCCTGACGCACCGTGAGCGCAAGGTCATAGAGCTCAGGTTCGGCCTCAAGGGCGAGCATCCGCGCACCCTTGAGGAGGTAGGCCAGAAGTTCGGCGTCACCCGTGAGCGCATCCGCCAGATCGAGGCCAAGACGCTGGTGAAGCTCAAGAGCTACCGGGAGTCGCAGAAGCTGAGGGAGTTCCTCGAATAGGCAAGGGCTGAGATTACGAATGCTGTCATTACCACCGCAGGCTCGGGGCCTGTTTTTTTCTTGAACAGTCGCCCTTTTCTGATAAAATCAACAAACTCGCAGGGCACGGTGGGGAATCGTGGGCACATTGTTCGATCACCGAGGTATGAACGATGGCTGACGAAAAATGCTGGGAAATCAAGAAGGACTGCCTGATGCGGGGCCGGTCCCAGGAAACTGCCGGCTGTCCGGCCTACAGGGCGGATAAGAGCTGCTGGGAGATAGACTGGCGGGAAGTCATCAAGTATCTGCCTGCCAGTCAGCAGGAATACTGGTACTCCCACATGGACCGCTGTCCTGAATGCATCGCCTTCAAGAGTCATCCGGAGGAGATGCAGGCCCGTATCGATGAGCTCAAATCATTCTACCTGAACGACTGAGCGATTCTTGAAAAGGGAGCTTTCACCCCTCTATAATGCTCTGGTACTTGATTGACGCTCCCCGGTAGCTCAATGGTAGAGCAATCGGCTGTTAACCGATAGGCTGCAGGTTCGAGTCCCGCCCGGGGAGCCAGTTTTTCCCCGGAAGCCGACCCCGTTCATCCCCTGATTATCCCTGATACCTTTTAGGGGGAATCCCCGATGCCGCTGGACCGTCCCCGGGTCTACAATGGAATCAGTCATGGATACGCTCAGTTGCCCATATTGCGGACAGGAAAAGAAGGATGTCGATGCACGCGAGTTCTCACGCTGCCGTTTCTGCGGCTTCAGGTCGGCGCTGGTGGACTCGCCCAAGAGCGGCCGTTTGCTGATCGTTGACCGGCGCATGCCTTTCCTGCAGAGGCGCTGTGAAGACCTGGCGTCACAGCTCGATGGTGTAACGGTGGTCGTCGACCGCCGCGTGGCCCAGGACACCATCGGAAATCCGGAGCGCCGCGTCAATGGATACGGCGAGATGCTGGAACGCTCCCGCCGCCAGCCGCCGAAGCGGGATTCGGCGCCATCCTCCCCGGAGATCAGTCCGCTGTAGAGAGCTTTTCGCCCAGTTTGCGGGCGGCCCCCAGGGCATCCCCGTGGGATGCGATCTCACCTTTCGCGTCCACCCCCCTGACGAGCACGTAATCATCCACCAGCGGCCTGACGGCGATGGCATCGAAGAAATATTTCAGCGTGAGGATGGTGCCGTCGAACAGCTTTTCACCGCGGGTGGCTCCCACGCCGATGAAGGCGCCATAGCGGGTGCCGCCGCCCTCGTAAGGGAAATCCTCCTCGAGCATGTACTTCAGCGCCCAGTAGCGCTGGGTGCGGTCGATCATAGCTTTGGGTTGCGACGGCAGACCCATGAAGAAGATGGGGGATGCCAGCAGGATGCGGTCGGCCCGCTCCATTGCCGAATATAGCCCGCTCATGTCGTCCTCGATGCTGCACTCTCCGGTGGCGTAGCAATCCTCGCATTCGGTACACCCGGAGAAATCAAGCTCAGCAAGCCGGATGCGTTCCAGCTCGCAGCCGTCCCCTGCCGCTTCCAGAGCGGCGTCAAGCAGGATGTCCGTATTGCCGCCCTCCCTGGGGCTGCCTGATATGCCGAGGATGCGATGCATAGAGGCAGGATAACCCAACATGCCGCCTTGCTCAAGGTCCGGGCCTGCGGCGCCGGCCCGTGACTGCTATCAAGTAAGTACATTCTGCTTCCGATGCCATATTTACAGGCTATGAGGGACGGGCCCTGTCCGTTTACCTGCCTTGGAAGGACAGCTTTTGGGGCGATCTTTTCCTGCAGACGGCGCCTGTCCCGTAAAGAGGGCGGCTTTGGCATGCAGATGCCGATGAGGGAAAAATCCGATATACCCCCGGTTAAGACCGGCGGCGACGGCGCAAGGATCAGCGTCGGCATCAAACTGGGAGCGCTCGTCCTGACGCTGGTCATCATATTTCTCACCGTAAGTCTCATCAGTTACGGCTATCTCAGGAAGGCGGACTCACAGATGTCCGTCGCCGGCCGACTCGTGATCGCCAGTCAGGATCTGAACAGCTTCGCCTCGCTCAGCAGGTCCCACTTGACGCTGGCGGACGTCGAGTCGGAAGATGTGGAAGCGGCCATCGCCGAGGCTCGCGGTTCCATAGATACTCAGAGGGCCCTCCTCAACGATGTCCGTCCGGCCATGGCATATTCGGGCGCCGGCCTGGCGGCGCTGACATCACTCATCGAGTCGACGGATGAGATGGACCGCCTTTTTACCGAAGAGCTGCAGCCGGCACTGGCGTCAGGCGACAGGGCGGCGGTAGACGCCGCCATCGGCAGGCTCGCTTCCATTCACGAGCAGCAGGAACAGGATCTCTCCAGTGTCAACGATAGCATCCAGGACTCGATCACCGAATGGGAGAGAAGCCACAAACGCTCGCTTGCCTGGGCGGGCTGGGTGCAGATTGGTACTACCCTTTTCGCAGCATTGCTGGCGCTGGGCATCGGTTTCCAGGTCTACCGCAGGTTGAGCAGGCGGCTCTACTGCCTGCACCATACGGTAGACGAACTGGCTTCAGGCAAGCTCGAGAGCAGGGTATCGGTGCGGGGCAATGATGAGATATCCGATGTGGGGCACAGCGTCAACCAGATGGCATCCGCGCTCGAGCAGAGTACGAAAGATCTCAGCAAACAGCAGAGTCGTATCCGCTCCATTCACCAGAGCATCACCGACGGCATCATCGTCTTCGACAGGCAGGGCCTGATCGTCTCGGCCAATCCGGCAGCGGAGGCGGCGCTGGGAGCGCTGGAGAAGGATCTGTCAGGCACTCACGACACGGGCCTGGCTGAGCTGGATGAACTGATTGCCCAGCCGGCGCTGGTGCCGGAAGAAAACATGGTCAAATGCTGGAAAGAAAAGTCATGCACCCATCCGGATTGCCCCTCCTTCGGCAGTTCGGACCTGCGCTGCTGGTTGCAGTGCGGCACCCACTGTTACAACGAGATCCAGGGTACATTCAAGCAGAAGCGCGACGCCTGTGAGCGGTGCGGTGTCTACGTGCAGAACGGCCTCAGGACGCTGGAGATCGATCATGACGGCAGCACTTACCAGGTGATCGTCAGCCCCCTGCTGAACGACGACGGGCAGGAGGACGGCCGGGTCGCAGTACTGCACGACATCAGTGAACTGAGGTCGGCGGAGAAGTCCCTCAGGTCGCAGAACAGTGAACTGCTGGTGCTTAACGAGGTCGCCGCCTCGCTTACGGGAAACATCGACGAACTGGACATTATCCTCGGCGACGCCCTGAAGAAGGTCGTCTCGGCGGTTGACGGCCGCGCCGGCATCATCGCATCCGCGTCGCGGGACGCGCCCAGCATTCGCATCAGGGCTTTCACGGGTGTCAGCAACCACATGGCGGCCTTCATGGGTCTGTTGCCCGCATCGTCGATAACGGAAATGGAAAAGAAAGAGGGCAGCGGCCTGCCGGACGCCCGCCAGGTGCTCAAGCGCTGGAAGGCCATCGGTCCCCTGCTCAGGCGCGAGGGTCTCGTGAACCCGATCATATTCCCCTTCGGCTCTCCCGGTGAGACTATGGGCGTGCTGGTGGTGGCTGCTGAGGAAAAAACTGAATACAGCGATGAGGAGAAGCGTCTGTTGCGGGCGGTTGCCAACCAGGTGGGAGTGGCGATACAGAACGTTGACCTGTTCAACCGCATCGAGAAATCAAAGAACACCTGGGAGACGACATTCGATTCCATGGGTGACGGCGTGTTCGTGCTTGACAAGGAGCGCAACGTCGTCATGGCCAACAAGGCGATGGCGAGCATGCTTGACACAACGTCGGAGAAGCTTGTCGGCAGGAAATGTCACGACGTCACCCACAAGCGGTGCGAGCCCATCGACGAATGCCCGTTCCTGGACGTTATCGAGAGCGGCAAGGGCAGTTCGGTTGAAGTGGATGAGCCCAGGCTCGGCAGGAGTTTCAATGTCAACATCAACCCGATAAAAGACCAGGACGGCGAGATAGTCGGCCTGGTGCATGTGATGAGCGACATCACTGAGAGGAACAGGCTCAAGGAACAGCTGCTGCATTCGGAGAAGCTGGCAGCCGTAGGCCAGCTGGTGGCCGGCGTAGCCCACGAGTTGAACAACCCGCTCACCGGAGTTATGGGTTATTCGCAACTGCTCCTTCGACGATTCGGGCAGTCGGACGAGGAGGCGGCCCATGACCTGCAGGCGATAATCGATGAGACGGAAAGGGCTACAGGAATCGTCAAGAACCTGCTGTCATTCGCCCGCAAGCATCAGCCGAAACTCTCGGTCGTCGATCTGAACGAGGTAATCCGTAACGTACTGAAGTTGAGAAACTACGAGTTCGGCGTCAATAACATTGCCGTCGACTCACGACTCGATGAAAATCTGCCCAGGACGATGGCGGACGCTCATCAGCTGGAGCAGGTTCTGCTCAACCTGGTCAACAACTCGGTCCAGGCCATCAGCGAGGTGGAACGGCGCGGTCGGGTGATCATCAGCAGCGGCTTCAGCGACGGCGTGATTACCGTTTCCGTCGAGGATAACGGGCCGGGCATTTCGCCGGAACTGCAGAAGCGGGTTTTCGAACCCTTCTTTACTACCAAGGAGGTCGGCAAGGGCACAGGCCTCGGACTCAGCATCTGCTACGGAATCATCGAGGAGCACGGCGGCGAACTGCGTGTGGAGAGCAACGTCGAACAGGGTGCGAAGTTCAGTTTTACGCTGCCGGTGACGACAAAGGCGGCACAAGACGAAGGGCGGCGTGACAATGGGGGTTCTGAAAACGGTAACGGCCGGCGCAATGTGCTCGTTGTCGATGACGAACACGCCATCGTCGACCTGCTGTCGGATATCCTCACCATGGACGGCCATGGTGTGGATGTGGCCGCCAACTGCAGCGCGGCGCTCAAGAAACTCTCCGAGAGCGCTTACGACAGCGTCATTACGGATATCAGCGTCACCGGCATCGAGGGCAGGGAACTATATCAGCGCATCCTCGAGATCGACCCGGAGCTGGCGGCGAACGTCATATTCATCACGGACAACGCTGAAGACAGCGAGGTCCGTGATTACCTGGAACGTACGGGTAACGATTATCTTGTGAAGCCGTTCGATCTTCAGGATCTGCGGCACGAACTGAAGAAGGTGATGGGGAGCAATGGAAACCCGGGCTAAGGCAAGGCTGCTGATTGTTGATGATGAACGTTCCATCAGGGAGGTGCTCACGCGCACACTTGAGCATGAGGGTTATCAATGTGAGACGGCGGCCGGCGCTGATGAGGCGCTTGAGTTGCTTTCGGATGGTTCGTTCCAGATGGTGCTGTCGGACATCCTCATGCCGGGGCGCACCGGCATCGAGCTGCTTGAGGACATCAAGCGTGATTTTCCCGACGTGGCTGTCGCCATGGTGACGGCTGTTGCGGAGACTGGTACGGCGGTTGACGCACTCAGACGCGGCGCTATCGATTATCTGACGAAGCCCTTCAATCTCGAAGAGGTGTTGCTGAGTGTTGAGCGCGCCCTCAGGCAGCGTAACCTGGAGCTGGCCAACAGGGAGTATCGCGACCATCTGGAGAAGAAGGTCGAGGAGCAGACCGACGAGATACGGGCGACGTTCATGGGCGCCATCAGGTCACTGGCGGGCGCCCTGGAAGCCAAGGACCGCTATACACGGGGGCATTCCGACCGGGTGACGGAGATCGCCGTGATCATGGCGGGCAGAGCAGGCCTCTCCGCCAGGCAGGTGGAACAGATCAGGCTGGCCGGCACCGTCCATGACATCGGCAAGATCGGCGTCCCGGAGGCGATTCTGCTCAAGCCCGGACGCCTGACGGAAGATGAATACGGCCTGGTAAAACTGCACCCGGACCGGGCCGAGCGCATACTTGAACCGATCATCCGCGATCGCAGGGTGCTGGCCGTGGTCAGGCATCATCACGAGCGTTTCGATGGAAGAGGTTATCCGGATGGCCTCAGGGGAGAGGAGATACCGCTGGGGGCCAGGATTCTCGCAGTCGCCGACACCTATGACGCCATGACCTCCGACAGGCCATATCGCGACGGCCTGACAGTGGAACAGGCGCGTTCGCAACTTCTCGCCAACCGCGGTTCGCAGTTCGATCCCGCCCTGATAGAGCTGTTCACCGAGGTCGAGAACGACCTTCACTGCTGCCCTATTTCCGATTCGCGGATGGCCTCCTGATGCCATGACGCCAGTCATCAGCCATCCGGGAAGCGGTAGCCGCACGGTAGTTTATTTTAACTTCAATCCGGGTAAGCTTTGGCTGACAGTGAAAGTCTGCAGAGAGGAGGTGAATGATAATGGAAAGGCATGATTGCGACACATGTCTATCAGCAGGCTCTGTCAATCAATGGGGAATATGCGAGATTTGCGGCGAGGAGTTCGAGGAGACCGTGTCCTTCGGAGACTGGAGCAAGATAAGCTTCGGACCCATGAGGGAGCGCGGTGAGGCAATGGCTTCGACAACGGTCACAGGTGAGAGCATTTCGGAAGTAGGTCAGACGGCGGCCTGAGCATAATCTGCCCGAAGAAGCAGGTGCGAACGCCGGGAGATCTTAGGCAGGCATGGGTATGCCTGTTTTTTTATTTCGTGCAAGCGTGTAAAAGCGGTGCGTTGTAAAAGCGGTGTGATATAATCGCCTGGACATTGGATCGGGGGAGCCGCTGCAAGCGGCTGAGAAAGTGATGGTTTCACTGACCCTTTGAACCTGACCTGGGTAATGCCAGCGCAGGGATGACTCTTTTACCATGGGAGCCGTGCCGGCGCAGGCGCGGTTCTTTTTTAAGTAGCTTCTCTCAGACCCGTATCCTGAAGCAAATCTCGGAAAGGAAGGCAAGATGGCGGTTTTTCATCCAATAGACGAGAAGGATGTGACAAGAGCTATCGTCGGCAGTTTCCTCAAGCAGTTCGACGAGTATGCGGAGAGCGACGTGATCATCATCGGCGGCGGCCCCAGCGGCCTGATGGCAGGAAAGATCCTGGCGGCCAACGACTACAAGGTGTTGATAGTGGAGAGGAACAACTACCTGGGCGGAGGCTTCTGGCTGGGCGGCTACCTGATGAACAAGGTGACTTTAAGGGCGCCGGCGCAGGAGATCCTCGAGGAGCTGGAGATTCCTCACGAGGAAGTACAGGAAGGTCTCTTCGTCGCCGACGGTCCCCACGCCTGCTCGCGTCTTATCGCTTCGGCCTGTGACGCGGGAGTCAAAATTGCAAACATGACGCTCTTCGATGACGTTGTGCTGCGCGAGGGCAACCGCGTCGCCGGCGCCGTGATCAACTGGACTCCCATCTCGGCCTTGCCGCGCGAGATCACCTGTGTCGACCCGGTTGCTATCGAATCGAAGATGGTGATCGACGCCACGGGACATGACGCCTGCGTGGTCAGCAAGCTGCAGGAGCGTGGCATGGCTGATGCCGTCGGCTTCGGCGCCATGTGGGTCGAGCGCTCCGAGGAGCTGATACTGGAGCATACCGGCGAGTTCGTGCCGGGACTGGTGGTCACCGGCATGTCCGTATCGACCGCCTATGGTCTGCCGCGCATGGGGCCGACTTTCGGTTCGATGATGCTGTCGGGCCAGAAGGCGGCGGAGGCGGTGATGACGGCCATCCCGCAGGAGAGCGCCACACCGAAATAGGCCGGCTTCCCTGGAGGACCGGGGGATGGTTGGCAAGGCCCCGGCATCAACGATCAGGGCTTCATGCTTGCGCAGAAACTAGGAATCAGGTTACCAGGGGCGAATTAGGAAGCGCCTATGGAGAGCATCAGCAGCATCCGCATATACGCTGAGCATCGCGGCAATGATGTGGACTACGAAAGCATTGCGGGCTACGTGACGAGCCTGGTGCCGCGGGCGACCGTGGAACTGTTGCCCCCGCTGCTGGATACACTCCTGGAGAGTAAAAGCGGCGGGCGGCGGGAAGAATTGCTGGAGGACCTGGCCCGGGCTTTTGCGCATGCGAAGGTGCGCGATCTCTCGCAGTCGGCGCAGGCGGACCAGCGGTGCCTGCCGGGCGAGATCGCCTATGAGCGGCGGCGACTGGCGGACAGCGGCAAGGCTGTTTTCGGACTGCTTTATGACGCCTTTATGGTGAGCGAAATCTATAGCAGGCTTCTGGGGCGCGAGTGGTTGACGCTCGACCGGGTGAACATAATATTCACGAACCAGCTGATTGGCAGCTGGGACGAGGCGGACAGGCGCTACCATGCCAGGGTGGTACTTTGCGGAGCTCCCGCGGTGATCTCCCTGAGCGGGCTGGTCGTGGCGCCGGCGAAGTCCCGCGAGTATTACCTGGCGCGCCAGGGCGCGAGCGTTGCCGGTTTTTCAGAGGAACAGGCCCATCGAGTCGCCGAGGCTTATGCCGATGATTATCTGGAGCATAACGACGCGAGGCTGACCGAGATTGCAAAGGGTTACGTGATGCAGGCCGTCGCGTATCGCATGACCGGCGAGCCGTTCTGCGGCTCTCCCGGATGCAGGCTGTATAACGCACATTGGCAGAAAGAGCTGCTGGAGGCGCAACTGGATGGAAACGATTTCTGCGAGAGGCACAGCGCCCTCTTTGGAGACGCAAAGGATTGATGCATGATGGACCTGGGACTTTACGTGATCACGGCCTCCATCCCGGAACTGGGGCGCGACCATTACGATGTGGCGGCAGCCGCCGTCGAGGGCGGCGCCACGGCCATCCAGCTGAGAATCAAGCGGCGAAGCATGGGCCAGGCGCTCAAGATCGCCTACGCTATCCACGAATTGACTCAGGAGGCGGGCATACCGCTGTTCATCAACGACCATGTCGGCATCGCCATGGCCAGCAAGGCGGAGGGGCTGCACATAGGGCCGGACGATATCTCCCTGCAGTCAGCCCGCAGGATGCTGGGCCGCTCCGCTGTCCTTGGCCGCTCTACTGCCGGCAAGCTCGAAGAGGTTGTCAAGGTGGAGAAGGAAGGGGCGGGCTACATCGCCGTCGGCCCCGTTTATCAGACTACCACCAAACGCACGGGGAAGGACCCCCTCGGCCCGGAGGCGCTGGGCAAGGTGAAGGCGCTGGTGAAGATACCGGTGGTAGCCATCGGCGGTATCAACGCCGGTAACCTGGGGGCCTGCATCGAGGCGGGCGCTGACGGCGTCGCAGTCATCTCGGCGGTGAGCAGCGCCGATGACATGGTGGCCGCCACGTCCGAGTTGAGGCGGGCGCTGGATAACGCCAGGTCCGCCGTCAAATAACTGAAAGGTAGCAGGAATCATGAACAGCCTGACGCTGCTGAGGAAACTGGAAGACGGCTCACTGCCGGAAGCCGTAAGGGTGGCGGCTGATTCCGAACGGTCGGCCGCCGAGGAATTGGCGGCAGCCATCCTCGCGGGGCACGTTGTCATGCCGGCGTCGTCTGCCGGCCGCAAGGTCAGGCCCACCGCCATCGGCAAGGGCATGAGGACGAAGGTTAACGCCAACATCGGCTCATCCAGCGAAGCGGTCTCCGCCGATGATGAGGCAGGCAAGCTGAAGGCGGCTGTATCGGCGGGAGCCGACGCGGTGATGGATCTTTCCAGCGGCGGCGATCTGGTGGCCATCAGGGATCGTCTGCTGGCTTCCTGCGACCTGCCCTTCGGCACGGTCCCCATCTACGAAGCGGCAAGCAGCGCTCGCGAGAGAACGGGCAGCGTCGTCGACATGGAGCGGGAAGACCTGTTCGCGGTCGTGCAGGCGCACGCCGACGCCGGCGTCGATTTCATGACCATACACGCGGGCCTGTCGCGCGCGGCGCTGGAGGAGCTCTCGGCAGAAGGCAGGCTGATGGACGTGGTCAGTCGCGGCGGCGCCTTCATGATCGCCTGGATGTTGCACCACGACCGCGAGAACCCCTTCCTGGACGATTTCGACTGGCTGCTGGAGATCCTCGCCGGCAGCGATGTCACCCTCAGCCTGGGGGACGGGCTCAGGCCCGGCTGCATCGCCGACGCCACTGACAGGGCCCAGGTGCACGAACTGATGACGCTGGGAAGGCTGGGACGCAGGGCGCGTGAGGCAGGTGTGCAGGTGATGATAGAGGGTCCCGGACATGTTCCCCTCCAGGATATCGAGATCAACGTGAGGATGGCCAAGGAACTGACCGGAGACGCCCCCTTTTATGTTCTGGGGCCACTGGTGACGGATGTGGCTCCCGGTTACGACCATATCACCGCTGCCATCGGCGGGGCCGTCGCCGGCGCCGCGGGAGCCGATTTCCTCTGTTACGTGACCGCCGCCGAACACCTGGGGTTGCCCGGTACGGAGGATGTGAGGACCGGTGTCATCGCCTCGCGCATCGCGGCGCACGCAGCGGACGTGGCCAAGGGTGTCGCCGGTGCGGCCGACTGGGACCGGCAGATGGCGCTGGCGCGCAAGTCGCTGGACTGGGAGGCGCAGATCAACCTGGCCATCGACCCGCAGACGGCGCGTTCCGTCTACAGGGAGAAAAGCAGCGAAGGCGTGGAGGGCTGCAGCATGTGCGGCGAGCTATGCGCCATGAAGATAGTGTCCGATCACCTCGGTATCAAGGCCGGAGAGATCTCAGGTTGCTAGTTGGCGAAATCGGCGAGGAAAAACTGCTCCAGGAGGTACGCCGCATCTTCGCGGCGACAAACGCCGATGTGCCTGTCGCCATCGGTGACGATGCGGCGGTGACCGACAGCCCTTCCGGGAGGCAACAGGTCTGGACCGCGGACCTGCTGGTGGAGGCGATACATTTCCGCAGTCACTGGCAGACTCCGCAGCAACTGGGCAGGAAGTGCCTGGCTGTGAACCTCAGCGATCTGGCGGCGATGGGAGCAGCACCCGCCGCAGCCCTGGTCTCAATCGCCTGCAGCGGTAAAAGGCCGCTCGAAGAAATCACCGATATTTGCAGGGGAATTCGTGAAGTTGCGCTTGAACACGGCGTGGCGGTGACCGGCGGCGATCTCAGTGCTTCAACAGGTGGAATGGTGATAGCAATCGCCGCAGGCGGTACGGTCGGTGCCGGGGATGCGGTGCTCAGGTCGGGAGCGGCTCCCGGGGACACGATATACGTCACAGGCGCTCTGGGCAGCGCCGCGGCAGGGTTGAGGCTGCTGGAGAACGGTACGTTGAGCAAGCCGGACGATTCGGATAGCGAAACGCTGAGGAATGCGTTCATCGATCCACAGCCGCGTTGTCGGGCTGGTGAGGCCCTGGCGGCGGCCGGCGTTTCCGCCATGACCGATATCAGCGACGGCCTGTCCACGGACCTTCGTCATATCTGCCAGGCAAGCGGAACCGGCGCGCAGATAAGGATGGAAGACCTTCCCTGTGACGAGGCCCTCTTGCGCACAGCACAGGAAAATGAATGGGATTTGCGTGAACTGATGCTGGGGGGCGGTGAGGATTACGAGCTGCTCTTTACGACTGATGACGAAAGTTGCGGCGACGCCATCCGGCGCTATTCCTCTGAGAGCGGTCTCAGGATCACCGCCATCGGCAACGTCACCGGGGCCGATACAGGCATCACCTTGGCGCTGCCGGAGGGCGGCACAACGAGCTTGCCGGCGGGCGGCTTCGACCACTTCCGGGCGGAGGGTCGCGGCGGCAGGCATACGGGAATGGGAGGCCGTCCGGGAGATGACGACTGATGCAGAGGCGGGAACGACGTTGAGGAAAGAAGATGCGGGGGGACCTGCAGTAACCGCGGTGCTCTCAATCGCCGGCCTGGACCCCGCAGCCGGAGCCGGCATCCTTGCCGACATGCGGGTTTTCACTTCTTACGAACTTTATGGGGCGGGTGTGGTGACGGCGTTGACGGTTCAGGACACCAGCGGCGTTTCCTCTGTCTCGCCGGTTGACGCCGACCTGCTTGCGCAACAGCTGCGGACTCTGACCGATGACATGGCTCCGGCGGCTACAAAGACGGGCATGCTGGCTACGGGTGAACTGGCAGCCGTCGTGGCGTCCTTCGCCCGCAGCAGCAAGCTGGGACTGCTGGTGGTAGACCCGGTGCTGTCAAGCACCAGCGGCAGTTCTCTGGCGGCCGGAGGCTTGCTGGATGTCATCAGGGATGAGCTGGTCCCGGCCTGCGATCTTGTCACCCCGAATATCCCCGAGGCTGAGGCGCTTGCGGGACTGAAGATCGAAGATCACCAATCGGCGCTCAGAGCCTGCGAGAAGCTGCTGGAGATGGGAGCCGGCGCTGCCTGTGTGACCGGCGGTCACTGGCCCGGTGAGCCGGTGGATGTCTACCTTGACGGTTCGGGCCACCGCTTCCTGGAGGCGGGGCGGATGGAGCCTCATGCAGGAGACATGCCGGAGGTGCATGGCAGCGGCTGTTGCTTCTCATCGGCGATTGTTGCCAGGCTGGCTCTCGGTGACACCGTGGAGGAAGCCGTCAGCGCCGCAAAAACCTATACTGCACGAGCCATCCGGGCGGGCATCAGGCCGGGTTCGGGCATGCGCGTGCCCTGGGGTTTCGAGCATGCCCCTGGTTCCTGAGCCGTTTGAATCGGGGGGCGGCAGGGGTTAACCTGTGTAACCGATGAAGACGCTAAAACCAGGTGACAGGGGCAAGGAGGTGCTCGACGTCCAGTCGCGCCTGCGGGCGCTGGGCTTCGACGTGGGCACCGACGGCGTGGATGGACTGTTCGGTGAGGATACCCGGACCGCCGTCGAACTCTACCAGCAGCAGAACGGCCTGCTGGCCGACGGCATCGTCGGCGAGAATACCTGGTGCGAACTGGTGGAATCCAAGTACGAGACGGGGGAGAGGCTGCTCTACCTGCGTATCCCCCCGTTCCGCGGCGCCGATGTGGTCAAGTTGCAGCGATCCCTGAACTGCCTCGGCTTCAACGCCGGACCTGAGGACGGCATCTTCGGGCCCATCACCGAGCGGGCGGTCCTGGATTTCCAGAAGAACTCCGGCCTGATCATGGATGGCATGGTAGATGACTCCGTGCTGCGGGTGGTTGAAAAAGTAACCAAGGACGGAGAGCCCCATGTGGATGAAACCAAGATTCCCGACCGCGACGGTGGATACCTGGGGGGAAGGGATCTTGCGGAACTGACCTTCGCCATCGATGCAGGCCACGGCGGCGATGACACGGGCGCCGTGAACAGTGAAGGCATCGCGGAGAAGGACGTAAATCTCAGGGTGGCCAGGGGCCTGACGAGGCTGCTTGAGGCGTCCGGTTCGCAGGTGGTCAATACACGCGACGGAGATCAGGATGTACCGCTGTACGAGCGCCCGGCGGCGGCCAACCTGGCAGGCGCGGACGTCTGCGTCAGCATCCACCACAACAGCAATCCCAGTGGCAGGGCCCAGGGAGCGGCAGCGTATTACTTCTGTCGCCAGGGTTACTATTCCGAGCGAGGCCGCAAGCTGGCGGAACACATCGTGGCCAGGCTGGCGGCGAGCCTGAAGATCACGGCGCTGCCGGTTCTGGGCCGCAATTACGCCGTGCTGCGGGAGACGGAAATGGCGACGGTGATGGTGGAACCGCTGTTCATCACGGCCGACGATGTGGTGGGCAGGCTGATTGATGATGAGCTGACTGACCGGGTGGCGGAGGCCATATTCGAGGGCTTGAGAGAATATTTTGCCTCATGAGTGGATATTCATTCAATAATTACGCAATTTGCGGGATATTTGTGCATTAAATGTTAATTTTTCCCATATCGTGTTGCATTCGTCCGGGGGCTTTGCTAATCTCGACGAGGTTTTGAATTAAGCAATGCAAATCAGCCAACTGGAGACGCGGACAGCGTTCAAAAGGAGGCGATGAGTATCAGAGTTAAGCTACACGCATTATCAGGACGCAGCGTAACTCCCTCTCGCGAAGCATCCCCACAAAAAAAATCCCCCGGAAGACGGCATATTGGCGTCTTCTTAGTATGTGTCCCCATCATCGGACTGGTAGCCCTGTTCACTCTCGTTGCACTTGCGGGGGCTGCGCCTGCCGATGACATCTCGAGCAGGCAGGCTGACGCGGACGCTGTGCGCAGCGAAATAGCGTCCATGAACAGCGAACTGCAGGCCAAGGTCGAGAACTACAACTATGCCAGTTACGAGTTGTCTCGCATTGAAGGTGAGATCGCCGAGAACGAGGCGACCCTGCAGGAGACCATGGCGACTCTCGAGGTGACGCAGGCGCGGCTGGACGAGCGCGTCGAGGCAATCTACCGCAATGGTTCGGTGGAGATGATCGACGTGCTGATGGAGACGGAAGACCTGACTGATTTCCTCACCAAGTTCGACATGCTGACCAAGGTGGGCGAGCAGGACCGCGACGACGTGGAACAGGTGAAGATGCTGAAGGCGCAGGTGGAAGCGGCGCAGGCGCAGCTGGCCGAGGACAAGTCGACCCAGGAGAGCCTGGTATCGCAGTTGGCCTCAGAGAAGGCTGACATCGAGGCCAGCATCAATGAGAGGAACGCGGCTCTTTCGAGCATCGAAGCGGATATCGCCGAGCTGGAAGCGGCCCAGGCGGCGGCCAACGAGGCCAGCTTCAACGCCCAGGTGGCGGCTGATAGTTCAGGTGGCGGTGGCGGCGGTGCCAGCGACGGCGGCGGAAGCAGCTCAGGTGGCGGTGGCGGCTATGGTCCCGCGCCCGCACCGACTGCCGGCGGCGTAGTAGGTATTGCGCAGCAGTATATCGGCGTACCCTACGTATGGGGCGGCGCTTCGCCCTCCGGGTTCGACTGCTCAGGGCTCACTTTATACGTATATTCACAGATCGGCGTTTACCTGCCGCACTCGGCGGCTGCCCAGTTCGGCATGGGGACGCCTATCGACTACTCGCAGCTGGCCCCGGGCGATCTGGTGTTCTTCGGTAGCGGCGGCATCAGCCATGTGGGCATCTATGCCGGCGGCGGCAGCATGATACACGCTCCCTATCCCGGAGCCTCGGTCATGTATTCCTCTGTATCCGGCGGCGGTTCTTACCGGGGAGCCCGCAGGTATTAGAAAAGCAGGCTTCGGCCCGGCGGTTCGCGGGACGCGCTAATAAATGGGAACAATGAGGCCCGGCGTCAGCCGGGCCTTTTCTTTGGCTCTGTTTCTGCGAAAATGGGATGAATGGAGGGAGCGGACGGAGGATGAAGCATGCGGGAGCGACAGCGGGATAAACAGGACGGAGACTTCAAGGATGGAGAATTCAGTGAATGACTTGAAAGGCAGCGATATCAGGGTGCGTTTCGCGCCCAGCCCCACGGGACACCTTCATCTGGGAGGGGCCCGTACCGCTCTTTACAACTGGCTGCTGGCCAGGAGCAGCGGCGGCGCCTTCGTACTCAGGATCGAGGATACGGATACGGAGAGGTCAAACGACGCAGCCATCGACCAGATCATCACCAGCCTGAGCTGGCTGGGCCTTGACTGGGACGAGGGTCCGGGAGTAGGGGGTGCTCATGGACCCTACCGGCAGATGGAGCGCAGACAGCTTTACGCCGACGCCGCCGAGAGGTTGCTTGCAGAGAAAAGGGCCTACAGGTGCTATTGCACGCCTGAGGAGCTCGACGGAGAGCGCAGGGAGGCTCGCAAGCGGGAGGTGCCTTACGTCTACAGCGGCCGCTGCCGCAACCTGGAGGCGTCTGTTGATGCAGGCAACGGCGGAGGGGGACGGGGACGGGAGTCCGTGATCCGCCTGAAGACGCCCTCAGAAGGCCATACGCTGGTCCATGACCTGGTGCGTGGAGAGGTCAGCTTCGAGAACGCTCTTTGCGGCGACTTCATCCTGGTGCGCTCAAACGGCGTCCCCACATACAATTTCGCCGTCGCCATCGATGACACGGCCATGGAGATTACCCATGTCATCCGCGGCGATGATCACCTGCCCAACACACCGAAACAGATAATGGTGGCCGAGGCCCTGGGAAAGAAGCCTCCCCTCTATGGACACCTGCCGCTGATACTGGGTCCCGACAGGGCGCCCCTTTCAAAGCGTCACGGAGCGGTCTCCATCGAGGAATTCCGCTCCCGGGGTTTTCTGAGAGAGGCACTCTGCAACTACCTGGCGCTGCTGGGATGGAGCTTTGACGCCGAGAGCACCCTGTTCAGCATGGATGAGCTCGTGGAGAAGTTCAGCATCGAACGCGTAGGCAGCACGGCGGCGGCCTTCGACATGGACAAGCTGCTCTGGATGAACGGCCATTACATACGCGAGTTGGAGCCGGTGGAGCTGGCGGAGCGGTTGGAGGCCTACCTGCCGGGAACGAAGCTGGCCGGCCTTCCCGGCAGGGACGGAAACCCGGACATCGACGACCTCGTACCGCTGGTGCAGGAAAAGATGAAGACCCTCGAGGACTTCGTCGAACTCACGGACTTCTTCTTTCTGCCGCTTGAGTTCGAGAAGAAAGCGCTCAGGAAGCTGACGGGGAACGACCGGGCTGCTGAACTCCTGGATGCGGCCGCCGAAGCGCTGCAGCAGGTTGAGCCATTCGATATCGAGAACATTGAAGCTGCACTCAGGCGCAAGGCCGATGAGATCGATGTCAAGCTCGGGAAGTTCCTGCAGCCGCTGCGCATAGCGGTGAGCGGCAAGACCGTGACGCCGGGGATGTTCGAGACGCTGTCAGTCCTCGGAAGGGATAAATCACTCGACCGCATCACCAACGCCCTCACCCTGAGGGACGTTGGTTCACAAAGTTCAATAACTCAGGACCAGGAAGATGCCGGCTGAAGAATAATCCCTGAGGGACGTTGATTGATGAGTCAAGAAACTCTCGGGGAAGAGTGGGAAGAAGTTGGTAGCGCATAGGGGATTCGAACCCCTGCTACCGGCGTGAGAGGCCGGCGTCCTAGGCCACTAGACGAATGCGCCACATGCATGCTCCCGGAAGCCTGCAGACGACTTCCAGAGAGAGATTTTACACAGGGCGGACGCTTCTTTCAAACTGCGATATCGCGCCGCTGGAAGATAGCGGTGGCCGCCAGGTCGGTGGCGACGGCTATGGCAAGCAGTACCGCCAGGTCCCCCCAGGCGATATCGGCGCTACTGAGGTAGCGGTAGGGATCGTAGTAGTTGAACAGCGACAGAAAATGGAAGTTCTCCACGATGTCGCTGAACTGGGAGAGCAGGTCCAGGGCATAGGAGAAGATAAGCACGCCCACCGCCAGGAATACGGCACGGCCCCGGTCACTTGCCAGCGATGAGAAGAGGAAACCGATGCCGCCGATGGCGAGGAACAGCAGGTATCCCTGGAGGCTCAGGGCCAGTATGCCGCTGAAGCTTGCCTGTTCATCGATCAGGGGGACGCCGATGAGGATGGGAAGCATGGTGGCGGCGATGATCAGCGCCAGTCCGATCTTCAGGTAGGCCAGGCGCGTGAGGGCGATGACACGCCGCGGCAGCGGCTGGGAGAGCAGCAGTTCCATGGTGCCTTTCTCGATCTCGCCGGCGATGGCGCCGGTGGTCACGGCGATGGCGAAGGGCGCCACGATGATGACCCACATCAGGGCGAAGTATTCCAGCGTCAAGAAGCCGTCAATGGTGGTGATGGAGACACCGGCGCCGAAGGCTGCTTTCAGCCCTTCCGGGTAGTTCTCCCATAGTTGCTCGAGCGTCGCCAGGTCGTCTGACATGGACGGCCAGATGGCGATGATCATGATGCTGTAGGCGGCGGCTCCGAGGCAGTAGATGCCCAGCGAAAGCCGGCGGTCCAGCAGGGCTCGAACCAGCAGATTCATGTTTAACAGCTTACTGATCTAAGTCCACTTCCTCTCCGTAGAAACCGAGGAAGAAATCCTCGAGGCTTGGCTGAGTGAAGGTGAGGTCCTCCACGTCGTGCCTCGCAAGCTGCTTGACAAGCGCGGCAACATCCCCCTGGACGGTGATGCGCATACGGTTGTTAGAAGCCTCCACCTTTGTGACCATGGGCAGGGCTTCGAACTCGGCGGCGTCCACGCGCTCACGGAAGAGCACATCCATGTGGCGAAGCTTCTTTTTCTTGAGATCCTCGATGGACTGCGTGTCCACCAGGGCCCCGTCGCGGACGATGCCGACACGGTCACAGACGCGTTCCACCTCTGAGAGGATATGGGACGAGAGGAAGATGGTCCGGCCCTTCTGCCTGAGCTCCTCAAGCAGGGAATAGAACTCCTGCTGCATCAGCGGGTCCAGCCCGCTGGTGGGTTCATCCAGTATCAATATCTCCGGGTCATGCATCACCGCCAGTACGATGGCGACCTTCTGGATGTTGCCGCTGGAGAGGGATTTCACCTTCTTGTGGACGTCCAGCCCGAAGCGCTCGATCAGTTCGGGCCGTAAGGGAGCGGCACCGGGGCGGAAACGGTCGATATAATCCAGGTGTTCGCCGACCCTGAGCTTGCCGTAAAGGCGCACGCCGCCGGGAATGTTGCCGACTCGCAGCTTGATCTCCACGGCGTCACGCCACGAGTCAAGGCCGAGGATGCTGGCGGAGCCCCGGGTAGGCCGCAGCATGCCCATCAGCTGGCGGATGGTGGTGGTCTTGCCGGCGCAGTTGGGGCCGAGAAAGCCGAAGATCTCCCCGCGGCCGATGGTCAGGTTCAGACCTTCGATGCCGCGGGTGTCGCCGTAGAACTTGGTCAGGTCTTCGCAGACGATTGTGGCGTTGTCGGTCAATTCAGAGGTTTCTTCCCGCAGGTCTTCAATCGGAAACACCTTGCTGTGGAACAGGCGGTGGAAATGGCTGAGGCGGGAGGATTAGAACCTCCACCGGCGGATCCAGAGTCCGCTGTCCTACCATTAGACGACGCCTCAGCATCGGCAGCAAATAGCTTACCATATTCACCCAGCCTGTCGAAGCGTCAGGCATGGGTCGCCGTGCTGAGTGATGTTGAAGGAATGATGGAGGCCAGCATGGTTGTGCCTGCACACCTTTAGAATCGCCCGCGGGCTTCCGAAGTAATCCATAGGAGGCCCTACAGGGGAAATTCCAGCGATTTCAGGCAGGAGGCTTTTCCATGAAAAGCATCGACGAGCTACTCAGGGTCGTGGTGGAGAAGGATGCATCCGACCTCCATCTCAAGGCGGGCGTACCGCCGGCTATTCGCATCGACGGCGAACTCTTTCTGCTGGATGAGGACCCGGTGACACCGGACGAGATGAAGGAATATGCCGCCTCGGTGATGACCGACAAACAGATAGCCATCTTCTCGGAACAGAACGAGATCGACTTTGCTTACAGCGGAGTGGGGGTGGGCCGCTATCGCGTCAACGTCTTCCGCCAGCGGGGAACGATCAGCATGGCGATGCGCCAGGTCGTCAGCAAGATACCCAGCTTCGAGGACCTGCACCTGCCGCCGATACTCAAGCGTCTGGCACTGGAGCCGCGCGGGCTGATACTGGTCACGGGCGCCACCGGCAGCGGCAAAACGACGACGCTGGCCACCATGCTCGACTACATCAACCAGAACGTCAGGCGGCACATCGTCACGGTTGAGGATCCCATTGAGATCATGCACGAGGATAATAAGGCAATCGTCAACCAGAGAGAGATCGGCATCGATACCAGGAGCTACTCCACCGCCCTCAGGTATGTGCTCAGGCAGGATCCGGACGTGATACTGATCGGCGAGATGCGGGATCTGGAGACGGTGCGCACGGCGCTTACCGCCGCCCAGACCGGCCACCTGGTGCTGAGTACCCTGCATACCATCGACGTCAACGAAACCGTGAACCGCATCATCGACTTCTTCCCGTTGCATCAGCAGAAACAGGTGCGCATATTGCTGGCCGGGTCGTTGCGGGGAATCGTATCCCAGCGTCTGTTGCCGCGCAGCGACGGCAAGGGGCGTGTGCCGGCGCTGGAGTTGATGATCATGACTAAACGCATCCGCGATATGCTGCTTGATTCGAATCAGACCTTCAAGATTCACGAGGCCATCAAAGAGGGTGACTATTACGGCATGCAGACCTTCGACCAGTCCCTGCTTCAGCTGTACAGGGACGGGCTGATTACTCTGCAGGATGCCGCCAGCGTCGCCAGCAATCCCCATGACTTCAAGCTGATGGCGCAGCAGGAGGGCTACGACGTTTCTCTCATCAGCGGTGTCGTATGACGTGGTATAAGAGGCGAATGGGTGAAACGGGAGGGCTCCGCCGCGGTCGGGCCCTTTTTCATCCCGGGGAAGTCTTCGTGCTACAATAACACGCGGTTGATGGCCGCCCGCGGCCGAGTGCGGCGGCATCGAAGCATGATTGTCGGGGTGTGGCTCAGTCTGGTAGAGCGCACGGTTCGGGTCCGTGAGGCCCCCGGTTCAAATCCGGGCACCCCGACCATGAGGGACGTTGGTTCACGAAGTTCAATAAGTCAATCGGCGTATGTCTTTTCGGTGATGCTGATTTGCGGTTTTCCTCAAGTTTTTGAACTTCGTGAACCAACGTCCCTCAGGGTAATCTCTTTTTTGGGGACGG
>JAJRYJ010000048.1 GCA_024275795.1 Actinomycetes bacterium | reverse complement strand
CATGTACATGCTGGTGCTGGCGGACAACTACCTGCTGCTCTACGTCTTCTGGGAGGCGGTGGGCCTCTGCTCCTACCTGCTGATCTCCTTCTGGTACCACAAGAAGAGCGCCGCCTACGCCGGCACCAAGGCCTTCCTGGTCAACCGCGTCGACGACTTCGGTTTCGGCCTGGGCATCATGCTGCTGTTCGTCAGCCTGGGGACCCTGAGCTATGCGGGCGTCTTCAGCCAGGCGGAGGCGGGCGCCATCGGCGGCGCCACGCTCACCGCCGTCTGCCTGCTGCTGTTCATGGGGGCCATGGGCAAGAGCGCCCAGTTCCCGCTGCACGTCTGGCTGCCGGACGCCATGGAGGGTCCCACGCCCGTCAGCTCCCTGATCCACGCCGCCACCATGGTCAACGCCGGCGTCTACATGGTCGCCCGCTCCAGCCCGCTGTTCTCCCAGTCGGAGACGGCGATGATCGTCGTGGCGGTGGTCGGCGGCTTCACCGCCATCTTCGCCGCCTCCATCGGCCTGGTGCAGAACGACATCAAGAAGGTGCTGGCCTATTCCACCGTCAGCCAGCTGGGCTACATGTTCATGGCCCTGGGCGTCGGCGCCTGGACGGCGGGCATGTTCCACCTGGTGGCCCATGGTTTCTTCAAGGGCCTGCTCTTCCTCTGCTCCGGCTCGGTGATCCATGCCCTCTCCGGCGAGCAGGACATGCGCAAGATGGGCGGACTGCGCTCGAAGACGAAGATAACCTACTGGACCTTCGTCATCGGCGCCCTGGCCATCTCCGGCTTCCCTGGCGCCGCCGGCTTCTTCAGCAAGGACGCGGTCCTGGGCGGCGCCTTCCGGGGCGGCTACTGGTGGCTGTGGGCCGTGGGCCTGATCGCCGCCTTCATGACCGCCTTCTACATGTTCAGGCTGATCTTCATGACCTTCCACGGCAAGCCGCGGGACGAACAGGCCTTCGAGCACGCGCACGAATCGCCGCCGAGCATGACCGTGCCGCTGATCATCCTGGCTGTGCCGTCCATCTTCACCGGCATCGTGCTGGGCTTCCCGCCGGAGGACGGCCATATCGACCATTTCCTGGAACCGGTGTTCGAGTTCGCCCTGGCCGGCGAGCATTTTGCCTTCGCGGCCACGGACGGCCTGCTGATGGCGATTTCAGCGCTGGTGGGTATCGGCGGCATCCTGCTGGCGTGGCTGTTTTACATCAAGCGCAAGGAGCTGCCGGGGCTGGTGGGCGCCCGCCTCAAGTTCGCCTACAGTACGCTGCTGAACAAGTACTGGATCGACGAACTCTACGCGGCGGTAATCGTCAACCCGCTGCGGCGTTTCTCCGACTGGCTCTGGCGCGTCATCGACGACGGTGTGATCGACGCCTTCATCAACGGCGCCGCCCGCACCTTCCGCGGCATCGGCGCCGGCCTCAGACCGATCCAGGCGGGCGAGGTGCATGGATATCTGCTCAACATGCTGCTGGGGCTGCTGCTGCTGATGGTGGCCTTCGTGATTCTTTCACTATAGGGAGAGGAACAGGCTGATACGGAAATGTTCACGTACCAGGAACAGATAGGTTTCCCCATACTGACGGTGCTGATCTTCCTGCCGACGCTGGGCGGGCTGCTGATGCTGCTGATGCGCGGGCGCCCCCGCTGGTACAAGACTACGGCCATGGCGACCACCGCCGCCACCTTCATCCTCTCGCTGGTGATGCTCGCCCGGTTCGACAGCTTGAGCGCCAACATGCAGTTCACGGAAAAGCTCACCTGGGTCGAGCGCCTGGGCATCTCCTACCACCTGGGGGTGGACGGCATCAGCGTGCTGCTGATACTGCTGACGACCCTGCTGTCCGCCATCGTCATCCCGGCATCCTGGAATTACGTCAAGGAACGGGAACTGATCTTCTTCGCCATGTTCCTCTTCCTGGAGACGGGCATGCTCGGCGTCTTCTGCGCCCGCGACCTCTTCCTCTTCTATATCTTCTGGGAAGTGATGCTGATCCCGATGTACTTCATCATCGGCGTCTGGGGCGGGCCCCGGCGCATCTACGCGGCGATCAAGTTCTTCCTGTTCACGCTGGCGGGCAGCCTGCTGATGCTGATCGCCATCGTCGCCATCGCCTACATCGCCCGCGAGGGTCCCTTCTCGACCCCGGTCTTCGACATGGACCTGCTGGAATCGGCGGTGTTCTCAAGCAGTGTGCAGTACTGGGCGTTCCTGGCGTTCTTTATCGCCTTCGCGGTGAAGGTGCCCATGTGGCCGGTGCATACCTGGCTGCCTGACGCCCACGTGGAGGCGCCCATGGCCGGCAGCGTCATCCTGGCGGGAGTGCTGCTGAAGGTCGGCGGCTACGGTATCCTGCGCATCTGCCTGCCCTTCTTCCCCGATGCGGCGGTGGCCTATACGCCTTATATAATCATCCTCTCGCTGATCGCCATCATCTACGGCGCCATCGTCTCCCTGGCCCAGAAGGACCTGA
Organism: Actinomycetes bacterium; assembly: GCA_024275795.1. GTDB lineage: Bacteria > Actinomycetota > Thermoleophilia > BMS3ABIN01 > BMS3ABIN01 > JAJRYJ01. The sequence goes on along the minus strand of JAJRYJ010000048.1, from coordinate 34,515 downwards.
AGAAGCTGGTTGCCTATTCCAGTGTCAGCCACATGGGCTTCGTCACTGCCGGCATCTTCGCTATGAGCGTCATCGGCATCGAAGGGGCGATCATGGTGATGTTCAGCCACGGGCTGCTCACGGGCGCCCTGTTCCTGATGGTGGGCTACCTCTATGAGCGTTTGCACACGCGGGAGATAGCCTCTATGGGCGGCCTGGCGGCACCCTTCCCGGTGATGGCCGCCTTCCTGCTGTTCTTCGTGCTCGGCTCCCTGGGGCTGCCCGGGCTCTCTGGCTTCGTGGGCGAGTTCCTCAGCCTGCTGGGCGTGTTCGCCTACAGCAAGGTGCTCGGCGCCATCGCCGCCACGGGCATCATCCTGGCGGCCGCCTACCTGCTGTGGATGTTCCTGAGGGTGATGTTCCTCAAGCTGCGCAAGGACGAGTGGTTCGAGCTCTCCGACTTCAGCCTGCGGGAGATCGGCACCCTGGCGCCCCTGGCGGCGCTGGCGGTCTGGGTCGGCGTCTACCCCAACACTTTCCTGCAGCTGATCGAGCCGCCGGCGACGCAACTGGCCGAGAAGATGGCCCCCTACGTGGCTGAAGGCAGCGGCACCCTGCATGATATCTTCGCGTCCCTGGGAGGCTTCTAGTGCAGCACGACCTGTTGGCCATAATCCCGGAGCTGATGCTGATCGCTACGGCGCTGGTGATCCTGCTGATTGATCCGCTGCTGCCGCCGGACGGCCGCCGCGGCCTCGGCTACCTGGGCGTGTTCGCCTGCGCCATGGCGGGACTCTCCACCTGGTTCCTGCGCAACGAGGAGTTCACGGCCTTCAACGACGCCATCTCCCTGGATCGCTACACCATCTACTTCAAGGCGCTGTTCCTGGTGATCGCCGTCATCGCCATGCTGCTCTCGGAGAAACACCTGGAGCTGCACCGGCGCCTGCTGGGAGACTATTATTCGCTGATACTGCTGGCCACCGTGGGCATGATGGTGATGACCGAGTCCATCGACATCATGACCTTCTTCGTGGGCCTGGAGCTGATGGCTCTCGCCAGCTATATTCTGGCGGGCTTCTTCCGCTATGACGAGCTCTCCGTGGAGGCCTCGCTGAAATATTTCCTCACGGGCGCCTTCGCGTCCACCTTCGTGCTCTTCGGGCTGGCGCTGCTCTACGGCATCACCGGGTACACGAACTACCAGCAGATCGGCGAGACCATCGCCGCCGGCAACGTTCCGGGCAGCACCCTGGTGATAGCGATCATCCTCGTGATCGCCGGCTTCGGCTTCAAGGTCGGCGCCGTGCCCTTCCACAACTGGGCGCCGGACGTCTACCAGGGCTCACCGACACCGGTGGCCGCCTTCCTCTCCGTCGGGCCCAAGGCGGCGGGCTTCGCCGTGTTGATAAAATTCATGACCGTGATACTCGGCAGCGAGAGCGGCACCTGGGTCGGCCTGATAATTGCCATCGCCATCGTCACCATGCTCGTCGGCGCCACCATGGCGCTGGTGCAGCGGGACCTCAAGCGCATGCTCGCCTATTCCAGCATCGCCCACGTGGGTTACCTGCTGCTGGCGATCTCCGCCTCGGGCGAGGAGGTGGCGGCCTTCGCCTCGGCGTCGATCATGTTCTACCTTGCGGCCTATGCCCTGATGAACCTGGGCGCCTTCGGCGTGCTGGTCTACCTGTCGAACAACTCCAGTTTCGGAAACAGGCTCGATGACCTGGCGGGGCTCGGAAAGCAGTTCCCCTGGGCCGCGGGCATACTGACCGTGTTCATGCTGTCCCTGGCGGGCATCCCGCCAACCGCCGGCTTCTTCGCCAAGTTCTACCTGTTCGCTGCCGTGGTGGACGCGGGCCTCGCCTGGCTCGCGATGGTGGGCGCCCTCTTCAGTCTGGTGTCAGCCTTCTATTACCTGAGGGTGATCGTTTATATGTACATGCGCCAGCCAGAACAGGAGCTGGAGAGATCGGGCGAGCGCTCCTTCGATCTCAACCTGGGACTGGGGCTGGCGGCTGTGGGCGTGCTGCTGCTGGGCCTCTACCCCTCGCCCGTGCTCGATGCCGCTCAGGATGCCCTGCTCATGGTCCTCGGTTTCTGAGCAGGGACGAGCACAGAACTTCCTCTCCTCAGCTGCAGAGATTCATACTCCTGCTGCTTGTCAGCTGCAATTCCGCGTCAATACCCCAGCGAACTGGTCAGGTTTTACCTGCATTTACAGGCATTTTTTAAAATTGTATAATAACTTGTCCAGTCTGGTCGGATTGGTAGGATTTCAACCTTGGCGCCTGCGTTTCATGGTAGGCATTTGAACAAGCACCGGGGGGCTTGTATCAAATGAACGGGTATGGATGGGGATGATGCGCAATGAAGGCAGCAGCATTCGCAGTGACCGCTTCTCTGATCGTGGCCGTCCTGGCCGTAGCGACAATCTCAGGCTGTAACAGCGATAACCAGTCCCGTGTGATCATTCGCACCGTTACCGTTCAGGACGCCGCCATCATCGACGAAAAAAACGCTGACGGGAACACCGTCGGCGAAAACCCGACCGCCGGCGGAGCCCCTGTGTCCGCTGACATCGCTCCTGGCGCCGCAGCGGGCGCTGTTGAAGGCGGGGGTGAAGCACTGGCCCGCGAGGTATCGGCGCTCCAGGGCGGCGGGGCATCCGCAGCCGCGGACAGCTGTGACTCCAGTTACAACGAAGGCTACAACGCCGGCTACGACCAGCGCTACAACTACCAGAACGGCTACCAGAGCGGCTACGAAGAGGGCTACGACGCAGGCCTCCGGGACGGCGCCGAAGATTACTCCCCCATCTAGTATCCGGCATACGCCCGGCGGACGGCGTCCCCCCTTGTTCCGTCCGGTGGTTGTGATAGGCTCATGCCGACCTGTTAACCAGACGCCGGGGTCCACCCGGTCGAAAGATTTCGTCGGACAAATCCAGACAGGGCAGGTTCGGATTTACCATGGAAGAGTTTATCCCGATCATCATATTCATCGCAGGTATGGCCGCAGGAGGCCTGGTCGTTTCGCTGGCAAGTCGCTCAAAGGCGCGACGAGAGCGGCAACTGGCGATCGCGGACGCCACTGCGGAGAATGTCGCTCTGAAGGCAAGGCTTGGCAGCCGTGAAGAGCAGATCGCCTCGCTAAATATGCAGCTTCGGGAGGCGGGCGATACAATCAAGGAACTCCAGGAACAGTTGCAGCAGGAACTGGACTCCCACGCGAAACTGGAAACCCGCCTGGATTCAGAGCGAAAGGCAGCGGAAGAGAAACTGCAGCTGCTCGAGGACACGCGGGCCAAGATGACGGAAACCTTCAAGGCCCTGTCCGCCGAGGCGCTTGACAGCAACAGCCAGTCCTTCCTGGAGTTGGCCAAGACGAGGTTGGAGCAGTTCCAGGAACTGGCGCAGAGCGACCTGAAAAGCCGGCAGGAGGCCATAGGCGAGATGGTTAAACCCATCAAGGAATCACTGGGCAACATGGACACGAAGCTGCAGAAAATCGAGATCGAGCGCAGCGAGGCGAACGCAAGCCTGAAGAAACAGCTTGAATTGATGTCGGAATCACAGGTGAACCTGCAGAAGGAGACCGGCAACCTCGTCCGGGCCCTGCACCAGCCGACCGTGCGCGGCCGCTGGGGCGAGATCCAGTTGCGTCGCGTAGTGGAGATGGCGGGGATGCTCAACTATTGCGATTTCCAGGAACAGCAGCAGGCGGTGACGGAAGACGGCGCTCTGAGGCCCGACCTTATTGTTCGACTTCCGGGCGGAAAGAACATCGTGGTCGACGCAAAGGCTCCCCTGGAAGCATACCTGTCAGCTGTAGACTCGCAGGATGAGGACGAGCGTCAGAGTTTTCTCAAGCAACACGCCAGGCAAATAAGCGACCATATCAATAAACTCAGCCTCAAGGGATACTGGGAGCAGTTCGACCCCACACCGGAGCTGGTCGTGATGTTCCTGCCGGGAGAGACGTTTTTCAGTGCCGCCCTCGAACAGGACCCGAGCCTGATCGAGAAAGGTGTGGACCAGCGCGTGATAATCGCTTCACCAACCACGCTCATCGCGTTGCTGCGCGCGGTAGCTTACGGCTGGCAACAGGAGAAGCTTGCTGAGAACGCCAGAGAGATAAGCAACCTGGGCAGGGAGCTGTATGAACGCACAAGCGTATTCTCGGACCATATGGCGAAACTTGGCAGTAATCTGGATAGCGCCGTATCGGCATACAACAGCGCCGTCGGTTCATTCGAGACGCGCCTTTTCACGTCCGCGCGCAAGTTCATCGACCTGGGTATTTCCTCCAAGAAGGAGATAGGGGAACAGAGCCCCATCGAAACGACGGCACGAAAACTGACGACGGCTGAGCCCGACAATTCAGTGAAAAATGACGGAGATTAATGTTCCTCCCTCCTTCCCCCGGCGGGTAAGACGTCCCGGGTCGCCACGACTCTTCGGAGGAGCCGCCGACGCTGGATGAGCTGAAGGCGGGGCTGGAATCCGGCCAGGCTCCGGAAGCTTGAAGGTCTTTTCTGCAGTGCAGCGAAGTAACTGCAGACGATGCTCGAATACACGATCCACGAAAGCGACAGGGCGCGTAATGTCCGCCTGAAAGTCACTGCGGACGACGGGCTCGTAGTAGTTATCCCCGACGGCTTTGACCACGGACAGATACCCGACCTGCTGCGCGATGAGCGCGCCTGGATAGAGCGGGCGCAGCGCTGGGCCGAGGAGCAGAAACGGCTGGCAACGGCCAACGGCCGCGCAACGCCGCGCATCCCCCTCCCCCGCGAGATCATCCTTGAGGCCATTGATGAACGCTGGCTGGTGGAATACAGGCCGACGCAGTCGTCCCGGGTCGTTGCCCGCGACCACGAGGAGGGCATTCTGCGCGTCTCCGGAAATGTCACAGACGCCGGCGCCAGCCGCAGCGCCCTCTGCCGCTGGATGGCGCGCAAGGCGCACTACCACCTGGTCCCCCGGCTGCGCGCCCTCAGCCAGGAGGAGGAGCTGCCCTTCGGCAGGGCACAGGTGGGAAACCAGAAGACGCGTTGGGCCAGCTGTTCACCCCTGGGCACCATCAGCATCAACCAGAACCTGCTTTTCCTGGCGCCGAAGCTGGTCCACTACGTTTTCATCCATGAGCTCTGCCACCTGGTCCACCTCAACCATTCACGGCGGTACTGGTCTCTCGTCGCCCGGCGGGAACCGGCCTACAGGCAGCTGGAGAGCGAACTCCGGGAGGCCTGGAAACAGCTTCCCGCCTGGATCGAAAGATAGCGGAGCTCCCGTCATAAATCACCGGCAGCGGGTATATAGACTCTGAGCGCCGCATGCGCCGATGCATGCATGTGGTATTTACCACAAGCGAGAGGAGGCCGTCATGGCTGTAGAAAACGCGGTCGAGGAAGTCGCCAGGTTCGAGGAAGGCATCAGCGACTGGCAGGAGATCGAGGACAGGACCATCGCTTCCTGCGAGGATATCATCCACGGAACGGAGAACGCGCTGGTGAAGACCGTCGCCGGCATCATCATGTCCGACTCGGCAAAGCACAAGCAGGTCCTGGACCTGATGACGGAAACGCTCTACGGCACGATCACCCTGTCTCCGGATGAACTGGGCGAACTTTCCCAGCTGATGCGCGACCACCTGCACCTGGAGCGGGACTCTATAAAGCTGGCACAGAGCCAGCTGGACATCAGCCGCAACTTCGTCATCAGGCACCTGCTCACATACCTGATGGAGGACGAGAAGAAGCACGCCAAGCTGATGCAGCAGCTGAACGACTTCAAGAAGAACATCTATCCCTATGTCTGACGGGCAACCGTCTCACGGGTCTTTCCAGATTCAGCCTCGATGCAGCTGACGCGACAGGCCGACTACGCCGCAAGGGCCGTTGTCTACCTTGCCGTGCATCCCCATGCCAATATCAGGGAGATCGCCAGGGAACAGCATGTGCCCTATGAATACCTGGCCAAGATCCTGCAGAAGCTGGCGGAGGCCGGCATCACCTCCAGCCAGAGAGGTGTGGGCGGCGGCATCGCCCTGGCCCGTCCTGCAGCGGAAATCTCCCTGCTCGAAGTCATCGAGGCCGTCGAGGGGCCGGTGGCCCTCAATCGCTGTTTCATCCGGCCCAACGAATGCCCCAGGGAGGGCTTTTGCTCCATCCACAGGGAGCTGGCGCAGATACAGGGATCTATCAGACAGCAGCTGGCGGACGTTGATTTCGCCTCGCTGGCCCGGAGCGAGGCCGAACAGGGCGCCGATTAAAGAAGATGTTTTAAGTCTTCTTTTGCGTGGTAATAGAAAAAGGACAGGTAACCACGGAGATTTCAAGGAGGAGACGGGAGTGACTGAAGACACCGGGACAACTGTAGACGAGCACATCCAGAACAATATCCAGGGTGAAACCTGGGAGGTCGTCCATTACATGGCCATGGCCCTCAAGGCCGACAACGAGGGCAAGACGGAGGTGGCGCGCACGCTCAGGGATATCGCCCTGGACGAGGCGGCCCACGGCGCCCGTTTCAAGTATCTCGCCGACGAGATCGGGGACCTCAAGGAGGAAATAGAGAAGATGCTGGCAGGCGAGGAAAAGGCCTTCGACGGCAAGCACGAGGGCATGCGGGAAGCCGACGAGTCGGGGCAGAAAGAGGTAGCTTCCTTCTTCGATACTGCCGCTCACGACGAGGGCAGGCACGCGGCCATGCTGCGCAATCTCCTGGAGCAGTATTTCTAGACAGGCCTGGACCCGGGAAGGCCCGGCAGCGTCTCAGTCGGTGCGGCTGTTGATGTCTTCGATGGCCCTGTTGACCTCATCGGCCGCCTCGCCGTCCATTTGGCGTGCCTGGGCCAGCAGGGCATCGTCGCCGTCACTCAGGCCCTGGACCTGCAGCTCATAGAAGCGGGCCCATTTGCCGAAGCCGCTGATCAGTTGCTGGTGGGCCTCTTCAAGGCCGGGCGGCGGTTTCATGCCCTGCAGCCGCTCGACGATGACGACGAATTCCTGCCTGTTATCGTCCGCAGCGGCGATCAATATGGCGGTATCGGTGACGCCGGCGCCGTAATCATCGGCCATGCCGGAATACTCGGAATTGAGCCGGTCGGCGTGGGTCGCCAGGTCGCTGATGTCGCTCACGTAGGCAGCGCTGTCAACGCCGTCTGAATCCGTGTCCGCAGCGCCGTCGGCGACGGTCACAGTCGCGGACAGGCCCGTGTCCGTTCCCGTATCTCCGTCGCCACAGCCAGCGGCGCCCGCCAGCAGCATGGTCGCCGGCGGCGCACCTGTCAGCAGTGCTGCCGCAAGCAGCAGGGTGATCCTCCTTTGCTGGCGCCGGGCCATCTCAGAGCTGCTTCACGGGGTTCACAAGCTTGCCGATGCCGTCTATCTCTATCTCGACCGCGTCGCCGTCACACAGGGCGAATTCGTTGGGCACCATGATGCCGGTGCCGGTTGATACGACCGTCCCCATCGGCACCGGGTTGTCCCGGTAAAGATACTCGTTGAGCTCCTCCAGCTTGCGCCCGATGCGGCCGCTGTTGGTGGATTCGCTGAAGATGGTCTCGCGGCCGCGAATGATACGGCAGTGGATTTCCATGTCATAGGGGTCGGGACCGTCGGCAGCCAGCAGGATAGCCGGCCCCAGGGCGCAGCAGCCCGTAAAGATCTTCGACTGGGGCAGGTAGAGCGGGTTCTCCCGTTCCAGGTCCCAGGCGGAGACGTCATTACAGATGGTGTAGCCGACGATCTCGCGATTCTCGCCGAGTATGTAAGCAAGTTCAGGCTCGGTGGCCGTGAGCTTCGAGTCGCTGCGGATGCCGATGGGCTCGTTTGGTCCGACGCACCGGGGCGGCGTCGCCTTGAAGAAGCACTCGGGCCGGTCGCTGTGATAGACGCGGTCATAGATGCTGGCGGAATCGTCCAGCTGGGCCGCCACGTCAGCGTCGCGCACCTCGGCGCTGCGCTGGTAGGTGACCCCGAAGCCCCAGACCTCCGGCGGGACGACCGGCATCGCCAGGTGGGATTTATTGCCCACCGGCGGGCGGTCCAGCTCCTCCCAGTCGTAGACGTAGCTGAGGTCGTCCGGAACCCGCTCAGCCGCCTCGGCGGCATACCTGGCCACCTCCTCCGCCCGGCCCCCCGCCCACTCCAGCAACGCCATGAAGTTGGTGTAGGCCGCCTCGGCGGCCCCCAGGTCCACTACCTTGTCATCCCGCACCGCTCCCAGGCGCGGTCCCTTCTCCGGTGAATTGAACTGCACTAGTCTCATATCGGCTCGCTCCCGTTCAGGGGCGCGCCCCGGTCCGGGGCCCGCCGCCTTGCGGTCAGTATTCCAGGTAGACCGTCTTGGTCTCGGTATAGAAATCCACAGCCACCGTTCCCTGCTCGCGGGTGCCGGTGCTGGAATCCTTCATGCCGCCGAAGGGAACCTGCACCTCGGCCCCCACCGTGGGCGAGTTGATATGCACCATGCCCGCCTCGCTGCGGTCGGCGAACTCCATGGCGCGGTGGATGTCGCGGGTGCAGATGGAGGCGCTGAGACCGAAGCGCGTGTCATTGGCCACGGCTACCGCCTCCTCGAAGTCGGCGACGGCGATGATGCCCACCACCGGCCCGAAGATCTCCTCCCGGGCGATGCGCATGTCGTTGCTGACGCCGCCGAAGACGGTGGGCTCAACGAAGTAGCCCTTGTCGTGAGGCGGGTCTGTCAGGCGGTTGCCGCCCGCCAGCAGCTCGGCGCCCTCGCCCTTGCCGATCTCGATATATTCCAGCACCGTGTTGAGCTGGGCCTCGTCGATGGAGGGCCCCACCTGCGTGTCCTCCTCCAGGCCGTTGCCCACCTTGATGGCGGCCACGCCTTCCAGCACTTTCGCCGTGAACTCCTCGACCACGTCCCGGTGGACGATGGCGCGGCTGGTGGCGGTGCATTTCTGGCCCGTGGACCACATGGCGCCGTTGATGGTGAGGTTGACCGCCTTGTCCAGGTCCGCGTCCTCCATCACCACCATGGGGTTCTTGCCGCCCATCTCGCACTGACACTTGCCGCCGCGGCCGCTCACCAGCCCGTAGAGGTTGCCGCCCACCGTATCGTAACCGGTGAAGGAGATACCGCGCACGGCCGGGTTTACCGCCAGCTCGGCACCCACCGTGGCGCCGCCGCCGGTAATGAAATTGAGTACGCCGTCAGGCAGCCCCGCCTCTTCACAAGCCTGGACGATGCACAGCGCCGTCAGCGGCGCGGCGCTGGCCGGCTTGAGCACGACGGTGTTACCGCTGACAAGCGCAGGCGCCAGCTTCCAGGCCGGGATGGCCACCGGGAAGTTCCAGGGGGTTATCAGCCCCACGACCCCCAGTGGCTCCTTGACGGTATAAAGCAGGGTGCGCCCGAACTCGGAGGGGGTGGTCTCGCCGCCCAGGCGCCTGCCCTCCTGGGCGAAAAAGTCGAATACCTGCACGGCCCGGGCCGTCTCGCCCCTGGCCTCGGGCAGCGTCTTGCCCTCCTCGCGGGTCAGCCCCTCGGCGATGCTCTCCAGGTCACGCTCGATGATGCGCGCCACGGCGGCCAGGTATTCCCCCCGCTTGGGGGGGCTGACGGCGCGCCAGCCGGCGGCCGCTTCCTCCGCCGCCGCTATCGCCGCCGCCGTGTCCTCGGCGCCGGACGCCTGGAAGACGCCCACGACCTCGTCCGTATCGGCCGGGTTGACGTCTGCAAAGGTCTCTCCCGTGGCGGAATCGACCCACTTGCCCCCTATCAGGTTCTGGTAAGTCTCTGGCATGGAAAATCCTTGTGGTCGGCTTACAGGTCACCGCCCCCGCGCCTGTCAGCATAGCGGCCACGGTGCGGAGGCCGGAAGCTGGATTTTATCATTCAGGGGGGGGGTTGTTCCATTCCGGCAGACATTCCGGCTGCCACCTGGCGCAACCCGGCGCCCCTCAGGCAGGCTCTTCACCGGCGCCTTCGGTCTCATCGGCGGCGCTTTCGGGAACTTCGATATGCACCCTGTTGCCGCCGGAGTGCTTGGCCACGTACATGGCCGAGTCGGCGCGGTTGACCAGGTCGTCGATGCTCTCGCCGAACCGCAGTTGCGTCAAGCCGATACTGAGACTGGTTTTCGGGAAGGAGAAATCCTCGTAGGTCCTGCGGATACGCTCCGCAACACCGGAGGCCCGCACTTCATCGCTGTAGGGAAGGATGACGGCGAACTCGTCGCCGCCGTAACGGTAGCCCGAATCCACATCCTGGCGGATGCAGGCGGTGATTGCCTGGGCCACGCCCCGGAGGGCCTCGTCCCCCTTGAGATGCCCCAGCTCGTCGTTATATTCCTTGAGGTTGTCCAGGTCCACCACCAGCAGTGAAACCGGGTGCTTCTGCCGGTCGGCCCTGGCTATCTCCTCCTTGATGCGACGGTAGAAGTGGCGCCGGTTGTAGAGGCCGGTGAGGCTGTCGGTGATGGAGAGCTCCTCCATCTTCTTGGAATGGATATAGGACTTCTCGTAGAGCCTGGCGTTCTCGATGGCGACGCCGATCTCGCTGCCGATGGCCACCAGCAGTTTCAGCTCCTCGGCCGAGAAACGCTCCTCCTCCATGCTGAGGATGCACATGGCGCCGCGGACCCTGCCCTTGGATTCCAGGGGGATGCTCACCAGCGACTTGAACTCGGGGTGGTCCGCCAGCATGACTGCGTGCTCCGGGTCGTCCTCGATGTTCTGCACGAGCACGGGCTCACCGCTGGTAACGACAGCGCTCAGGCATCCCTCGCCCGCGGGCTGCACTGACATCTTCTCCACGATGTCCCGCGGCAGTCCCTGGTGAGCCTTCAGGTGCATCTCGCCCCTGTCCTCGTCATGGATGAAGACCCCGCCCACATCCAGTTCCAGCAGCTCCAGCACCTTGGCCAGCGACTGCCTGAGGATGACGTCCAGGTTGAGGGAGCGGCTGACGGTGGCGGCGATGCGGTTGATGGCCTCCAGCTCACGGGTGCGTTCCTCCACCTTCTGTTCCAGCTTCTCCGAGTGCTCGCGCAGCTGCAGTTCGAGGATGGCTATCTCGGCGCGGGCGCGTTTTAACTGCTGCATCAGTTCTTCCGGGGAAGCAGAGTCTGAACCGCCGAAGCCGGCGCCTGTTTGCTGGGGATTATTCGCCATGTGTTCGGTCCGTTTCCTGGACCGTGGGGGCGGTCCGCTGAATGAAACCGGAATCTGATATTAGCATCGGTGTTCGCCGGCGGCAAGTTGACATGGACGCGATTTCCCCGGGAAATTGCACTTATGGCTGCAAATGGCTAAAATGCCATCGGCGGTTCGACCGCCTTTTTTTCACGGCGAGGTAGCTCAGTCGGTAGAGCGCAGGACTGAAAATCCTGGCGTCCCCGGTTCGATTCCGGGCCTCGCCACCAGCCTTCACAATCCCGCCTGATGACTGTATTCTTAAGCTCATCATGAGCATCCCGTCAGACGGCACATTCAGCAGCTTCCTGAAGAGCGGCAACGGCATACTCCTGATAATCATCTTCATGTCCATCATTGCTGTCACACTACTCGCTGCCCTGATTCCACTCCTGTTCGTTCCCGGCACCTGGCTCTGGGCGGAGATAGAATCGCCCGGCATGGGGGACCGGTTCTATTCAGACCTGGAGGATTCTGAGCCCATCGCCCGCCTGCGGATCGACGCGATCGCCGTCGATGTCATCGTTGTCGAAGGTTCCAGTGATTCCGCCCTGAGGAAGGGGCCTGGGCACCTGGAGGAGACGCCGCTTCCCGGGCAGAACGGCAATTTCGCCGTCGCGGGCGACCGCGTCCTGTACGGCGCCCCATTCAGGGACCTGGACAAGCTGACCGAAGGCGACGTTATCAGCCTGACCATGCCCTACGGCGATTTCACCTATGAAGTGGAAGAGACGTTCAGGGTACGCCCGGACGATACATCGGTGCTGGATTCCCAACCGGACGAAGAGACGATAACGCTCATAACCACCGACCCACCCTACGACACCACATATCGCCTGATTGTCCGCGGCAGGCTGGTCGATGCGCGCCCTTCCGGGTAAATAAAAAAATGATGATCAACCGGCTTGAGCGGTTCATGTTGGTCATCCCTGATAAGTTTCCTTATTATGGGGAAGCAGGCCGCAAACCAGGTACGCAGGCGCCGCTATACCCGGAGCCTGCTTGCCGCGACCATCAGTATCACCCTGCTTGTCAACTTGCTGGAGTACGCTCTGAATAATTGAGAAATGGGAGGTTGACCATGAAAAAATCGCTCGGCGCACAGACCATCCTCTACCCGACGCCGGCGCTGCTCGTCGGCAGCTACGGCACGGAGGGCAAAGCCAACATCATGACCGCCGCCTGGGCCGGCATCTGCTGCTCAAAACCGCCCTGCGTGGCCGTCTCGCTCCGGTCCGCCACCCTCACCCATGGCAACGTCAGCGAACGCCGCGCCTTCAGCGTCAACGTCCCCTCGGAGCAGTACGTCAAGACCGTAGACCACGTGGGCCTGGTGTCCGGGCGCGACGAGGACAAGTTCGCCGCCACCGGCCTGACCGCCGTGGCCAGCGAACTGGTGGACGCGCCCTATGTGAATGAATTCCCCCTGGTACTGGAGTGCAAGCTGCTGCACGTGCTGGAGATCGGCCTGCACACCCAGTTCGTGGGCGAGATCATGGACGTCAAGGCCGAGGAGTCGGTGCTCAATGAGAAGGGCAAGCCGGACCCGGGGAAGCTGCGCCCGATTATCTTCTCGCCCTCTATACGCCAGTACCACGGCCTCGGCGAGCTGCTGGGCAAGGCGTTCTCGATGGGGAAAGAATAGGGAAAGCCCCCGGCTATTCGAACAGTTTCACCAGCTGGAAGCGCTCCACATCCACAAGCCCCAGATCCGTGAGCTTGAGCGCAGGCACCACCGGCAGCGCCAGGAATGACAGCGCTGTCAGGGGGTGTTCCAGGGGACAGCCCAGGTCCTGGGCCGCGGCAATCACGTCCGCGGCGGCGCGTGCCACCTCCGCCGCCGGCAGCACCGACATCAGTCCCGCCACCGGCAGCGGCAGGCTCGCCAGCGTCTCGCCGCCGGAGACCACGGCGGCGCCGCCGGCCCCCCGCTCCACCGCCAGCACCGCCGCCCGCATGTCCGTGTCGTTATCGCCGACGACGATGATGTTATGGGAATCATGGGCGATCGATGTGGCGATGGCGCCGCCTTCAAGCCCCATGCCCTGCACGAAACCGAGGCCGATATTGCCCGATGCCCGGTGCCGCTCCACCACGGCTATCTTGAGGATGTCGCGGTCGGGGTCGGCCACCGCCAGCCCTTCCTCCATCTTCGGCTCGAGCAGCAGCTTCTCCGTGACGATCTGGCCCGGGACGATGCCGATGACCTTCATGTCGCCGTCACCGGCCTCGACGCCTAGCCTCTCCAGGCTGCGGTGGTCGATGTTCACGGAGCCATGGACGCCCGGGTCGTCCTCCTTCCTGACGGGCGGCAGCGACCGGTCCGCCTCTGCCAGGAGTTTACCTTCCTCGGCCACGAGTTCGCCGTCCTTGAAGACATGGGTGACCGTGACCTGCTCCAGGTCTTCCAGCACGGCGAAATCGGCGCGATACCCCGGAGCCACCGCCCCCATGTCTGACAACCCGAAACAGGTCGCCGTGTTGATGGTGGTCATCTGGATGGCTGTCAGTGGCGGTACGCCTGCGGCGATGGCCATGCGCAGCAGGTAGTCGACATGTCCCTCGCTGAGCAGGTCGCCCGGATTACGGTCGTCGCTGACCAGCATGAAGCGGCGCGAATTCTCCGGAGTGATGATGCTGACGAGTTCCTTGAGGTTCTTCTCCGTGGAACCCTGTCGCACCATGATATACATACCCAGCCGCAGCTTCTCGCGCGCCTCATCGGCGCTGGTGCACTCGTGGTCGGAACGGATGCCGGCGCCGATATAGGCGCAGAGGTCCCTGCCGTTGAGGCCCGGCGCGTGACCGTCAACCGGGCGGCCGGCGGCGATGCGGATCTTGTCGAGCACCTCCGGGTCGGCCGCCAGCACCCCGGGGTAGTTCATCATCTCGGCTATGCCCAGCACCCTCTCCCGTGAAAGCAGCGGCTCCAGCTAGCCGCTGGTGAGGCGGGCGCCGGAGGTCTCCATTTCCGTGGCGGGGACGCATGAGGGAAGCATGATATGGATGGCAAGCGGCAGGTCCTCGCTGGAACGCAGCATGAAATCGATGCCCCCGATTCCGAGAACATTGCCGATCTCATGGGGGTCCGCCACCACGGCGGTAGTGCCACGGGGGACGACGGCGCGGGCGAACTCCGGCGGCACCAGCATGGTGCTCTCGATGTGCAGGTGCCCGTCCATGAAGCCCGGGCACAGGTAGCGTCCCTCCAAGTCCAGTTCGTTTGTTGCCTCGTAGCCGCCGAAGCCGGCCACCCAGCCGGCATGCACGGCGACATCGGATTCGATTATCTCTGCGGAGAGTACGTCGACAACCCGCGCGTTCCTGAGCAGCAGGTCCGTCGGCTGCTCGCCACGGGCCACCCGGATTCTCTCCTCAAGGCTCACGTCAAACCCACATGACAATTCACCAACGGACGCCGTCCGTGAGTTTGTGAACTTTGTGAACCAACGTCCCCCCGTTTTTTCGCTATCAGTCCTCGACGATGATGATCTCTGCCGGGCACTCCTCGGCAGCGCTTTCTACCGCCTCGCGCAGGCTCTCGTCCGGCTCGCCGTTGACTACTACTGCAAGGCCCTCGTCGTCCATCTCGAAGACCTGGGGGCACTCGTCGGCGCAGATGCCGTCACCCATGCACTCATCGGGCGGATCGATCCTGACTTTCATTCCTTCTCCTTTCGTTCACTTGCGATTGCTGACAGTGAGTTTACATTACATACCACGCAAGGGGAATAATAAACTGGTATCTGATAGAATCATTGGCGCCGCGACGGCATTTATCAAGGAGGGTCAGATGGACATCGAAATCAGCAGCGAGCGCGCCGGCGATGACATCGCCGTCATCCAGGTTTCCGGCGAGCTCGACCTCTATACGGCTCCCCGCCTCAAGGAGGAGCTGCTCTCAGCGCTGGAGGACGGCATCCTCAAGGTCGTCATCGACATGTCCGGGGTCCACTTCATCGACAGCTCGGCACTGGGCGTGCTCATCGGCGGCGTCAAGCGCCTGAAGCCGGATGGAGGCAGCCTGGTGCTCGTCAGCGTCGACGAGAACGTCAACTGGATATTCCGCATCACCGGGCTGAACAACGTCTTCGATATCTTCGCCACCAGGGACGAGGCCATAGCCAGCTTCTCCTGATCACCCACTTTTCGAGGTTTACCACCTGCGCCATGAGGAAGACTATTAGCGACGCCGTCAGCGGGTCACGCTGTCAGCGCCGGTCGGTCATCCCCCTATGGCAGGAGAACAGATGGCGGTTCAACTTCCCCGGACGAACAAAAGCGGCTTTTACGAGATACGCATGGAATCGGTGGGAGGGCTGGGCGCCAACGTCGCCGGCAAGATACTGGGCGAGGCGGGCGTGCTGGCCATGGGGCTCAACGGGGCCAATTTCGCCTCCTACGGCGCCGAGAAGAAGGGCACGCCGGTGAAGTCCTTCGTGCGTTTCTGCGCTCCCGACCAGCAGGTGCGCACCGCCAGCCCGGTGGAGTTCCCCCACCTGCTGGCCATCCTCCACGAATCGCTTATCAGGGCAGGCATCGCCCAGGAGGGCATCACCCACGACACCACCGTGGTGGTCAACAGCACCCATCCGGCGGAAAAGATCAGGCAGGACCTGGGCATGTGCGGCGGCGCCCTCGGGGTCATCGACGCCTCCGGCATCGCCGCCGCCGAGAAGAGCCGCGCCAACATGGTGATGCTGGGGGCCATGACCAGGGCGTCGGGCTTCCTCGACCAGCAGGCCATCCGGGACGCGGTCAGCGAAAACCTGGGCCATAAATACCCCAAGCTGCTTCAGGGCAACCTGCGCGCCCTGGACCGCGGCTTCTCCGAACTTGAACTGCAGCAGTTCAGCTGCGACCTGGAACACCCGGACCAGCCGCTCAGGCGGGCCGGACCGCCCATCGGCTACGAGAACGGCCCCATGGGCGGCACCATCGTCAACCCGGGCAACACGATGGAAAAGGACCTCTCGGCGGCGCGCATGGGCCGCATCCCCCTCTACGACCACGACAAGTGCATCAACTGCGGCAAGTGCGAGTATACCTGCCCCGATTTCTGTTACACCTTCACGGACGGTACCGACCACAAGGGCCGCCGGGGGCGCATTTTCGCCGGCATCGACTACCGCTACTGCAAGGGCTGCCTGCGCTGCGTGGAGGCCTGCCCCACGGAGGCCCTCACCGCCGGGGATGATAACGAGGAATACGTCGCCGAACATACAACCAGCCAGATGAAGGCGGGGAGCTGACATGGGAATCCAGACGGGAAACGTGAAAATCGGGGCGAAGACCGCGACCCAGAAGACCGACTTCAAGAGCGGCAACGAGATGGCGGCCCTGGCGGCGAAGCAGATCTACTATCACCTGATGGGCTTCTACCCCATCACCCCCTCAACCGAGATAGCCGAGACCATCGACGCCATGTACGCCGAGGGTCAACACCATATCAAGATGATACCGGCTGAGGGCGAGCACAGCGCCGCCGGCATCTGCTACGGCGCCAGCACCGCCGGCGGGCGGGTGCTCAACGCCACCAGCGCCCAGGGCCTGCTCTACTCGCTGGAGCAGCTGCCGGTGCAGTCGGGGACGCGCTTCCCCATGGTGCTCAATATCGTCACCCGCTCCATCAACGGGCCCCTGGACATCCGCGGCGACCATTCGGACCTGATGTTCATGCTCAACACCGGCTGGATAATCCTGATGGCGCGCGACCCCCAGGCCGCCTACGACATGAACATCATGGCGCCGCGCATCGGCGAGCATGAGGATGTGCGCCTGCCGGTGGCCATCGCCATGGACGGCTTCTTCACCTCGCACCAGAAGCGGCGCGTGGAATATTTCGAGAAGGACGAGGACGTGCGCGCCTTCGTCGGGCCCTACCGGGAGCTGCAGAGCGCGGTGACGCCGGAGCGGCCGCTGACCATCGGTCCCTACATGAACGACCCGGACCTGATCAACAGCAAGTACCAGCTGCACCTGGCCATGGAGGCGGCGCGGGAGGTCATCCCCCGGGTTTTCGCCGAGTTCGCCGAGCTCAGCGGCCGCAGCTATCCGCTGGTGGACAGCTACCGCATGGAGGACGCCCAGTCGGCGCTGTTTATCCTCAACTCCGCCGCCGAGACCGCCAGGGAGGCGGTTGACGGCTTCAGGGAAAAAGGGGAAGCGGTGGGCATCGTCAGCCCCAACGTGCTCAGGCCCTTCCCGGTAGCGGGCATCCAGGAGAACCTGCGCGCCGTCTCTTCGCTGCTGATAGCCGAGCGCGCCGACTGCTACGGCGGCAACGGCGGCAACCTCAGCTTCGAGGTGAAGGCGGCGCTGCACGACCTGCCGGAGAACAAGACCCGCTGCCTGACACGCATCTACGGCCTCGGCGGCCGGGACTTCTACGTGGAGGACGCGGAAGAACTGCTGGAGCAGGCGGTCCGGGCGCGGGACGAGGGCGAGGCCGACGGCCTCAAGTCCTTCGACTACCACGGCGTCACCCCGGGCGACCCGCAGCTCGACCTGGAGCCCCGCGAGGAACCGATCCCCGAGGCGGAGAGCGCCCTGGGGCTCATCGAGGTCAAGGTGGACCCGGAGACGGGCCGCCTCAAGGTCAAGACCCCCGGCGTGCGCGAGATGACGCGCATACCCAGGCGCATCGCCCCGGGGCACGGGGCCTGCCCCGGCTGCGGCATCTTCCCCAACCTCAACCAGTTCTTCAAGGGCATCGAGGGACATGTGGTGGTGCTGTTCCAGACCGGTTGCGGCATGGTGGTCACCACCGCCTATCCCTACAGCTCGCACCGGGTGACCTATATCCACAACCTCTTCCAGAACGGCGGCGCCACCCTCTCGGGCGTGGTGGAGATGTACAGGGAGCGTCAGCGCCGCGGCGAGATTCCGTCGGAGCAGCAGATCACCTTCGTAATGGTCAGCGGCGACGGCGGCATGGACATCGGCATGGGTTCGGCCCTGGGGGCGGCGCTGCGCGACCACGGCATGATCATCGTCGAGTACGACAACGAGGGCTACATGAACACGGGCAACCAGCTGAGCTACTCGACGCCGCTGGGCACCAGGACCACCACCAGCGGCATCGGCCCGGCGGAGAAGGGCAAGTCGTTCCAGCACAAGGACATGCCCCAGATAATGGCCGCCACCGACATCAAGTACGTCGCCACCTCGGTGGAGGGCTTCGGGCGCGACCTGGTGGTCAAGGCGGCCAAGGCCCAGTGGTACGCCAACCGCGGCCACCTGGCCTACGTGAAACTGCTCTCCGTCTGCCCCTTGAGCTGGCGCTCGAAGGAGAACCTGGGCACGAAGGTGATGCGGGCGGCGGTGGACTGCAACTTCTTCCCCCTCTACGAGATAGAGCAGGGCTTCACCACCATCAACTACGACCCGGAGACGCGCAAGAAGAAGGCGGCGCTGGCGGACTGGCTGAACATGATGCCCCGCAGCCGCCACATGACCACGCCGGAGTATGCCGAGGAATACAGGTCACTGGAAGACGAGGTGGAACGCCGCTGGCAGCGCCTCAAGGCGCGCGCGGAGAGTGACCGGCTCTGACGCCTCAGCCCTCCTCCTTGTCGTAGTGATAATCTGAATCATAGCTGATCACTAATCTGACCTGGCCTGAGATGGATCTGCCCAACGACGTATAATAAAAACCCGCGAGCCCGGAGCCATGGGGATAGCTGGCCTGGAAGTCCACCAGCATGATGTATGCTTTTCCTTCGTCCCGCTTAAGCTCCCAGATACCGGATTGCATAACAGACCCTCCCCCGCCCTTTGGCTCAGGCCTGAATTCATGCTCGTATGTACCATTTTCCATCAGTACAAGGATGTCAGTGTCATCATAATTGGCGACATACCTGCCGACCACTTCCGGCCTCTCGATCGCACTGGTGTCTCCAAAGAGAATCGCCGTCGTCCCCCAGGCCGCTGCCGGGGCCCAGACAATAATACTCGAGAAAAGGAAACCCGCCGTGAAAAGGGCCGTTCCCACATTCCTCGCCTGCCTCTTCGTCAACATCCTGACCGTGATCTCTGTTACCCACCCCCCCGTATAGAAAAAGTTGGCAAGAAAAAAGGCGCCGATGAGGGGAAGCAGCTCTAACGAGATCGCAAAATTCGCCAGCTCGATGGATAAGGCCGCTATCATCCAGCTGGCGACGGCAAATAAACCTACAATCAGATTGTATGGGATGCGACGCAGCTCCCACCAGAGAACCACCGAGAGATTGGATCGTTCGCCTTCGGGCACTGTAAAGAAACGCAGGATAACCTTCCTGATCATTTTCATGACAAGATGGTCATGGAAAAAATGTCGCTGCGAGTCCTGACGGGAGGTCAGTGGAATATCATGCGCTTGTCGTTGTCCCGGCGCGCCGGGCCTTCGGGCGGACTGCGCCTGACGCGACGGTCGATGATGACCTCGCGGTCGGGCTCGCCCTGTTCGCGCCAGATGGCCTCGAGTTCGCCTGCGCGATGCTCCACACCGGGCATGTCGCGGTCGAGAATCACGAGCGTGCGCCCGTCAGCCACGGCCTCAGCGAACTTCCATTGGCAGTAGGCGCACTCAGCCATCGTCGAGGGACTGCTTGTGTGGTTCTCCTCACCACAGTACGGACACCTGATTGCTTCCATGCTGTTCGCCCCCTTAAGCGTCGGAAGCCGTCTCCTGATTGTTATTCTACTCCTATCCCGCAGTATTTCTACTTTTTAACCCTTTAGGGGAATTCGCGGACGAGCCAGCGCGCCCGCCGGCAAGCCAGCGCGCTTAAAACCGGATATGCTATACAGGTCATGAACATGCGACGGATAACAATCCTGATTCTGGCGGCGGCCGCGTCCCTGCTTGTCCTGCCGGCGGCAACGGGCTGTTCGCTGACCGCGGGCGGCGATACCGCTGACTCCACAAACGTTGATACCGGGCCCGTAGGCTCAACAAACGCTGATACGGTCTCCACGACTGATGCTGAAGCCGATTCCGGCAATGATTACCGGCGCCGGCAGGTCAGCTTCTACCGGGGCATCTCCGAACCCCGCTGCGACGCCCTGGCCGGGATGGCGCGTGAGTCCAACAGGCTGCTCGACGATAACATCAATACGGTTACCGTGCTGCCCCCGGTGTTGATCGGCCAGCGGGCGGGCGGGCAGCCGCGGGTGATTCTCGAAGGCGCGGCGGCTTCGGTTCAACAGGCCATCGACCGTTTCCACGAGGCGGGGCTGGCGGTGCACCTGGCGCCCACCACAGCGACGCCCGGTTATCCCGCGAGCGTCGAGCCCAACGAGATGAACCTGGAGCACCTCAGCGAGGACGTGCTGAAATGGGCCGAAACCGCGGAGACACAGCAGGTTGAGCTCTTCTCCCCACTGAGCCAGTATAACCTGGCGCTGGGGACGGATGCCGCCAACCGCTGGTCGGCCTCGGTGCTTCCGGACATCGAGGCCGTCTATAAGGGGGAGCTGGCCGCCAAGGTCGTGCCCGACCTGGATGAGCCGCCCCCTCCGGGCCAGCCGTACGATTTCGAGGCGCTTGATTACCACGGCTACGACTACCTGATGCTGGACCTCTTTCCCACAGGGGAGAAGTTCGATGAGGCGGCCTACCGGGCTTATGTCGCCGCGGTGCTGGACCGGGCGGCCGCCGTGGCAGCGCGTGACGGGCTCAAGGGAGTGCTCGTGGGAGAGTTCGGCGGCTGGCGCCTGCAGATGGGCGTCGACGAGATAACCGGACCGGCGCTGGGCAACGAAGGTCAGGCGCTGGCGGCGTCCGTGATCCTGGACGAGGTGGAGCGCGTCGGCGCCTTCGGCGCCTTCTTCCAGGGCTGGACCACCCCCGGCCGCGGCGCCCGCAACTTCCCCGTCGAGGATACCCTGAAGGAATACTACGGCTCTTCGATGGTGATAGCGCCCGCAGGTTCCGCCGGTTAGAAAACCGGCCAAGCGGATAAAATCCCATTACAACTTCAGACTGTCGGCCGAACGGAAAGGAAACCAATGGCAAAAAAGATACTGGTACCTACGGATGGCTCCGAGCGGGCGGAGATTGCAGCGGACTTCGCCATCGACCTGGTGCAACAGACCGGCGGTTCGCTGCTGTTCTTCAGCGTCGTCGATGAGTATGCGCCCGCCTTCGCCTATGACATCGAGAGCGGCGTCAGCATCGACATCAACGAGATCGTCGAGAAGCGAGACCAGTTCATCAATGACGCCCTGAACAAACTGCTGGACAAGGCGGCTGCCGCAGGCGTCTCGGCGGATACCAAGCTGGTGGAGGGTCACGCCTGGGAGGAGATCCTGGCGGAAGTGGACCGGTCGGGGATAGACCAGATCGTCATGGGCTCCCACGGGCGCCGGGCGCTGTCGGCGGCGGTGCTGGGGAACGTGACCTTCAACGTTATCCACGGGTCGAAGGTGCCGGTGACGGTGATTCCGCACCGCGAGGATTAGCTGGCGGGAGCGACGGGACTCGAACCCGCGACCTCCGGCGTGACAGGCCGGCGTTCTGAACCAACTGAACTACGCCCCCGCGCCATCGATATATTCTACGCACGCGGGCGTACTTTCACAACCTGCGACAGGGGACAGGCTTTTGAAACAGATGCTGGCGGCCTTCGGGCTGGTCGTTCTCTATATCCTGGGGCTGGGAGTGCTGATGCTCCCCTTCCTCATCATCTACCGGGATAACGACCTGGCGGTAATCATCATGGTGCTGACGGTACTGGTGCTGGGCTCGGCGGGACTCATCCCCTATATCAACTTTATCTCCAAGACCGTGTTCCGCTACCGGGGAGAGGGACCAATAATCAGTCCCGGCGACCTCCGCGCCCAGCTGCTGGAAGTCAATGATTTCGACGTGCCGGTGATGGTCGAGGGGCGCGGCAACAAGCTGGTCTTCACCTGGAGATACGTGGACGCGCGCTGGTGGGAGCTGATGGCGAAATCGGGAATGACCGGCACCTACGAACTGCACGTGAAGCTGGACCCGCGGCGGCACCGGGCCACGCTCATCGATGTGAACAAGTCCGTATCCTGGGGGGCCGGCCCCGGAGACGTACACCTGAAGGGCGGCTTCTTCCGCGGCGTCAACATGGAGGTGGAGATCGGCAAACAGTGGGGCATCCGCGAGAATTTCCGCCCGGGAAAGATCTATGACTACAAGTTCACGCCCATGGAGATCAAGACACCGGTCATGAACACCATTCTGCGGAATGGCTGGGATGTGCTCCCGGGGATGTGGTAGGAGAGAAATCGTGCGGCCGGTCGGCCGCGGCGAGTTATGCCTATTGACCTAGCTGCAGCTGTCGCCGCTGTACTGGTCCCAGGATGAGTCGCTGCTGCTGTCACCGACACTGCAGTTCCACTCGGGGGAGTGGAAGGTGACGTTCACAACATTGCCCAGCTTGGTCAGTTCGGGTTTCTTGTACACGATGCGTCTTCCGTCTTCCTTGTTTGCCATTATTGCCCCCTCTTGGCTAGAGGAAAAAACTATTCTTTTCGAGGGTCACTCACGATGATCACTCACGGGCGCCCCCACAACGTCTATACATTATAGAACAAGTCAGGATTAAATACATAGTGGTAAACCCCTAGATTCCACCCACATCAAGTTGCCCGGGCAGATTGTCGGCAGATTTGTCGATTCCTTGGAAGATGGGCTCCTCCGTTATACAATCATGACTATTATGGATAAGTGGCAGCCTGTACCTTATTCACGACGACAGTTCCTTAGGCTCAGCGCCGTGGCGGGTGTGGGACTGGTCGTGCCGCCGCTGCTGGGATTCGGCTGCGGTAGTGAAGAAGGGCAGCCGCCGGCGGGGACCATCACCGAGACACAGACGATTCAGGAAAAGGTAACCCGTCCGCTGTCACAGATCGACCGGTATATCGATCCGTTGCCGGTGCCGGACACACTCGCCCCTGAAACCGAAAGATATCCAGACACGGATTATTACGAAATCCGCATGTCACAGTTCGAACAGCAGCTGCATAGCCAGTTGCCGCGTACAGCGGTCTGGGGCTACGGCGGCAGCTTCCCCGGCCCTACCATAGAGGCCAGGCGGGGCCGCAAGACAAGGATCAAGTGGATTAACGATGACCTGCCCGGAACCCACCTGCTTCAGCAAGCCATAGACCCGACTATCTACCAGGGTCGTGAGTATCCTGATGTCCGCACCATCACCCATATGCACGGTTGCTTCGTGGCGCCGGAGGCAGACGGCCAGCCCGATGCCTGGTCGACACCGGGAGGCTCCCAAACTGGCCCCCGCCACTATGGCAACGAGTTCACCTATCCCAATGACCAGCCGGCGACAATGCTCTGGTACCACGACCACGCCATGCATATAACCCGTCTGAACGTCTATGCGGGCCTGTCTGGCCTTTATATCATCCGTGACGAAGAGGAGGACAACCTCGAGTTGCCGTCTGGTGAATATGAGATACCGCTGATCATCCAGGACCGATTCCTCACGGAGGAAGGCTTGCTGACATACCCGACCAACGGGACGACTCCGATTCACCCGATATGGGTCCTGCATATTTTCGGAGACACTCCCGTCATAAACGGAAGCATCTATCCCTTCCTGGATGCTGAGCCGCGCCGTTACCGGCTGAGGCTTCTGAACGGATCAAACGCCCGCACCTGGAACCTCTGGTTTGAGAAAACCGGCACTCCGGGCAACAACGGCGTTGGCAGCGTGCATCCCGTGAGTGCTATCGGCACCGACGGCGGTCTCTTGCCGGTGCCGGTACAGTTGGAGAAGGTTCGTCTGGCCCCCGCAGAGCGTGCCGACATCATCCTGGACCTCACGGGGTTCGAAAAAGGCACTGTGCTTACGTTGAGGAACGATGCCAGGGCTGCATATCCTTTCGGCGAGGAGATTATTCTGGATAACCTGATGCAGGTACGCGTCAATCGCGACATTAAGGGTGTAGACAATACGACTAAGGCCGAGAGACTCAATCTACCGGATATGCCTGTCATCACATCGACTCCCGGGCTGCCCAAGCGCATCTTCTTCCTCGGAGAACAGAACGATCCGGAATATGGCGTTATTGGCTGGTTGATAAATGAACGGTTCTTCCATGACCCGGTTGAGGAAACACCCAGGGCGGGCACAACCGAGATCTGGGAAATCGTCAACTTCACCCTGGATGCCCACCCGTTCCATATCCACCTGGTGCAATTCCAGGTGTTAAACCGTCAACCGTTCGACCAGTGGGGGTATTGGTATGCTTATCAGGACTATCTCGCTGAATCGGCCCCAATCATGGGGCCGGATGATTTCCTAACCGGGCCGGCAGTACCGCCGCCGCCCGAGGAAGCAGGCTGGAAAGATACGGCCTTGTCAATGCCGGGCGAGGTACTTCGCCTGGTGGTGCCATTCAACGTGCCTGAGGGGGTTGAGGGCCCGGCCAGATACATCTACCATTGCCATATGCTTGAACACGAGGACAACGACATGATGCGGCCATTCGATGTTCTCCAATGAGGCGCTTCCCCCCGATAACCCTACCGAAAAGATGCCAGACAGCAACTTATTATAAGTCAGAATGGTGGGCGATAGCGGATTCGAACCACTGACCCCCTGCTTGTAAGGCAGGTGCTCTCCCAGCTGAGCTAATCGCCCATGAGGCCGCACCCATGAAACCCCGGAAACCGGCGCGGCAAGGAAAAATGGTGCCCCCAGGGGAATTCGAATCCCCGCCGCCGCCTTGAAAGGGCGGTATCCTAGGCCGCTAGATGATGGGGGCACGCAGTCGATATTATACACAATCAAAAGGGGGAATCCCCCTATGGTTTCTGTCCGGAATGTTTGAAATCATATAACCGGTGGCAATATACAAGTACCGGCAGGTATGTTGCCGCGTCTCCAGTAATGTTGCTGAAATTGAAGGAAAAAGGCTCCACGGAGATAACTGAACCTCAGACGACGATGAAGCAAGACCGAATCGGGCTTGCGATGATTGTCAAGTAGGGGAGGATCACGATGGAATGCTACCTCTGTAAACACTGCGAGAACCTTACCAACTTCCCCCTCGACAGCCTGTGTGAAGAGTCACCGGACGGCGAACACGACTGGGTCTCAGGCGAAGAGGTGGAGAAGTTCGTAAGCAAGTTGTGGGAAGGCCCCATTCTTCCCCCGGCGGAGACCGCCGAGATCAACGGCGCCGCATCGCTGCATTGACGGATGCCCTCCGTACTATCCGCTAGCCGTACTATCCGTAAGCGGAAGGTTATCCGCAGCCGATGAGCGTATCAGAAGATCGTTTCTGCGGTAAGGATCGCGGGTGCTTATGGTTGATCATGCTTTCGGTCGTTGAGTAATCAGCTGATAATTATTCATTCCCGACCCGGGAGGAGGCCTGGGATGAGCCACTCATCAGTGACGGTCAGGCGTGGCCGCATTTCATTTCTGCTGAAGTCGATCTCCGCGTTTGCATTAACCATTTTCTTCGTGTTGCTGCCGGCTGCACCCGGCTTTGCGGGAGTCGGCATTATCTCACTGGTCACGCACGACCTCAGCAACGATCCTGCTGATGACGATTCATTCGTGGGCGATATTTCACCGGATGGCCGCTATATCTGTTTCAATTCCTACGCTACAGATATCGTAAGCGGTGATACTAACGGGACCTGGGATGTTTTCCTGCTTGATACCCAGGGCTCCGGCACACCTGTGCTGATATCCACCGGGCCCAATGGTATCGGCGACTCGTACAGCGAGAGCTGCAGCATCTCTGACGACGGCCGATATGTAGCGTTCATGTCTGATGCAACCAACCTGGTCACAGGCGACACCAACGGCGCTCCCGATATTTTCATCAAGGATACGCAAACCGGCACGATCGCTAAAGTTTCCGAGGACTGGCAGGGCGCCGCGACCGACGGTGACAGCTTCAATCCCGATATCAGTGGCGACGGTCGTTATGTGGCCTTTACGTCCGCCGCCACAGACATCCTGCCGGGCGATACCAATGGAACCTACGATGTCTTCTGGGAGGATACCCAGACCCACACCACCAAGGTCGCATCTTCGGGAGGCAACAACGTCAGCGACCACCCCGCGATCTCTGGAGACGGCAGCTACGTTGCCTTCGACTCCTATGCCGACAATCTTGTCATCGGTGACAGTAATTCTTCTTCCGATGTTTTCCGCTGGAAAGCCAGCGACTCTACCCTGCAGCTGGTTTCGTACGGCAACAGCACCATGGGCAACGGGGACAGCCAGCTTCCGTCCATCACCAGCGATGGACGCTATGTCGTCTTCGAGTCGGCTGCCAATAACTGGGTGACGGGGGATAACAACGGGTCGTTCGACATCTTCCGCAGGGACATCACAGGGGGAACGCTGGAGCGGGTCTCCAACGCAGTCAACCAGAACCTGGCCGCCAGTGGTCCTTCTTCCGGTGCTTCCATTTCAGCAGATGGGCGATATATCGTGTATTCATCGATAGGCACCGATATAGTCGTCGGAGACACCAACGGCTCCGTCGCTGATATCTTCTTCGAGGACATGCTGACCGCTACCACCCGGTTGATATCGGTCGATTCCACCGGCACTGCGGCAAACGGAGGCAGCGCCAATCCACTGGTCTCGGCTGACGGCCGCTTTGTAATCTTTCAATCTGCCGCATCCAACCTGGTGTCCGGGGATACCAACTCGAAGCAGGATGTCTTCATCACCCCCACCGGCCGCCACTACCTCTTCACCTGGTACGACGATCTCTACTCGGACAACTGGGTGCTGATGGCCAACCCCGAGACCTATGTCACCAGCGCCTGGTTCAACCTGGCAGTCGCCGGCACGCCGCGGGTCCTGCCCGGGTCGGGCCAGGTCTCGCCGGGCTCGTCCATCACCCCCAGGTACAACGGCGTCATGGGCGGACCCGTGGATGTGGGTTCGCTCACGGGGACCAGGGCCGTAGTCAGCCAGCGCACCCTCTGGCCCAAGGGCGGCAGTTCCCTGGAAGAGGT
This sequence comes from Actinomycetes bacterium, assembly GCA_024275795.1. Lineage (GTDB taxonomy): Bacteria > Actinomycetota > Thermoleophilia > BMS3ABIN01 > BMS3ABIN01 > JAJRYJ01. Next base: position 7,387 of record JAJRYJ010000048.1, on the reverse strand, counting down.
GCCCGGCACCGACGCGCAGAAGCTCTCCAACCTCTTCTACTGGACATGGTACGACCAGCTCTCCCCCGGCTACACAAACTGGGTGCTGGTGAGCAACCCTAACGCCTTCAGCGTCTTCTGTGATATCAGCATCGCCGGCACGGTCGAGTATTCCGGCATCATCCAGCCGGGTGACAACATCACCCAGACCTTCCCCGATAAGATGGGCGGCCCGGTGAAAGTGCAGGCCTGGACCAGCAGCGGCAGGTTGATACCGGCCAAGGTGATGGCCTCCCAGCGGGTACTGTCCAACTACGGCGGCGCCTTCAACGAGGTGGTGGGCATTCCGGCGGCTGAACTGCACCCCGACTATCTCTGGACCTGGTACGACAACACTTCCCCGGGGGCCAGGAACTGGGTGCTGATAGCCAATCCTTCCGCCTCCAACATGTATTACCAGATCAAGATCGCCGGGACGGTGGTATGCGACGATACGGACTGCAGCCAGGACGTAGACGGCGGCACGCCGGCCGGTTATATTCCTCCAGGCGGGAAGATCACGCCCAGGTTCAACCAGCAGGGCGGCCCGGTCGAGGTCACGACCTGGTCCAATCCGGGTCACAGCAGCCTGCTGGACTCCATCTGTTCCCTGCGCACCACCTGGGGACCGTCGTTCGAGGAGGTGCCGGGTTATCCTTACGCCGATCTGCTGCATGACTACCAGTGGACCTGGTATGACCAGCAGAGCCCCGGGATGACCAACTGGATACTGGTGAACAACCCCACGGGCACGGACACCACATACACCATCAAGATAGGCGGCACCGCGATGCCCGGCTACAACAACCGGTCCCTGCCCGCCGGCGCTACTGAATTCCCCACCTTCGCCGGGATCATGAACGGGCCGGTAGAGGTGAGCAGTCCCGGCTTCGTCATGACCTCCCAGCGGGTGCTGTACAACGGCTATTTCAACGAGGTGCTGGGGACGGACGTGAGTTAATCGACCGGGGTTATTCCGAACACCTCGTTGAAGTGACCCATATAAAGAGTTCGCTGGCTGGCGACGATTTGCGCCGGGGATGATTTGTCGCTTCCCGTCCAGGCCCTCACTTCCACTGGCCCTCCCATAAGGCCGGGGAAGGAAGGTGTGGCGATACCTCCCGGCCCCAGTGTGCCGCTGCTCCCGGGGTCGTTTCCCGTATCAAGGCCCGGCATCGATATCTCATAATAGACTGGGGCCGTGTCGGGATTGGCCACCAGCACCCAGTTGGTCATCCCGGGGCTCTGCTGGTCATACCACGTCCAGCGGTGGATGTCCGCGAGCAGGTTTCGTGGATAACCCGGTGTCTCACCGAATGACGGACCCCAGACCACGCGCTGGGAGGCGATTGAATCGAGCGCCTGCGTATGGGCTGCGTCGCTCCAGGTCCTGACCTGTACCGGACCGCCCATGACACCGTAGCGTGCCGCGATGTACTCCCCGGGACCTATAGGTATGCCCGCGTCGTCATCAACGACGCTGCCGGCGATCTTGACCTCGAAGTACATGTCGGCGGCGGCGTCCGGGTTGGCTATCAGCAGCCAGTTGGAACCCTCCACATCGTCATACCAGGTCCAGAGATAGCTTGAGTCGAGCTCCTCCGCGGGGATGCCGGGCAGCTCGTTGAAGGCTTCGCCGGCGGCGGAAAGGACACGCTGGGAGGCGACGACGTTCGCCGGCGCCGTCCTGCCGCTGTCGGTCCAGGCCCTGACCTCAACCGGCCCACCCATCCGCCCGTCGAAAGCCGGCGTCACGTTCCCGCCGGGTTGGATAGTGCCGCTGCCGCCTGGGCCGGGGTCCTCCCCGGCGATGGTTATCTCGTAGTAAACCGGTGTGGAATTGGGGTTCGCCACCAGTATCCAGTTCAGGTAGCCGGGCGAGAGCTGGTCGTACCAGGTCCAGTAATAGTGAGAGGAGAGCCGGGACTCCTCGATGCCGGCCACTTCCTCCAGGGAGCTGTCCCCCCAGAGCACACGCTGGGAGGTGACGGCCTGCTCGCCGCCGAGGACGGTGGCGACCACGGGTCCGCCCATGAGCGTGCCGTAGGAGGCGGCAACGGTCTGTCCGGCCGCCGGCGAGGGGCCGCCGAAACTGTAGAGGTCAAGGCTCATACCGGCGATGTTCAGGTCAAGGTCGAGCTCGCCGGCGCCTTCGGGGCTCGCCATCAGCACCCAGTCGGAACCGCCCCGGCTGTCGTACCAGGGCCAGTAGTAGTGGCGGCCCGCGGGTGGGGCGGAGAGTGGATAGCTTTCCCAGCCACCGCTCACATTGCTGCAGCTGAGCAGGGTGTCATCGCCGCTGCCGGCGTTCACTCCCCAGGCGCATACTTCTCCCTCACCGGTGAGCACCGGCAGCTTGACGCTGAAGCCGTGCCAGGGACCGTACCCGGGATAGGAGGCCTCGATGTCCCCGCGCCGCTCATCGGCGCTGACCACCGCCACCAGCCTGCCGGCCTCGGTGAGCTTCACCTGGACCGGGGCCGCCGTGTCCGGGTCGATGGCCCAGCCGCTGGCGTCGATACCGCCCTGCCCGTCCAGGGCGACACTCTCGACGCTGCCATAAGGGTCGCCACCCACCTCGACCTGCCGGCAGGCCATATCCCTGTCGCTGCCCGCTCCCACGTTATAGCCGCGGGCGCAGACCGTATGGGTGCCGGCTGCGGCGGCGATGGTAGCCGAAAAACCATGGTTGTCACCCATGCCTGGGAAGGACCGGCCGATGTCGGGCCTTGTTTCGTCGGCGGTCAGGGACAGCGTGAACTGGCCGTCGATGAGGATGTCGACGGCGATCGGCTCCGTGCTGTTGGGGTCGAAGCCCCAGCCGCTCAGGCTCAAGCCGTGGGGAACGGCCCGCACCCAGTCGAACATGCCGTAAGGGGAATCCAGGTAGCGGTTGCTCTCGATGTACCAGGACGGCTTGTAATAGGCGATGCCGTTGGAGTGGATGGTATTTCCGGAGAAACCGAGGCCCGTGTATCCGTGCCCGATCTTTGCCGGGTCCTTGAGCTCGAAATGCAGATGCGGCTCGACGGTGCCCGTCTCCCCCACGGTGCCGATGACCTGCCTGCGGCCGACGACCTGCCCCGCCTGCACATAGCTGTCGGTCATATGAGCGTACTGTGAATAGAGCGTGACGCCGCGGACCTTGTGCTGGACGATGATGATGTTCCCCCAGAGCCCGGGCCCCATGCCGGAGAAGATAACCTTGCCCTCGGTTACGGCATAGACCGGATCGCCGCCGCGGTTGTTGAAGAAATCCTCGCCCGTGTGCCCCTGGAAGCCCGGCCAGTCCAGGTCGCAGCCGAAGCAGTTATAGATGGTGTAGCCCTCGTAGTGCAGGGTGCCGCCCACGGGATAATCGAAGCCGGTGGACGCCGGCACCTGCGCCAGCGGGTAGGGACTGAATATATATGAGGAACTTACTGCCGGGAGCGCGACTTCCTGCGCGCCTGCCTCGGATTGCATCCCCCATGTCTGTGGAAGCAGGGAGACGAGCAACAACATGATCAGCAGGAACAGGATGCCGACGTTTCTCAGGCGTTTGTACATGTCGTCATGCTCCACAGGCAAGCACCGTCCCCGGAGTCTCGTTGAAATGGCCGTTCCAGAGCACCCGCTGCGAGGCGAAGACCGTGGCGTCGGCGCTCACCTGCACCGGGCCGCCCATGCGTCCCGGGAAGGTCCTGCCGATGCTCTCGCCGGGAGCGATGCTGCCGCCGTCCACGACTTCCGTGCCGATGCGTATGGTGTAATCGGCCGCGGCGTCGCCCGGGTTGGCTATGACCACCCAGTCCGTCGCGCCCGCGCTCTGCTGGTCGTACCAGGTCCAGTGATAGCGGTCCGTAGTGGCGCACCTGCCCAGGTCGAAGCCGGCGGTCTCGTCGAACGAGGGACCCCAGATGACCCGCTGGGAGGCGATGATGTCGGCGGGCGTGCCCTTGTCCGGCCCGGTCCACGCCTGGACCCGTACCGGCCCGCCCATCAGTCCGGGGAAGCGGGGAGCCGCCTGCTCTCCCGGGCCGAGGGTGCCGCTGCCGCCCGGACCGGGATCTTCGCCGGCGATGGTTATCTCGTAATAGATGGGGTCGCCGCCGGGGTTGGCAACCAGCAGCCAGTCCCTGGCGCCGGCGCTCCGCTCATCGTACCAGGTCCAGAAATAGCTGTCCGCCAGTTCCGCCGCCGGTATGCCCGGCTCCTCGTTGAAGGCGAGCCCGTAGTTGGAGAGCACCCGCTGTGAAGCAGCAACCCTGGCGGGTGTGGTCTTTGAGGCATCGCTCCAGGCGCGCAGCTCCACCGGGCCGCCCATCGTCCCGGGGAAAGTGGGCGCGGCGCTCTCCCCGGGGGCGATGGTGCCGCTGGCGCCGGCGCCCGGGTCCGCGCCGCCGATGGTTATCTCGTAGTAGATGGGATCCGTATCCGGGTTGGTCACCAGTACCCAGTTGGTGTAGCCGGGGCTCAGCTGGTCGTACCAGGTCCAGTAAAAATGGTCGGAGAGGCGGGACGCCTCCACGGCCGGAACCTCTTCCAGCGAAGCGCCGGCCCAGAGGATGCGCTGCGAGGCCACTGCCCTGGGTTCGGGGCCGGCTGTCGCAATCAAACGGTAGCCCACTTCCACGGGCCCCGCCATCAGGCCGTCATAGCGGGCGAATATGGTATCTCCCGGCTGCGCCTGGCCGGCGGCCAGGCCCGGCAGCGGCTCCAGCGTCCGGGCCGCCCCCCCTATCCTGAGGTCGAAAAAGAGGTCGGCGCCGCTGCCGTCGTCGCCGTAAGGAGTTGCCATCAGCACCCAGTCGGCGGCCCCCACGTTGTCATACCAGCCGAAATATGAGCGGTAGAGGTTTTGGGGTGCGCCGCTGACGATAAAACCGCCGCTGTCGCTGACACGGTTGCCGGCGTTATCGGCGATGCTGACCGTGGCCTCGTGGCTGCAATTGCCCAGTCCGCTCACCGGACAGGAGATGGCGCCGCCCGCTGCCGTGCAGGGATACTCCGAAAAACCGTTGCCGCTGAAGAGCTTCACCCTGGCGCCGGCGGCATCGATGCCGCTGAGGGAATCGCTCTCGCTGTAGGTGCCGGTTACTGTCAGGCTTTCGCCGGTCACGCCCGTGGGGCCCGTATATGTGACTGCAGGTGGAACGGTATCGATGGCGACACGGCGATGCGTGGCGTCCCCCCAGACGCCCCGGGGGTCGGCGACGCGCAGGTGCATGTACCAGATGCCGTCGTTCACATCAGCGGGAGACACAGTGGTGACCACGCCTTCCGAGACCGTGTCGGGGATGGTGGCGGGTGACTGGTCGAAGACATAGGAGAAGGCGGCCCAGATATTGCTGTCGATGACCTTGAGGCCGTCCTTGCCCGTAGCGGCGAAAACGTGGTCGCCGACGACCCGCAGGCCGCGGGTCAGGCCCCGGGTATCGAGGGAACGCACCAGCGCCGGCGAGACGGGGTCGGCGATATCGTAGATACGCAGCAGCCCGCCGCCGCCATCGGTCAGGTAGACGAAGCCGCCGGCGGCGGCGATGTGATAGTACCAGCCGGCGGTGTCCTGCGTGCCGGCAAGGAAAGGCGCCGTCGGGTCGGAGATGTCGATTATCCTCAGCCCGATGCCGGGGTCGACCACGTAGGCATGGCCGCCGGCGACCGCCACGCTCAGGGTGTTGTAGGGCGTGCCGATGGAACCGGCAATGGCGGGAGCCGCCGGGTCGGCGATGCTGATTATCTGCAGGCCGCTCGCCCAGTCGGCCACATAGGCATGGTCACCGCTCAAGACCAGCTCCTGAGCGGCGCCGGGAGTGTTGAGCGAGGCCACCTGGGACGGCGCCGCCGGGTCGGAGATGTCGACCACGCGCAGGCCGCTGCCGCCGTCCTGGGCGTAAGCCAGCAGGTAGGCGTAATTTCCGGAGACGGTCACGCTGTAAATATAGTCGCTGGTGTCCAGCGAGCCCGCCCGCGCCGGCGCCGCCGGGTCAGAGATGTCGACCACCTGCAGGCCGCCGGAGCCGTCGGCCACATAGGCGTAATCGCCGGATACGGCGACGTCCCTGGCGTTGTCCGGCGTGTCGTATGAACCGGTCAGCACCGGGGACGCCGGGTCAGAGATGTCGATTATCTGCAGTCCGCTGCCGGCGGCGGCAAGGCAGGCGTAGTCGCCCGCGAGCTCCACTTGATTGACGCGCGGAGCCGCGCTGTAGACACCGGCTATACTTGCCGGCGGCGCCAGCTCGAGGACGGGATCATCATTGGAATACCAGGTGTTCTCGTCGGGATGAGTCGGGGAAGAGACCACCTGGGAGATGGGGACGGCGGCTGCCGCGTCCCGTGCCGCCAGCGCCGGGGTCGCCGTGACAAAGATGATCAGCAGGAATACTGAACGCAAGATGATATTGGATGCCCCGATGACGGTTTCGCTTGCCTGACCCATCCGTTAATTATAGATGTCCGGGAGGCGAAACTACATAGTCCTTGACAGGTTGATTTTTTATACTGATTGGTATTGAGGCACAGAAGTTGTGGGATGACCCGGAACTGCTCGAGATACCGCTGAGAACAACTGATGAACCGCGAAAGATTGTTATCGGAAAAATAGAAAGGAGGAGATCGAACCCTATGAAAGCTAAGGATCTTTGACCAGGGCAAAGACATAACCGAATACCTGGATCTGGATAACGCAAAACGGCCCGCCCAGATGTAAAAAGGGTAAACGTGGATTTCCCCCTATGGATGGTCCGATCCCTTGACAAGAAGGCCGAACGGCTCGGTGTCACCCGGCAATCCGTTATCAAGGTCTGGGGGGCCGAAAAGTTGAAGAAAGCCGGTTGAACCGGTAGCGGAAGAAACTGGTGAGCCGTGCAGGGATCGAACCTGCGACACCCGGATTAAAAGTCCGGTGCTCTACCAACTGAGCTAACGGCCCACGCATCATTCACGCGATATAGTATAGCCAGCCCCCTGCAGGCGGGCAAACGTCACACCGGCGGGATGCTTTCCCGTACAGCAGCGGCACGATTTCCCCGCTGCGCCGCGGTTTTTCCCTGAAGGGGTTGATTCACCTTCCCCAAATCGGGGAGAATGGTAACGCTCCAGAAGCTATCAGCCAGCTCGACTGGTGGAGGTCAGATGACCAAGGCTACCGATTTGGATCAGAAGTGCGTCAATACCATCCGTTTCCTTGCGGTTGACGGCGTCCAGAAAGCCAACTCCGGACATCCGGGGATGCCCATGGGAGCGGCGCCCATGGCCTATGTGCTGTGGACGAAGTTCCTCAATTTCGATCCGACGGAGCCGGCCTGGCCCAACCGCGACCGCTTCATCCTCTCCGCCGGCCACGGGTCGATGCTGCTCTATTCTCTGCTGCATCTGACCGGCT
>JAJRYJ010000001.1 GCA_024275795.1 Actinomycetes bacterium | reverse complement strand
TGTCTTCAAAGTTCCACCTTTTGAGCGCCACTGCCACGACACTGGTTTAACAGATTACGTTTTCCTCCTGGAAGGCAACGCCTGCGCGCGAACTTATCAGATGAGAATTGTTCTGTCTATCACCCATTGGTTGTAATTAGAGGCGGAGAGAAGAGGCGAAAAGTATGATAGTGACGGCGGATTGCTATTAGATATATAAATATATATAATATATATCATGAAAAGTTCCGGTTCGTCGAAAAAGATTCTGTTCTCGCTGCCGGAAGAGCTGCTCGGAGAGATCGATGAGTTGGCCGCCGAGGAACACCGTTCCCGCAGCGAACTCATCCGTGAGGCCACCCGCCGCTACATCGCCGAGAGGCCCGGCAGCCGGCGTCCCATCGACGATCCCGCCGTGCGCGAGGCGATACGTTCCATGGACCGTATCGCGGGGCAGGTCGGCGGCGACTGGGATTCCGCCAGGGTGGTCCGGGATATGCGGAACGGACGCCACGGCCCATCGCAGGCCAAGACCGGTAAAAATTGAACACGGCGGTCCTTGATACATCGGTCATCATCAAGTGGTTCCACCGGGAAAACGAGGATGATGTCGATAAGGCGCTGCTGTTGCAACGGGCATACTTGGAGGGCGCCCTCGATGTGATCGTTCCCGACTTGCTGGTTTACGAGTTCGGGGGTTTCCTCAGGTTCAGGTCCGGCCTTGAGCCCGGCGATGCGGTGGCGGCAATCAGGACGCTGTGGTCATTGGGCCTTATCATCCATCCCGTCGATTCCCTGTTGAGCGAGCAGATAGTGGACATTTCCATCAGGCGTCAGGTTACGGCCTATGATGCAGCCTTCGTGGCGCTGGCGGATTTCCTGTCCGCCCCGTTCATTACCGCGGACCACATGCTCCACGAGAAACTTAAAGACAGCTATGCGGTGATGCATCTCGCACAATTGGAAGGTTCCGGCTGACTTCCAGCCTGGCGCCAGCTTCGGGGTTACTGGCGTTGCCGCAGGGCCTCGTAGAGGATGACCGTCGCCGCCATGGCGACGTTGAGTGATTCGGCTTCAGCCGCCTGGGGAATCGTCAGCCGCAGCTGTGATGCCCGCAGCAGTTCCTCGGGGACCCCCTGACGCTCCGAACCCAGCAGCAACACGAAATCCCCCGCCAGAAGATTCTTTTCCTCGACCCCGTGATCCCAGAGAGTCTTGCCCTCGTGGGGATCGCCGGCGACGACAGCCCGGCCACGCGTCCCGGCCCAGGCGATGATCTCGGCTGGCGTCACATCGATGTGAACCGGCAAACGGAAGACGGCGCCCATGGCGGCGCGCTGGGCTTTGAAGCTATACGGGTCAGCGGCATCGGGAGAGAAGGCGACCCCGCTGGCGCCCAGCGCTGTTGCGGAACGGATGATGGAACCGGCGTTGCCGGGGTAGCCGACGCCGGCGAGATAGACCAGGGGACCGCTGTCGGCGGCGCAAATGCCTGCGTCCGGCGCCTCGCCGCCTGCCACCGTCCCCTCGCCCCCCAGTTCACGGTCGATGAAATCGAAGACGGATATCACCCGTGAGCCGCTGCCCAGCTCCGAGAGCTTCTCCATCACCGGCTCGCTGCAGATGTAGACATCAACGTCCGGCTCCGGGGCGTCCGGCCCGCCGGCGGCGTCCCGCAGGGACTCCACCACACCGGCGACGCTTCCCTCCAGCACAAAGACCTGCCGGGGCATGTGGCCCCCCGCGAGGGCGGCCGCCAGCAGGTCTTCACCTTCGGCCAGGAAACGGTGGCTCTCGTAGCGGCGCCGTTTGCGCCTCAGGCGCGCTGTCTCCTTGACCGTAGCATTGCCGGTACTGGTGATCTCTTTTGTGTCCACCCGCCTCGGTTTCCGCAACTCAGGCGGAGAGCGCCGCCTTGGCCTGCTCGGCCAGGCTGGAGAACATCTCCGGGTCGCTGATAGCCAGGTCCGAGAGGACCTTGCGGTTCAACTCGATGTCGGCCTGCTTGAGGCCGTGCATGAACTGGTTATAGGAGAGGCCGTTCCTGCGGGCGCCGGCGTTTATCCTGGTTATCCACAGGCGCCGGAACTCGCGCTTGCGCACGCGCCGGTCCCTGTAGGCATACTGCAGCGAGCGGTTGACCTGTTCCTTGGCCCGCTTGTAGCTGGAATGCTTTGTACCCCGGTACCCCTTGGCCTGCTCCAGTACCTTGCGCCGCTTCTTGCGGGCATGGATACTTCTCTTAACTCGTGGCATCGTAAATCAACTCCCTAAAACTACTTCTTGCCCAGCAGCCTGGCGACGCCCTTGTAGTCGGACGCGCTCATCTCCGCGTTCTTGCGGAACTTGCGCTTGCGCTTGGGACTCTTCTTCTCGAGGATATGGCTTTTGAACGCGCGCCTGCGCACTATCTTTCCGCTCGAAGTAAAGCGGAACCGTTTCGCGGCAGCGCGATGTGTCTTCATCTTCGGCATAGGCTTTCCTTTCGTCCAGACCTTTCGCTGGTGCTTCCCGCGGCGGACTTCCCGCGTCCGCCTATTTCACAGGGGCGAGGACCATGACCATGTTGCGACCGTCCAGATTGGGCTGGGACTCGATAACCCCCAGCTCGGCCACATCCTCCGCCAGGCGCATCAGCAGCTCCTCCCCCTTCTTGGGATGAACCACCTCGCGCCCGCGGAACATGATGGTCACCTTCACCTTGTCCTTCTTGCGGAGAAAGCGCTCCACGTGTCCGCGCTTGGTCTTGTAGTCGTGCTCGCCTATCTTGGGGCGGAACTTGATTTCCTTGACCGTGATCGTCGACTGGTGCTTGCGGGCCTGCTTGGCCTTCTGCTCCTGCTGGTACTTGTACTTGCCGTATTCAAGCACCCGGCAGACCGGCGGGTCCGCCTTGGGCGCGATCTCTACCAGGTCCAGGTTCTTCTCGATGGCATAGTCCATCGCTTCCTTGAGACTTTTCTCTCCCAGCTGCTCGCCTTCCGGGCCGATGAGTCTCACCTTCTCCGCCCTGATCGCTTCGTTTATCCGGGTTCTGTCGACGACCCGGGGCCTTTTATGCTTGACCGGCGCCACCTCCTGTTATCAATCGTTTACTGATCCGGTTTCTGCTCACGAAAAAAGGGTGCCCTGAAAGCACCCTCATGCCAGCGTCGCGTATGGCGTTACCTGCAGACCCGTTTGAGCGCTCACGACCATTAACGCCGCGGCCCTGTCGGCAGGTGAGAAGCGGGTGCTTCTGCTTTATTCACGCTTCGCAGTATAGCCAATAGAGGCGGCGTATGCCAGCTTCGCCCGCAGGAACCGGCGGATGGCGGTTCCATAGACGGAAATTACAGGGCCGGAAGCTTCAGGGACGGAAACGGTTGGTGATGGGGAAGCGCCGGTCCTTGCCGAAGGCGCGCGAGGTCATCTTGATGCCCGGCGGCGCCTGGCGTCGCTTGTATTCGTTGCGGTCGATCATCGCCAGCACCCGGCGCACCGTCTCCTCCTCCAGGCCGGAGGCCACCATCTCATGGATGCTGCGGTCATGTTCGACGTACTGCTCGATGATGTCGTCGAGGATATCATAAGGGGGCAAGGAGTCGCTGTCCTTCTGGTCCGGAGCCAGCTCGGCGCTGGGTTCCCGCTCGATTACGCTCGCCGGAATCACTTCCCCGCCCAGTGAGTTGCGGTGGCGGCAGAGCTCGTAAACCATGGTCTTGGGTACATCCTTGAGCACTGAGAAGCCTCCGGCCATATCCCCATAAAGGGTGCAGTAGCCGACGCTGCCCTCGCTCTTGTTGCCCGTGGACAACGCCATCCAGCCGAACTTGTTGGAGAGTGCCATGACGATGTTGCCGCGGATGCGCGCCTGGATGTTCTCCTCGGTGACGTCCGGCTCCCTGCCCTCGAACTCCGGCGCCAGCGTCTTCAGGTAGCTTTCGTATATGGGCTCGATGGGAATTTCGCGGAAATCGATGCCCAGGCGACCGGCCAGCTCCCCGGCGTCGCCCCGCGTGCCCTCGGACGTATAGCGCGACGGCATCGAGACCCCGACGACGTTCTCCGCCCCCAGAGCGTCCACCGCCAGCACCGCCGTCAACGACGAGTCGATACCGCCGGAGAGGCCCAGCACCACCTTCTCGAAACCGTTCTTGCGCACGTAGTCGCCCAGCCCCAGCACCAGGGCGGCGTAGGCTTCGTCCGGCCCCGCCAGCGGTTCGGGCAGGTGCCGTTCCACCGTCACGCGACTGCGCCTGTCCTCGTCCGCCAGCGGCCCGCCCAGGGAGAAGCAGTGTACCGGTCCGGGGTGCCTGTCCACCATGTCCATCAGCCTGCCGCTGCCGTCGCTCTCGCGCGAACGCTGCAGCTCGTCGAAATCGATCTCCGTGACGAACAGATCCTCCTCCATGCTGCTGCCGCGCGCCACCAGGTCGCCGTACTCGTTATAGACGAGGCTGTTGCCGTCGAAGACCAGCTCGTCCTGACCGCCCACCATGTTCACCAGCGCCACCGGAACCAGGTAGTCCCTGGCCCTGAGTGCCAGCATCTCCTCGCGGGCAACCGTCCTGCCCACCCTATAGGGAGAGGATGAGATATTGAGGATGAGCGAAGCGCCCGCCGCCACCTGGGTACCGATGGGCTCGTCCGGATACCAGATGTCCTCGCAGATGTTGAGGCCGATGATCTTGCCGCCCAGCACGAAGACGGTCGGGCGCTCACCGGCGCTGTAGTAGCGGAACTCGTCGAAGACTCCGTAGTTGGGCAGCCGCATCTTGTGACAGACGCCCGCCAGGCGCCCGCCGGCGATGACGGCCGCCGCGTTGCGCACCTGGCCGATGCCGTCGAGGAAGCCGACCACGGCGACGATGTCGCGCGTGGCGGGAAACAGGCGCTCCAGCGCTTCGCCGTTGGCGCGGATGAAATCGGGGTTGAAGGTGAGGTCCTCGGGAGGATAGCCGGTGAGCGCCAGCTCCGGGAAGGCGACCAGATCCGCGCCCAAGCCCGCCGCCGCTTCGATGCGGTCGATGATTTTGCCGACGTTGCCGTCGAAGTCGCCCACGGTGGAGTTTATCTGGGCCAGCGCCAGCCGCATTCTGTTCATTGGCAACCACCGTCTCCCGGCCGCCGCCTCGAAACGACGGCGGTCCACGCTTTCAGTTTCTCTCCTCTACCTGCCTGGCCATGTCGGCGATGAGCCCGTCCAGGTCCCTGCTTCCCAGGTCCCCCTCGGCGTGAGAGCGCACCGACACGGAGCCGCTCTCCTCCTCCTTGTCCCCCACCACCAGCATGTAGGGGACCTTCTCCACCTCGGCGTCGCGGATCTTCTTGCCCACCGACTCCTTGCGGTAGTCCACGTCCATGCGGAAGCCCTCCCGCCGCAGGCGCGCTGCCACCTGTTCGGCATAATCGTTGTGGCGGTCGGCGATGGGAAGCACGATGGCCTGCACCGGCGCCAGCCACAGCGGGAAGGCGCCGGCGTAATGCTCGATCAGGCAGCCCATGAAGCGCTCCAGCGAGCCCAGCAGCGCCCGGTGGATCATAATGGGCCGGTGCTCGGCGTTGTCCTCACCCACATAGGTGACATCGAAACGCTCCGGCAGGTTGAAGTCCACCTGTATGGTGGTGCACTGCCAGGCGCGCCCCAGGGCGTCGCGAATCTTCATGTCTATCTTGGGGCCGTAGAAGACGCCTTCACCCGGGTCCAGCTCGTACCCCAGGCCCACATTCTCCAGCGCCACCTTCAGCGCCTCCGTGGCCTGCTGCCAGTGCTCGTCGCTGCCGACGGACTTCTCCGGGCGCGTCGAGAGATATACCTCGTATTCCTCGAAACCGAAGGTCTTGAGCATGTAGAGCACGAACTCGATGACGCCGATGATCTCATCCTGCAGCTGGTCGGGGCGGCAGAAGATGTGGGCATCGTCCTGGGTGAAGCCGCGCACCCTCAGCAGGCCGTGCAGCACGCCGCTGCGCTCGTAGCGGTAGACGGTCCCCAGCTCCGCCCAGCGGATGGGCAGCTCCCGGTAGGAGCGGGTCCGCGACTTATAAATCTTGATGTGGCCGGGGCAGTTCATCGGCTTGACGATATACTCCTGGCCGTCGATGTCCATGGGGGAATACATGTTCTCGCGATAGAAGTCCCAGTGGCCGGAGGTCTTCCAGAGCTCGGCGCTGGCGATATGGGGGATCATCACCATCTCGTAGCCGTTCTCCAGGTGGGCGTCGCGCCAGAAGTCCTCGACTATCTTGCGGATGAGCGCCCCCCTGGGGTGCCAGAGCGGCAGCCCGGCGCCCACTTCTTCATCGATGTGGAAAAGGTCCAGCTGCGTGCCCAGCTTGCGGTGGTCGCGCCGCTCCGCCTCCGCCAGGCGCTCCAGGTGCTCCTCCAGCTGCTTCTTCGCCGGGAAAGCGGTGCCGTAGATGCGGGTGAGCATCTGGTTGTGCTCGTCGCCGCGCCAGTAGGCGCCGGCCACCGACAACAGCTTGAAGGCCTTGACCCTGCCGGTGTCGGGGACGTGGGGGCCGCGGCAGAGGTCGGTGAAACCGTGGTCAGTATAGACGCTAGCGGCTTCATCGCCCGGTAGCTCCTGAAGCAGCTCCAGCTTGAACGGCTGGCCGGAGAACAGCTCCGCCGCCTCATCGCGGCTCAGCTCGCGCCGCTCAAAAGGCTCTTTCGCGGAGATTATCTCCTGCATCTTCGCCTCGATGGCCGGCAGGTCCGCGTCGGAGAGGGGCTGCGGCAGCAGGAAGTCGTAGTAGAAACCGTCGGCGATGGCGGGGCCGATGCCCAGCTGCGTGCCCGGATGGAGCTGCAGCACCGCGTCCGCCAGCACGTGGGAGGCGCTGTGCCTGAGAATTTCCAGCCCCTCATCGGAGTCCACGGTGATGATGCCCAGGGAGTCGCCGTCACTCAGCGGCGTCGACAGGTCCACCGGCTCGCCGTTGACCGTGGCGGCTACGGCGGCCCTGGCCAGGCCGCTGCCTATCTGCTGCGCCGCATCCAGGGCTGTAGCCCCCTCGGGCACGTCGATGACACTGTCGTCGGGTAACCTTATCTGCATGGTATGTCGCTGCTCTCCTGCGTCGGTTTCGCCGTTACATTCGGCTGTTTACGCCGCCAAGTTTAACAGATAGGCATCGGCGATGAGTAGAAACGGGGCCGGGCGTTGAAAGGAAAAGGAGGCCCCGGTGATGGAGCCTCCGACACACTTGTGGGAAAGATGGTGGGCGATACCGGGCTCGAACCAGTGACCCCCAGCTTGTCGAGCTGGTGCTCTCCCAACTGAGCTAATCGCCCAAAACAACTGGTAACGCTTGGCTGGTAGCAAGATTATATTAGCTAGATGCCCCGGCTATGGCAAGACTCAACGGAACACCTCACCCGTTTGGCTGAAAGCCGATAGGGGTAGGAAAGTAATCAATGTCAAGTGAACCGGGGGGGTCGAGTTGAAAGAGGTCCACATCAACATCCACAACATCCGCAACTGTGTTTGCGGAGAGTGCGTGAGTTTCCCCGGCAAGTGGAGGGAACTGTCTCACGCGGACATGCCCGGGCTCTTCTGCGCCCACGGAAAATCGAAGCTGGAAATCGAGGAAAAGGGCTGCATCTGTGGCAGTTGCATGGTCCAGCAGGAGCACGAACTCTCCGGCATGTACTATTGCTCCAGGGGTATCGGGGAATCATAGCCTTGAAGCGGAAGCCCCTGAATGCATAGAATAGTGCCCGACCGCCAGCGGGAGACAGGGATTCGCAAAAAAAGGGAGGACAAATGTTCAAGAAGGTCATGATCGCTACTGATGGTTCGGAGAGAGCGGAAAAAGCCGCGGAACACGCATTCGTGATGGCCAAGGCCTGTGAAGCCGAGCTGCAGGTCGTCAGTATCGTCAACGCCGGCTCCCCCCGGGAAGCCTACGAGATCGACCCGGACTTCCACGAGGAGACCGAGGAGATGACCGACGTGAACGTGGACGAGCTCAAGGAGCAGCGTTCGGCCCCGGAGCAGAAGGTCGTGGACAACATGGTGGCGGCCGCCAGGGAGAACGGCATCAATAATATATCCAGCCACATCGCCACCGGCGACCCCGCCAAGGAGATCCTTTCCTATGCCAGGGAGAACGGCACCGACGTGATCGTCATCGGCTCACACGGACGCAGCGCCCTCGCCTCGGCGGTGATGGGGAGCGTCTGCACGAAGATAGTCCACGCCGGCGAGATTCCGGTGCTGGTCGTGCCCGTCCACGAAGAGTGAGGCGGAACCCCGCGGGGAACAGGCCGCCTCAGGCTCAGTTGAGGACTATTCCGCAGACCTCGCTGAAGTGTCCGTTCCAGAGCACCCTCTGGCTGGTGAAGATGGGACTGTCAGGAATGCCCGGGTCGGCTGCATCATAACCTGAGGCATCATACCCCCTGACCTCCACGGGGCCATCCATACTGCCCGGGAAGCTGGGCGTGACGCTCTTGCCGGCGGGTACGAGGAAATACTGTTCGCCACTGGCGTTATCAGTCATGCGCTGTCCGCCGATCCAGACTTCAGCCTTTACATCATCGACCCCCGGGTTGGAGATCAGCACCCAGTCAAGGGCACCCGGTGTCGCCTGGTCATACCAGGAGAAATGATTCACGGCGGCCAGGCGGTCGTTCCCGTAGCCCGTGACCTCCTCGAATGAATCCCCGAACAGGCAGCGCTGGGTTGTATAGAAGTCCAGATCCGGCACGCCCGGATCATCCGGATCATAAGAGGCGGCATCATAACCCCTGACGACGACCGGACCGTCCATCACACCGTCGAACGAGGGCGTGACGCTTTCCCCGGGGGCGACAAGGAAGTACTGCTCGCCGGTCGCTGAATCGGTCATCCTTTCTCCCGCGATCCATATCTCCGCTGCAAGCTGCCTGTCTGCATGCGGGTTGGCCACCAGCACCCAGTCGCGAGCCCCCGGACTCGCCTGGTCATACCAGGAAAACGTGTAAGAAGTCGTCAGCTCGGCCGCCGGTATTCCCATGACCTCGTTGAAATCACCTTTCCAGAGGACACGCTGGGTGGCGATAACATCCCTGGGGACCGACGGGTCGCCCGGCTCATGGGCAATCACCTCGACGGGGCCCGCCAGTATGCCGGGGAATTCCGGCGTTACTGTGCCGCCCGCCTCTATCAGGTAGGCGGTATCGTTCATCCTCTGTCCGCCGATATAGATATCAGCCTCGACCGCCGAGGATCCCGGGTTGGCAATCAGTATCCAGTCCCTGGCCCCGGGGCTCACGGTATCGTACCAGGTGAAAAAGTAATGGCTGTCGAGGCGGCTCTCCTCGATACCCGTTATCTCCTCGAAGGAATTGCCGTAGAGCGTGCGTTTGCTGATGACCTCGGATTCACCCGTGAGCGAGGCCATCTTGACCGGCCCCCCCATGGTACCCTGGTATGTAGCAGACTCGGTGTCTCCCGGCTGCACCTCAATAGGAGCAGCGCTTGCCTTGATGTCGCTGACGTATACATTGAAACCCGCCTCGTCTGCATTTTCAGCCGGGTTGCCCATCATCAACCAGTCACTCATGTCGGGAGACATCATGTCATACCAGGTGAAGTAGTAATATTTCGGCGGCGGCGCCGTCGTGAAGCTCCACTGATATGCCTGCTCCAGGCTATTGCCTGCCAGATCGGTGATATCCGTGGTCAGCTTCGCCACGTATTCGGTTGAATACGACAAGTCGGACGTGGGGTCCAGTATGGCTGTACGGCTGGCGCCGTCATAGGATACCTGAGCGTCTACCGGGGTGCCTCCCGGGTATTGCACAAGGGTAAAGCTCTCCGGGTTCAGGGTCGCTGCAGCGATATCCTCGGAAAAAGTCGCCCGGATGCTGGAGTCGGCATAGACTGTTGTCTCGCTGCTTGCAGGATCAGTGCCTGTGACCGAAGGGGACACGCTGTCGTCTGTCGGAATATAGGAGTAGGCAGTCTGGTAATCGTCGATCTGCACCGGTACATCCGTTGCGGTAAAGGTTGTCCCATGGTCCGTAATCGAAAAAGTGCTGATCTGTCCCGTATCATAGCCGGCCGCGTCGTAGACGGAGACGTACCACCTGTCGGCCCAACTGGGGGGCAGACT
Organism: Actinomycetes bacterium; assembly: GCA_024275795.1. Taxonomy (GTDB): domain Bacteria; phylum Actinomycetota; class Thermoleophilia; order BMS3ABIN01; family BMS3ABIN01; genus JAJRYJ01. The sequence continues at coordinate 33,079 of JAJRYJ010000001.1, read as the reverse complement.
TGCGGCGCCACCCGAAATATCGACGGTGATATAGATGTTGTCGGCTGAACCACCCTGGCGATTGGAAACCACCGTTGACCAGACGGGAGAATCCGGATTCCCCACCCCGACGGTCACCACCAGGTCGCCGCGGTAACTATGATCTATCTCAATACGCGCCGTAGTCTCGGATGGCGCCCCGCCGTCGCCGATACCGACCGCGGAGAAACCGCTTGAAACGGCGGCCACTTCGGCGCTACCGGCGCCATAGAGATCAGCCGCCGCCTGGACACTGGCGTCACGCGCATCAGTGAACTGGGAGCCGGGCGTCAGGTAATTTGTCAGAGTCCTGTACCAGACCTGCTCCATCTTCTCATTGCCGATGGTGGTTGCCACGTTATAGGCGGCCTTGTTGGTGATGCCGCTGTTTATATGGACGCCGCCGTTATCGCTGCTGGTGTCTACATAGTCATTCATGTGCGCCGGTTGGCCGAACCGGGGAGGATCCGCAAGGCTGCGCAAGGCGTCGCCCGGCGTCTGCGGAGTATAGACATCCTCGCCCAGCAGCCAGTCATCACGGTCAACCATTACTCCGAATACGTCTGAATAGGATTCGTTGAGAGCTCCCGACTGGTAGGAATACACCAGTCCGGCCGTATACTGGGTCACGCCGTGAGTCATTTCGTGGGCGACCACATCGAGTGAATTGCCAAGCGGGCTGAAGACATATCCGTCGCCGTCGCCGTAGGTCATCTGATAACCGTTCCAGAAAGCGTTATTGTAGCCGCTGCTGTAGTGTACGGTACTCTTCAACGCCATGCCGGAGCCATCGAGGCTGTCACGGCCGAATGTTCCGTAATAGTAATCATAGGTGAGGCCGGCGTTGTAATGGGCTGCGTTCACCACCGCATCACCACTCCAGGGGCTCCCCTCGGATAATACCAGCGTTCCGGGTATTGAGGTGCCATTGCCGGCCGTATAGGTACTGCGGTTACGAACGTCCTGCAGGTTGTCGTAGCTGGAAATGATACCGCCTTCTCGGGCATCAACGAAAAACACCATGCTTGCCGGAGGGTAATCGGACGCCAGCGGCACTTTCCACACCAGGGCCGCATCCATGCCCGCCGATGCCAGCACAACCAGCTCCGGCGGCTCGGGCGCCACAGCTACGGCGCCGCCCGGCATCGCCGCTGTTGCAACGGCCATTGCCTGCTCCCTGGAAACAACAGGTTCCACTGAAAGGTCGAGCCCAGGCTTATAGTCGCCGTTGATAGCCGTAAGCATGCCTTCTGCGGAGTAGTGGACAGCCAGCTCCGCCCCAAAGACCGGTACCCCCCTATAGATCTGGGCCATGTGTAGATGAGTCATGCCGAGCCCGTCGATGTCGGAACGCTCAAGCCGTAATTCCCCCCAGGGGTCATCCATCCGGAAAAGTTCCGCGTTCTGGTCAAGGAAGGCATAGGTGGACGCCTCCAGGTTGTCTGCCTGCGGAACCGATACCGGACCGGTGAGAAAAGCCGGAACACCGTCGACCGGATCCCAGCGCACCAGTACCTGTTGTCCGTTATCAAGGGTTTCCCGGGTGGTGGTTTCCGCCATGGGTGCTCCCGGACCGAGATCAGGCACAGGTGATCCGCTGCCTGAGCCTGCCGCCTCCCGGGAAGCTGCTTTAACCGAAGGGTCTTCTCCCGCGGTTGCGGTTGTGGCATCATCCAGCGAGGACGCACCAACAAGGATGTAGAGTATAAGAGAAATTAAAAAAGTCGCCAGCACCGCGGCGCTCATGGCTGACAACCGCCTGTTCGACCCCCTGGAAGGCCCGCCTTTTTCCCCATTAGAAACCATTTGCCAACTGCCCGACCCTTGCGGGCGCCTCACTCTTCCTCGACGCCAGTATCATGGCAGCGACATGCAACTTCATTGCCGCCGCCGGTCTCTCATTAGTAGATTCGGCCGGGATGTGGCAAATATGAGGGAAAGCGGTTTTTTTTATCCGCCGGCAGCCGGGAGCTTTAGCAGGCTGTCAGCGCTGCGGCTCGATAATCACCTTGATCGAGTCCCTGGGGCTGGCCACCAGCGCGAACCCGGCGCCGGTGTCTTCCAGGGGCAGGCGGTGGGTCACGGTCTCTGTCACGGGCAGGCGGCCGGCGCGGATGAGCTCCAGGGCCGTCTCGCAGTTGGCGGGGCTGCCGGCGTAGCTGCTGGTCAGCGTCACCTCGTTGCGCCAGAAGAATTCGTTGATCGCAAGCGGTATCCTGACCTCGGGCCTGGTAGTAGCAAAAAAGAGCACCGTCCCCATGCGGCCGACGGCTTCGAGGGCTTGTTCGATCGCCGGGGTCGCGCCGGCGCAAGCGATCACCAGGTCGGCGCCGCGGCCCTCGTTGAGCTCGCGAAAACGGGCCGGCACATCATCGTCTGCGCCGATGGTCTCTTCCGCGCCCAACCTGCCTGCGGCCTCAAGCCTGTAGTCGACGACGTCGGTGGCGATGATACGACCGGCCCCCAGGGCCCGGGCAACCATGATGTGCAACAGCCCGGAGATGCCGCTGCCGATAACCAGCACTGAGCAGCCGGGAAAGAAACGGGCCTGCCTCTGCCCGCGCAAAACACAGGCAAGCGGCTCGATGAAAGAGCCCTCTTCGAAAGATACATCGTCAGGCAACATGAAAGTGCCGCGTTCCACGTTGATGGCCGGCACGCGCACGTATTCCGCAAAGCCCCCCGGATCGAAGCTGGTGGTCCGCAGGGTCTCGCATACGGTCTGATGGCCGCTGCGGCAATAGTGACAGGTCATGCAGGGGACGTGGTGGGTGACGGCGACACGGTCGCCGACGCGGAAGCGCTCCACTCCTTCTCCGGTCTCGACCACTTCACCGGCGATCTCGTGGCCCAGTACCAGCGGTACCTTGTGTGCCCGGTACCATTCCATCACATCGCTGCCGCAGATGCCGCTGGCCTCGATGCGCACCAGCAGCTCGCCGGGACCGGTGGACGGCTTCTCCATCTCCTCGAGGCGCACATCATCGTTGCTGTAGTACATGGCTACGCGCATGCGATCTCCCGCGCCCAAGGTCTCAGGTGGCCGCGCCGACTTCGCCGCTCTTGAGGCTCTGATAAAGGCCGAGGGCGTCGTCGGCGGCAGCGCCGTCATGCACAACAGAGCGAACCGCCTGGATCATCGCCACCGGGTCGTCAGCCTGGAAGATGTTGCGGCCCATGTCGACGCCGATGGCCCCGGCGTCGATGGCGTTACGGGCCATCTGCAGGGCTTCCAGCTCCGGAATCTTCTTGCCGCCGGCGATCACCACCGGCACCGGACAGCTATCCACCACCTTGTCGAAACCATCCACGTAATAGGTCTTGATGATGTCGGCTCCCAGTTCGGCCCCCAGACGGGACGCCAGGGACATGTAACGGGCGTCGCGCACCATGTCGCGGCCGACCGCCGTCACGCACAGGGTGGGAATGCCATAGGCCTGAGCCTCGTCGATGATCTCGGAGAAGGTGAGAATCGTGTCACGTTCGTATTCAGCGCCCACCAGGATGGAGAAGGCGACGCAGGAGACATTCAGGCGGATGGCGTCCTCGATACTGCAGGTGGCGCCCTCGTGCAACAGGGCCTCCTTGTTGAGGATGCTGGTGCCACCCGAAACCCTCAGCGTAATCGGAATATCGACGCCGGGGTCGATATAGTTACGCAGCGCCCCACGCGTGAGCATCAGCGTGTCCGCATAGGGCAGCAGCGGGTTTACCGCCTGATCCAGCTGCTCCAGGCCCGTTGTCGGGCCCATGAAGTATCCATGGTCCACAGCCAGCATCACGGCCTTGCCCGTTGCCGGCTTGATGATACGGCTGAGCCGGTTCTGTTTTCCCCAGTCCATTAAACCTACCTCCGCTCCCTGTCGATTTCACGTTGATCTCCCGGGTCTTGCCCAGGCGAGTCCCTAAGATATCATGGCCGAGGCCCGGCTTGCCAGCCTGTTGGTGGATGATGGCTGCCGAACCCGCATCCGTCGGGGATGTTCCGAATGTTCGCCAATAAAAAGAGGGCGGGTGCGAAGCACCCGCCCTTGTGGTTCCTTCTATGAGGTTTTCCTAGCTCTCATGCTGGCGGCTACGTGTCGCCAGGTAAACCATGGTGCCGATCGCCAGCAGTGCCATGGCTGCGATTACCCCCGGCAGCATGCTGGAACCGGTCGACGGCAGCGCTGAACGGGTCAGCACCGGAGCCACTGTCGCAGCAGTCGTCTCTGTCGGTCCGACGTTGCCGGGATCGATTGGATTGCAAAGCGTCGGATCTTCGATGCAGGGATCTAACGGCTGACAGAGTTCCGGGTTCTCTATACAGGGATCGACCGGCGGGCACTCCCCCTCAGGGCAGACCGGCTGTTGGCAATCCGCACAGATTTCAATGTTCGTCTCGTAGTGGCCGACCTTCTTGGGTACGAGCCACTTGAGGATGAAATTCACGAACTCTCCCGGGCCCAGATCACCCAAAACGATGGAATTCAGGTCGGTCGCGAGCGTGACTCCGTTGGTTGCAGTCGCCGAGGTGATACTAAGATTGTACGCGTTACCGGTACCGTTGTTCTGCAGGTGATAGAGGATAGAAAGCAGGCCGGCATTGTAATCGTCCATGCTGTCCCAATAGGTGCCGTTCTCACCCCAGCTGCAGATGAGTTCAAGCTTGTATTCGGGGTCACAGCCATCGCCGTATTCGCTGCCTGCGGCGCTGGCGGCATCGCACTCGTTGCTTCCCGCATCCGCCGTCACGGCGACACCGCTCGTTGAAGCTCCCGCAATGACAGCAGTCGCGGTATCGGCCCCGGAGGCCTCATTACTGCCGGTACCCTCGTCACTGGACCCGCCGTCCTCATCGCCATCAAACGTGGTTGTTGCCCCGCCGGCTGTCGCACCGGCCTGCGTGCTGCCGTCGTCCGGGGCGCTATCATCGCCCGGCTGCGTTGCATCCGTTCCCGCGACGCCATCGGGAGCAACCTGCCCAGCAGTCAGTGCCGAACCTGTATCCGTACCCGACAGGGCCGCGGTCTCACCGTCATCGGCCAGCGCCAGGGGTACCCAAAGGCACAGGGCGAAAATCAATGCGAGGATGGAAACGGCGGCGATTGCGCTTGTGCTGTTCCTGCGCGCTTCTGCTTTTTGCCTGTAGTGCTTTCCTTTACGGCTTTTCCTGGTCATATACATGCCTCACGCCCCCTGGGGAAAAATATATTTAAGCGCGCGAGCCCTTGTGGCTGACCGCGCAATATGACATCTAATTCTATCCCAGATGAGTGAATTTGTAAATAAGCAGAAACTGGAGGCGACGAGCGGAATCGAACCGCTGTACGAGGTTTTGCAGACCTCTGCCTAACCACTCGGCCACGTCGCCCCTCAAGGAAATCAAAGGACACCGGCGGCGGGGCGCAGCTTCGCCGCTGATGCCCGGCACCAATGTCCAACGTCCTGCGGGGAAAACTGGAGCGGATGAAGGGATTTGAACCCTCGACCTTCTGCATGGCAAGCAGACGCTCTAGCCAACTGAGCTACATCCGCTCTTGCGTTTGAAATTATAGGGAAAGGGTGATGCGGTTTCAATCCACGGCGCCGGCGGGATGCCAGATATCCGCAACCGGAAGCACGCTCATGAACTCACGCCACTGGCGCTGGAGCTCGACATATTCCCCGAAAAGATCTCCATGCAGCTCTGCTTCCGCCTTGCTGATGGCGACATTGGCCATGCATTCCTCGGCGTCCTGCTCACGTCCCGAAGCCAGGTATGACGAAGCCATCTCCAGCGATGCAGTCAGTACGATGTCATGGAAGTCCTCGCGCAGGAACCGCCCCGGATAGGGCTCCAGCTGTTCCACCGTGACCCGGCTGAGGCCGTCCCCTGGGCGCTGGCCCGCCAGCTTGGCTCTCTCGATGCTGAAACGGGTGATATCCTTGCGCAACTGATACCAGGAGGGAGCGCAGAATGCCACATCCCTGGCGCCGGATGAAAGCTCGTTATCCATGTGGGCGCGGTGACCGAAAAACATGGCGTTGATCATGTAATCGATATCCTCCCCCCGGGGAACTGCGGGATCGAAAGGTACATTCTCGAAAAGGCTCCGGTGCAGAACCATGTTCCCGCCGAAGACCACCGGCGTCTCCCTGAGACGGGGCGGCGTTGATACCCCATCGAGGGCCGCCGCCATCGCCGGCTCATCACCCCAGAGCCGTCGCCAGGCGCCATGTGCGTCATCCGTTTCTCCTTGGTTGTCGGGGGAGAAAGAGTCAATGAACGGCTGCCGCCGCCGGTCTGCGGGCAAGCCACTGACCAGCGTCACCAATCCCCCGTCATACTCCCTTCCAATAAAGCGGCGCGCTTTCTCCAGATAGGCCGCGTCACTGACCACCTGGTCGTCATCGAGAAGTATGGCGGCCTCGGCGCCTGTCAGCCTGGCCACCAGCAGGCACATGTTCCGGACATTGGAATAGCCGTTGAGATTCAACAGGTGGTCGAAATGTCCGAGCCCGTTCTCCGCCAGGCGCCGGCGCCAGAGAGCAAGCTCGTCCGGTCCCACCAGGAACAGGGGGAAACGGTAATCGAAGCGGGCAACGATGGATTCCACCTTCAGCTGCACGGCCTGGTTCAGTTCCCGCCGGGCGGGCACTGCCACCACGGCTACGGTCAACTCCTCGTCCTCCTGGAAAGTCGACAGGTTCTCCAGCAATCCCGCGAGGGTCCCTTCCCCATCCAGAGGAGTGGCGTGGTCATAGAGGAAATCGGTTTCGGGGTCACACAGAGGCAGCTCGGTTACAGGCGGGCGCCAGTAGGTAGGGATTACTATGGTTGTCTTCATTCAGCCTCTTCACCATTTTTTCAGTGCCCACTTTCATCCAGCGCCCGGTTCACCAGTTCGTCTGCGTGGGCGTTGGCTTCCCTGGGGACGCTGGTGAGCCTGTAGGACTCCAGCTTGCCCAAAAGGGACATGGCTTGCTCATAGTATGACCGTAAACCCTCGTTCTTAACCTTGTAACGGCCCTCCAGCTGGCGCACGACGAGCTCGCTGTCTGAATTGATGTGCAGCCGGCGGATGCCCCTTTCCAGTGCCAGACTGAGGCCCGCCACCATGGCGCTGTACTCGGCGACGTTGTTTGTGGCCTCTCCGATATATTCGGAGACGGTGTCGATGACCCCGCCCCCCGCATCCGTCAGCACCACACCGATGCCGGCCGGGCCCGGATTGCCTCGCGACCCTCCATCCACGTGCAGTTGATGCATGCCCTGTTCCTTTCCGTTCGCCTGCCTGCTGCCCGAGACGCTGTCTGCTTCTGCAGTTCCCGCATGGCTGCCTCCTTCTTCGGATACGGCGCCGGACCGGGACCATGCGACTGCTGAGCCCATTTGTGACATGGATACAGCGACCCCCAGGGGCGCGAGCGCCGCCTCCAGCCGGGGGGCCCAGCGCTCAAGCGCCGTGCGCTCGCTTACACCGTGGGGAATCTCCACCAGTGCAAGCCCCAGCTCATCGGCCAGCAGCCGATCGTGATACTTGATATCCCCGGTGACCAGCACATCCGCCACTTCAGCACTCGCCCTGATGAGTGAGGCGCCGCTGCCGGGAACGACGGCCGCGCGCCTGACCGCCTCTGAACCGTTACCGCTGTAGCAGACATCCTTCATACCGAACCCGCCGGCGGCGGCGGCTGCGAAATCCTCGAGGTTGCGCCCGGCCTCCAGCGCGCCGGCACGACCGCTGCCCGCATCGTGGCTGATGCTCTCAAGTGGATAGATGTCGTAGGCCGGTTCCTCATAGGAATGGGCCCGGCAGAGCGCAGTAACCACATCACGGGCCCTGTCCGAGGGAAAAACCATCTCCAGGCGCAACTCTTCCACCTTCTCCTCGCGGCCACGCTCCCCGACGCTGGGATCGGCTCCCTCAAGGGGGAGGAACGTCCCGGTGCCGGAAAGGTAGTAGGAACAGTGGCTGTAGTCACCAATGACGCCGGCGCCGCTCTGGAAGAGGGCGCTCCTGACAGCTTCCAGGTCCTCTGCGGGAACGAATGTCACCAGCTTCGACCAGCCGAGGGCCGCTCCCTCCACGGGGCGCGCTTCAACGATTCCCAGCAGGTCCGCCAACTGGTCCGCCAGGCCGCTCCGGGCCGCATCCAGGTTGGTATGGGCTGCAATCACTGCCAGCCCCGCCCTCGCGGCCTGCTGCAGCACCGCTCCCGTGCGGGAGCTGTCGCTCACCGATTTCAGCGGCTCGAATATCAGCGGATGATGAGTGAGGATGACCGCGTGCCCGCCCCTGGCGGCCTCATCGACCACGGCGGCATCCGTGTCCAGCGTCAGCAGGATGCTCTCTGCTTCCGCGCTCCCGGAACCCAGCTGCAGCCCTACGTTGTCCCAGGGCTCGGCGAGGGAGAAAGGACAGAGTTCATCGATGGCTTCAAAAATCTGGGCAACCTTTGCCGGCATGGACCTTCCCCTCGCGCTGACGGTCTATCGGCCGTCGCCAGGGCTGTCATCAGCCCCTGAGCCGTTCTCGCTGACGGAGCCGTTATCCATGGTGAGGATCCTGGCGGCCCTGGAGGCGAGCTTGTGGGAATGGGTCACCATCACGATGGTCACACCCTCACCGTTGACGCGCGTAAACAGCTCCATGATATCTTCCTCCGTATCCTCGTCCAGGTCGCCGGTGGGCTCATCCGCCAGGATGATGCTGGGCTCGTTCACCAGGGCGCGGGCGATCGCCACGCGCCGCTGCTGTCCTCCGGAAAGCTCCGAGGGATAGGCATTGGCCTTCTCGGATACTTCCACGGTTTTCAGCAACTCGAGAGCGTGCTCGGTGCTCCCCGTCTCTCCCCGGGCGAAACTTGCCGGCAGGCGCACGTTATCGATGCAGGTCAGGGTCGAGATCAGGCTGGGGAACTGGAAACAGAAGCCGATCTGCTCGCTGCGCAGCCGCGCCAGCCCCCTGTTGTCCAGACCCCAGATGTCCGTTCCTCCCACATGGACACTGCCGGCCGACGGCCTGGTCAACCCTCCCATGATGCTGACCAGTGTGGTCTTGCCGCTTCCGGAATGACCCACGACGGCGACGAACTCGCCATCGTCTACCTTGAGCGTCACTCCATCGACAGCGTGCACTTTCTCGCCGCCGGATACATAGACCTTGGTTGTGTCCCTGAGCTCAATCATTCAGCTAGCACCTCTGTTCATTCTCCCGACCTGATGGCCTGGTATGGCTCCAGCCTGCTGGCGACGGCCGCCGGATACAGGGCGGCGATCACGCCGGTTGCTACGGCAAGCACCAGGTAACCCAACGTGAAGCCGACGACAAACCCTGCCGAGGGCCACTGGAACTCGACGCCCAGAGACGACGCCACCGTGCTCTTGAGCAACAGTATTATCACGGCGCCGACAGCCATGCCGAAGGCGCCTCCCAGCGCCGTCAGCTGTACCGATTCCAGCATTACCTGCTTGAAGATGAAGCTGCGAGTGGCCCCCATGGCCTGCAACAGGCCCAGCTCCCGCCTGCGCTCGTTGACAACCATGGTGAACAGGGCGCCGATCAGCAATACAGCTATAATCCAGAAACCCACGCCTATCAGCAGCAGCACCGGCGCCATCGTCTCCAGCTGGCGGGACACGGATGTGGTCATCAGCTCCTTGGATGAGACCACGGCGATACCGGGCACCGCGTCGGCGATGGCGCGGGCCACGTCGCCCCTGTCCGCCTGCGGGTCCACCTTCACCATCAGGGTGGAGATCTGGCCGGGTTCGATCTCGAGCTGGCGCTCCGCCGTTATCTCGGACAGCTGGGCCAGCTCCTCTGCTGCCTCGATGGTGATGAAACCTCCGTCGTCCAGCCCCAGCCCGGTGGGTTCGAGGATGCCCACGACGACAAACTCATTGCCATAGAAGGTCTCGATATCACCGACCTTGCTCTCGGACTTGCCGAAGAAGATATGGGCGTTGGAACCGAGGATCACCTCGTTCCTGCCGAGCTTTCCGTTCAGGTTATTCTTCAGCCAGGGCCCGACGGTGAAATCCGTCTCCGGGTCGATGCCTACCAACTGCAGGCTGCCCGAACATCAGCCGCTGCCCAGGGTCGCGAAATAAAGCTGCGGCGATACGGCTTCTACCCCCTCCACCTGTGCGACCTCGTCCGCCACCGACCCGTCCATCAGGAAAGTGCTGGGGTTGCCCGCTATCAGAGTCGAGGCGATCTTGGAGGTATTGCCAGGTGCGACGACCATCAGGTCTGCGCCCAGCCTGGCCACACCCTTCTCCAGGCTGTCCGACACGCTCTTCCCCAGTATCGTAGTGGGAAAGAGGACCACAGCGACGATGGCCACCGCGACCACTATGACGATACTGCGGAAGAGTTTGCGTCTGAGATTATGCCTGGTTAGGTATAAAAGTCCGATTTTCCTGCTCATTATCGCGTTTCCCTGTTTCGTTTCGCCTGAATAGATATTCCCGTATCGTGATTTACTACTCCTCTACGATCACCGTGCCCAGGAAAGAACCCGTCATGGAGTGATACGGATACTCACCCGGCTCCTCGAAGGTATAGGACCAGCTGTCTCCCTTCGCCAGCTTCGGCGACATGAAGAGATCGGTCATCACCGGCGGGGCGCCGCTCATCACCTGGTGTTCGCGCCGGTCCTCGTTGACCCAGGTGACCGTCTCCCCGGCCTTGATGGTCACGGTCTCCGGTTCAAACTTGAAATCCTTGATGGTCACGGTGGCGCCGCTGTCTCCGCAGGATACGATGCCGAACAACAGCAGCAGACAGAGGCCGACTAACAGCACCGGCATCAACCGGGTTCGTTCTTCTCCTGTGACGTCTGCGGCTCCCATTGCCTTCCTCCCGTATTCTGAAAAATAGTATCCCCGCCGGCGAACCGGCGGGGATACGTTGTCTACTGGCTGGCTAACCCATGAGTCAGGCCCGACTGCCTAGCCTTCCTCCAGCACTATGCCGCAGATAAGCGGAGCCTTGATGCCGGGGATGCGTTCGGTGATCTGATCCTTCTCGACATCATATACATAGATGCTGCACTCGTTCTCCACCGGCTGGTGGCGAACCGCGATGTAGGCGGTCTTGCCGTCTTCGCTGAAGACGATGGAGTGGGTCTCGCCGCCGATGGCGATGGTGTCAACGATCTCGTCCGTGGACATGTCGATCTTGACCAGGGTGTTGTCAGCGCCGCCGGTGACGTACATGTACTTGCCGTCCGGAGTCACCTCGTTCTGGTGTACCGAGAGGCCCGGATTGGCCTGAGTCACATTCTCGATCTTGCTGACCAGCTCGCCGCTGGGCCATTTCACCTTGGCGATATAGCCCGGGTCCGCGGTCATGTTGTTCAGATAGGCGTACTGGCCGTCGGCGGACCAGGAGATGCCGCAGATGCTCGACGTGATGTCGCCGCCGCCGGGCCCTGCCTCGCCGATGGTGTTGGTCTTCGGATCCAGCGGGTAGACCTTGCCGTCACCCATGCTGCTCAGCCAGATGATCCCGTCCTTGTCCTCCTGCATGCCACAGACCGCAAGGGATGCGCCCGCCGGCGGCTCGATGGTGGTTGTCACGATTCCGGTAGTGGGATCGAAGAGCAGTACACTGCCATCCTGGGCGTTGCCGAGGTACATCTCCTTCGGCGGCTCGGTGGCGGTGCGCCCGCGCGTGTTGGGAGCCGTAGCCGTATCCGGCGTGAACATTACGCCGTGGGGTGCAGCAGCACCATCGACATTGACCATCTCGACTTCCTTAGTGTCCAGGTCGACGATAGCCAGGCCCATATTGCCGCCGCCTGCCTCCAGCTCACCCTCGCCGGTCACCGCAACATAGATCTTACCGCCGCCGCCTGCCGCCGTGGTTTTGGTGGTTTTTTCCGAGGTCGTGGTGGTCTCTTCCCCACCGCAACCGAGTGCGACCGCCACCAGCGCCATTGCCATCACCGCCGCCAGCACGATCGCCCAGAATCTTTCTGATTTGATCATTTTCACCACAGTGTCTCCCTCCTTTTATGTCTTCCGGGAACATTCTTCCAGCTGAGTTTTTTACATCGGCCATCACTCCCTGGGCTGGTAACCGGGCAACCCCCCGGAAACTCAGCGGTCAATCTCAACCAATACCTTAAAACTGACACGCAATATGAGGCTTCTGCATTCAGCACCAAGCAGCACACAGCCAGGCGCGCCGGGCGCTGGAGACATTTTTCGGCATCAGCCCCGTTTTTCCTGCCGCGTTCAGCCCTCTACTCTTTCCATATCCTCATCACAGCAGACAAGCGTGCCGCCGCCCGCCTCCTCCACGACAACGACGTTTCCGCAGATGTTGCAGCGATACCGCTCGCCTGCGCTTTCAACCGGCATACGACCTCCCTCCCTTACTCTCGATATGGCGCCGGCGCGATGAAAACCGTACCGGCAAAATCAACATATACTATTCCCGGAAAAAAATAAATTCATTCCCTTTGTCATATTTGCAACCTTTGGCATGAGTGGTTTTTCCGCCGTGACGCCCTGCCTGTCGTCAGGCGTCAAGTAAAGGAAATCCCCGCGCCGCAGGGTATACATACTGAGAAAAACAGCGAGAGGTGTCGTCAATTGGGGAAAATCCGTCATCAGATGATAGCGGCGGGGATGACCATAGTCGGCCTGATCAGCGCGGGCACCGTCATCTTTCATTACCTGGAGAAGTGGTCCTGGATATCGTCCTTCTATTTCTCCGTCGTGACACTGACGACCGTCGGCTACGGGGACCTGACGCCCTCGAGGGACGGCACGCGCCTTTTCACCGCCATTTTCATCATCCTCGGCACCACCATCGTGCTGTCCGCCATCGCCATAGTGGGAACGCGCTACCTGGAGCTCATGGGCGTACAGGTGGAGAAGCGGCAAGCCCGCAGGAAGCAGCGCCGGGAATCGGGCTGAGGAGCTGCTGCCGGCGCGATTGCCGTTTCCCTTCCGTGGCACCTTCTTTTCTCCCTTGACTGGTTTGTATTGACATGGTATAAGCGTTCATATCTGCCGTAGACAGGACGGAGGTCGGCCATGCAGCAGCCGGTCTGGATGAACGTGATCCTGCTGGCCTACGTTTGCCTTACGGTGCTTATCGGCGCGCTCGCAATCATCATGCGCGTGCCCGGGTTGAGACCGTCCAGCCCGCGGGCCGCCGCACTCGCCCGGCCCCTCATCGGCATGAAAGGTATCTTCGGTTGGGCGGCTGTCGGCATCTTCATGTTCCAGTTCATCTTCGTCATGGTTCTGATGCGTATCGAGCCGCGGCTGGAGCCGGAGGTTTTCAACCTGCTCGCCTGGATATTCCTGATGATCCTGACCAGCGCTTTCTACATGTTTGCGCTTTGGCTTCTCTCCGGGAGCCTGTCCAGCGGCTCCGGGAGGACGAAAACAAGTGACGGGAAGCTGCAAACTGTGCCCACGACGCCACCTGTCGAGTGGCAAGGATATGACGCCGCGAAGGTCGAAGCGGAAACAAGATGGGTGCGCCGCATGCTGCGCCTGGGCGTCCCCGTTTTTCTTGCCATCAGCCTGGTTATATCGCTTCTGATGGGTAGATACGCCTTCCAGCTAACCTGGGTCGAGGTGCTGATCCTGAACGCTTTATTCTATTCCATCACCGGCGTGGTTATCCTGGCTGGATACGGCAGCTTCGAAAAAAGCCTGGTTCGAATGCGACTGGAGATGATACGTGAGGGCAAAGACCGCTGAAGGGCTGGAGAGGGGAGTCAACGGCACCTGTATCTAGTGGACGCGGTCGTACGTTATTGGAACTCTTCCATTCTAATTCAGCTTGAGGAATCTGTGAAGAAGATTTCTGCCTGATCAATTTATGAATCTGGAAGAAGTGTTATTACAAAAATAGGCCGATCAGCCTAAAATCATGCTAACTGATTTATATATTATCTGAAAAACGGTTGGAACAAGCTGTTTTTTATATAAGTCCATTTTTTCTGAGATCGCGATTCAGTTCTCTGATTGTCTCCTCCAGATGTGGCAGTTCCTTGACCTGATGTCTTAAACGGCTTTTCCACATCCGGGCGTATTTGTCTTTCTTATCATTCAGGCTTTCTTTCAGCCTGCCGGGATCGATGTCCTTGAACTCAGCCTTCTCTCGAAAGGCGTCTGGTATCCTTTGAAAATCGATATCATTAATTCCAAAGAGATAGTTCACATCGTAGATGTCCCGGGGTTCCGTTCTGCCGATGATAGCGCATAGCTTCTCGATGAGAATTTCTTCCAGAGTGTAAGTCGGAAAGGTTAGAGGCACCGCATCACTGTATGGGGAATGAATTCCTTTTAATTCTATTGGAAATATAAGTATCTCCGAGAGGGTGAAATCAACTTTTATGCTTCTCGAATCTAATCTTGCTTGCAGTGGACCGACAAAATTTACGTAAGCCGTTAAGCTATCTGATCGTTCCTCGATTTTCTCTTCTGGAACAGCAAATTGAAATCCTTGTTCTTTTGCTAGTCTACTCAAGGTATCGTTCAGCCTACGAAGTAGAGCGTCATTTGCGATTTCCTGCGTAAGAGTAAAATCAAGGTCTTCTGAATAACGATAATCTGGAAAAAAGTTTTTCTTAAGAGCTGTTCCGCCCTTGAAAGCCAAAGAATCTCTAAGATCGGAATCAGCCAAAGCCAAAAGAATCCAGGTGATGACATAATCCTTCTCAATGACTTTGTCACTCATGCCTTCGCGATAGGCTAACTTGGAAATCTCTGCTTGCGGGATCATTTATGTTTTCGTTATTTCTATTAATTCTTCTGGCTCAATATTCGCTCTGACTTTCCATGAACTTTTGAATTTGCCGGAAACCGGAAGCGAAGGATCAAGAAGCGTATAGCTCTTGGTGATTTCTTTCTGGAGGCGAGAAATTACGTCTTCGCTACCTAGAGAATATGTTTCAAGCAGGAAGCCAAGTCTTTTTATGACGCTTTTCCTGCCACGCCTCAGGGTATAGTCAACCAGTTTCTTGTAATCAATCTCGTTGCGCTTGGTCCAGATACCTTTTGCCGCCTCACTAATGCCGCCGCAAAGATCAGGCCGGTCGAGGCAATCAATGATGGTTCTCTCAAGGTCGCTGGTTCTTACTTGCTGGGACTGCGTGACAAACACATCCTCAAGTCCCCACAGGTCTTCAGACTTGGTGTAAATGAAACGAAACGTAGCTCCTAGTATGTTTTTCGGAATTCTGCGAATGGGTGAGCTAATATACACAGTCATGACTGGCTGAGTTACCATCTCATGAATGTCCAGGGCGCTGTAATGAGAAATGTAATATGGCTTGGGCTCGATCAGGTTCTTGGCTATTACGAACCAATTCTCGGTATGTTCTCCTTCTGCACCAGCCTCTAAAGGAATGATCAGATACTTTCCGCTTGTGAGACGAATAAGCCACTTCTTTTTTACAAGACCGCTCAATATGAGACGTATTGCATAATCAGAAACACCGGCGGCTTCTTGGGCCTCAGGCAGAGTAAACACAGCCTTGTCTTTAGCTGCCAAAGAGGAAAGAAGCCTTGCCTCAGTATCTCCAAGTGATTTTGAATATTCCTTCATAAAGTCATCTTTTCTGTACATATTGTGTCCTCTCAAGACACATTATGTACATGAAAGATAATTCCTGCAAGGGTTTTTCTGTGAAAAATCGAGAAAGTTCAAACCCAGCCGGGGTTCAAGATGTTGCAAAATAAAAAATGCCTTTATGGCAGGCATTTCTGAGGCTCAGTTTCTGGTGGGCCCGGCTGGACTCGAACCAGCGACCGTCCGATTATGAGTCGGATGCTCTGACCAACTGAGCTACGGGCCCTGCGGAAATACCCTGCCCCGCCAGCGAGAAGTATAACAAAGCGCGTTCGCCGCTGGCACCGCTTTCGGGCCGCTGATATACTTCCCCTTGCCATGGAACTAAAAGGACTTATCCTCAGCGGCGGTACCGGCAGCCGCCTGCGCCCTATCACGCACACCAGCGCCAAGCAGCTGGTGCCGGTGGCCAACAAGCCCGTCCTCTATTACGGCATCGAGGCGCTGCGCAACGCCGGCATCAGTGATATCGGCATCGTCGTCGGTGAGACTGCGCCGGAGATCGAGGCGGCGGTCGGTGATGGCAGCAACTGGGATGTGAACATTACTTATATCCCCCAGGAGGCGCCGCTGGGCCTGGCCCATGCCGTGCTCACCGCCGAGGACTTCCTCGGTGATTCCAGTTTCGTCATGTACCTGGGCGACAACCTGCTCAGGGACGGCATCGAGGAGCTGGTGGAGTCTTTCGTAAGCAATTCCCCGGACGCATTAATACTGTTGCAGGAAGTGCCCAACCCGGAGTCCTACGGCGTCGCCGAGTGCGAGGGCAGCGAGGTCAGGCGGCTGGTAGAGAAGCCCAAAGACCCGCGCAGCAATCTGGCGCTGGTGGGCATCTACATGTTCACGCCCGAGATTTTCCAGTGCGCCCGCGAGATCAAACCCTCGGCCCGCGGGGAGCTGGAGATAACCGACGCCATCCAGTGCCTGATCGACCAGGGCAGGCGCGTGGAGTCCCACGTGGTCCAGGGCTGGTGGAAGGACACGGGCAAGCTGGAGGACATGCTGGAGGCCAACCGGCTGATTCTGGACGCACTCGAGGGCGATATCCGGGGAAAGGTGGAGAGCTCGGAGATCCACGGCCGCGTCGTCATCGAAGACGGCGCCCGCGTGAGCGACTGCACCATCCGCGGGCCGGTAATCATCGGCGAGAACGCCTACGTGCACGATTCCTATATCGGGCCCTACACATCCATCTACTATGACTCCGAGGTGGGGAACTCGGAGATCGAGCATTCCATCATCCTGGAGCAGAGCAAGGTCATCGACCTGCGCGGCAGGATGGAGGGCAGCCTCATCGGCAAGAACGTGCAGATCATCAGGCTGGAGCAGCGGCCGAGGGCATACCGGTTCATGGTGGGCGACAATTCCTGGATAGGGATAATCTGATACGGGAGGTTCGATGATCGAGGGCGTGAAGACCAAGAAGCTGAAGGTCATCCCCGACGACCGGGGGCGGCTGACGGAGATGCTCCGCTCCGACGACGAGCTCTTCATCAAGTTCGGCCAGTGCTACATGACCACCACCTATCCGGGCGTGGTAAAGGCCTGGCACTACCACAAACTGCAGACCGACAACTTCGTCGTCATCACCGGCATGTTCCGCGTGGCGCTCTATGACGCCCGCGAGGATTCACCCACCCGCGGCGAGGTCAACGACTTCTTCATCGGCGACCACAACATGATGCTGCTGCAGATTCCGCCGGGCATCTACCACGGCTGGAAGTGCATCGGCGAGCACGAGGGCATCGTCGTCAACATCTCCACCGAGCTCTACAACTATGACGAGCCGGACGAATACCGGCTGCCCCACGACACGGACGAGATTCCCTACAGCTGGGAAACAAGGATGGGATGAAGATTCTAGTTATCGGCTCGGCGGGACAGCTGGGCCACGACCTCCTGAAGACGCTCTCTCCCGACCATGACGTCACCGGCGTCGATATCGGCGAGATAGACATCACCGACCCGGATTCCGTTCGCGGCGTCATCGGCCGCACCGGTGCCGCGGCCGCCATCAACTGCGCCGCCTACACCAACGTGGACGGCTGCGAGAGCGACAGCGAGAACGCCTGGGCCGTCAACGCCGGCGGCGCCGGCAACACGGCGCGGGCCTGCGCGGAGGCGGGCGCCCGGCTGATACACATCAGCACCGACTACGTCTTCGACGGCAGCAAGGGCGAGCCGTACCTGGAGGACGACCCCACGGCGCCCCTGGGCGAATACGGCCGCGGCAAGCTGGCGGGCGAGGAGCAGGTCAGGCGGGAACTGCCGGACGGTCACCTCATCGTGCGCACGGCGTGGCTCTTCGGCTCCACCGGGCATAACTTCGTCAAGACCATGCTGCGGCTGGGACGGGAACGCGAGCTGTTAACGGTAGTGGACGACCAGACCGGCTCGCCCACCTACACCGGCCACCTGGCGGCGGCGCTGAAGACGCTGGCGGAGACGCGCCTGGACCGGCCGGGCGTCTATCACATGACCAACAGCGGCTCCTGCACCTGGTACGGTTTCGCCGCGGAGATATTCCGGCTCGCCGGCATCGAGGTGGACCTGAAGCCCACCACCAGCGAGGAATTCGGCAGCCCCACCCCCCGCCCCGCCTACTCGGTGCTGGCCAACACGCGGGCGCCGGAGATCAGCTTGCCACCCTGGCGCCAGGGGCTGATAGAATGTCTTCAGGTACTGGAGGAACTGACCCACGATACGGAGGAACCATCTTGAAGATACTGGTCACCGGGGGCGCCGGATTCATCGGCAGCAACTTCATCCGGCTCATACTGGAGAAATACGGCGACTACGAGGTCGTCAACCTGGACAAGCTGACTTACGCCGGCAACCTGGACAACCTCAGGGACGTGGAGAAGGACGAGCGCTACCGCTTCGTCCAGGGGGACATCTGCGACCCGCAGGTGGTGGACAAGGTGATGAACGGCGTCGACGCGGTGGTCAATTTCGCCGCCGAGTCGCACGTGGACCGCTCCATCGGCGGCCCCGCCGACTTCATCCACACTGACGTCTACGGCACCTACGTGCTGCTGGAGGCGGCGCGCCAGCACGGCGTCGGCCGCTACCTGCAGATCAGCACCGACGAGGTTTACGGCAGCATCCGGGACGGCTCCTTCAGCGAGACGGACATCCTCGATCCCAGCAGCCCCTACTCCGCCAGCAAGGCCGGTGGCGACATGCAGGTGATGGCCTATCACACCACCTTCGGCCTGCCAACGCTGATCACCCGCAGCTCCAACAACTTCGGCCCCTACCAGCACGTGGAGAAGCTCATCCCCCTGTTCATCACCAATGCCATGGAGGAGCGGGAGCTGCCGCTCTACGGCGATGGCACCAACGTGCGCGACTGGATCTACGTCACCGACAACTGCGAGGGCATCGACGCGGTGCTGCACGAGGGCGAGGTGGGCCGGATATACAACATCGGCGGCGGCAACGAGCGCGACAACATCACCATCACGCGCATGATCCTGGAGATACTGGGCAAGCCCGAGAGCCTGATCAAGCGCGTCTCCGACCGCCTGGGACACGACTTCCGCTATTCCATCGACTGCAGCAGGGCCCGCGCCCTGGGCTGGTCTCCCGCCCACGACTTCGAGAGCGCCCTCAGGGAGACGGTGCAGTGGTACGTGGATAACCGCTGGTGGTGGGAGAAGCAGAAGGGCGAGGAGTTCCAGGAGTACTACAAGCAGCAGTACGAGGGAAAATCCGAATAGCGCCCCCGTCAGAGGGCGCCGCCGGTGAGCTTGCGGACCTCCTCCTCCAGCGGTCCCGTATCCTTTGATTCCAGCGGATTCAGTTCCCGGGACTTCCTGATGGCATCCACTGCCTTCGCGGTATAGTCAAGCTTCTCCTCAGGATCCTGGGCCGCGTTGGCCTTGGCCAGATAGATACGCGTCAGGTTGCGGTAGAACTTGTCATTATAGGGCTCCAGGTCCAGCGCCAGCAGTATCAGGCGCTCCGCTTCGTCCACGTCCCCCGCTTTCTGGGCCGAGACAGCCATCAATATCAGGGCCTCGCCATCCAGCGGGTTGAACCTGTGTGCCGTTTTGGCCTGCATGCCCACGGTGACATAATCCTCGCCCTGTCCGGCTAACCTGGTGGCGCTCTCCACACGGTTGCGCGCAACCAGGGGAAAGATGGTCGCCAGCATCGCCAGCACGCAGAGGGTGCCGATCAGCCAGTTCCAGCTGAGCAGCCTGTGTGGCGACCATCCGTCCGCGTCGCTCGCTGCGCCGTCACCAACAGCCGCCGCGGCCTCAGCCTCCTCTGTGGTCCCGGCCCGGGACAGGGCTCCATAGCGCAACAAGCCGCCGGCGAACATGAAAAAGCTCAGGGTCACCACGGCCATCTCCCAGTCCCAGTCGATGGTTGCATGAATCATAAAGGCGACACAGGCGGTGAAGAATGCGCCGTAGATCTCCCGCTGGCGCGTCCTGCCGAGGAAGCGGAGGTCACTGATACAGCGCACGATGAAGGTGATGATGAATCCCAGCACAAGGAAGGTTCCCACCAGGCCCAGCTCCGCCATGGTCTCGAACAACCAGGAATGCCCGTCCTTGACCTGGATCTCCCGCGGACGCTCACGCAACCAGTGGATCGACCAGGTGCCGGCGCCGGTGCCCTTTAGCGGGTTGTCCCTGAGTACGCCGACGCTGACCGCATATTCCTTGTAACGCTCCGACTGCAGGCTCAACAGGCGCTCGCCGGCGCTCGTGGTTACAGCCTCCGGCTCTGAGATGACCTCGAGCTGGCCCTGAACCCAGGAAACGGGGTTCGTACCCTGCCGGATGAAGAAAGCGGTGGAGCCCAGCAGCAGCAAAAGTACCGCCGTGCCGGCGACAGCCATGCCGATTTTCCTGGAAGCGTCCTCCGAGAAGCTGATGCGCTGTTCCTGTCTGTATATCAGTACCTGCGGCGCAATCGCCAGAAGCATCACTACCAGCAGCAGTAACCCGAAAAGCTTTGCCTCCCCTGCGTCCGGATTGGGAATGAGCTGCACCATGGTCGGCAGGAACAGATAACTGAAGATGATGATCAGCATCGTCCACACGGCGGCGATGGCCGCCTGGAGCACGGCGCGCAGCCGCAACACAGCAACCAGCAGGTAGAGGCCGAACACGAGCATCAGTAACAGCAGGCCTGCACGCGAGAATGTGAAGAACAGTACTGTGATGAACAACACCAGCGCCGGCGCGTAGAGGCAGCGCACCGTCAGGTACGTAGCGCGGTCCGCCAGCACTCTGAGCGCCAGCGGAAAAGCCATGATCATCAGGATGCCCATGGTGTTCCAATAGGTGAGCGGGTAGCTCAGCCGGTTCGTCTGAAAGGGGTCCGGATGCTCTACGATGCCGATCTTGCCGAACACGGAATCGAGGGCGATGATGAAGGCGATGATGATGAACAGGTGCCCGAGCCAGGTGAGCCACTCACGCCGCGCCATGTAGAGATAGAAGAGCCCGTAACCCGCCAGGTAGAGGTTGGCGCGCACGAACTCGTCGAGGCTGGCCGCGGGCTTGTAGGACCAGGTGATGGAAAGCAGCACCCAGAGCGTATAGCCCCCGAAGAAGGCCAGCTCCAGCATCCCCATGCGTGGCAGCCTGCCGCCGGCCCTGAGGCCGAAGAGCAGCCCAAGCACTACCAGGTAGAGGATGATCAGCTCGCCATAACCACGCTTGATGAGGAAATATCCGCCGGCGGAGAACGCATAATAGAGCACCACCAGCAGGCCACCCGCCAGCAGGCCCATCCTGAAGTAATCGCGCCAGTCATAACCCTGGGCATCCCACCAGGCGAAGAGGTTGTTGATGGACCGTTCAAGCCAGTTGCTGCTGACCTGCCTGGGTTTGCGCTTGCGCGCGGGCGCCGCAGCCTTCCTGCGCCTGGCAGCAGCGGGCTTCGCGGCAGGCTCCTTCCGCGAAACTTTCTTCTTCGCCGGCTCCCTGTCGCGGCTCACATGCTTGCGTTTCCGTTTGCGCTTGCCCTTGCCCTTGGCGAGGCTTATGGTCCCCATGCCGCCCGCCGCGGTTATTCTTGAGATCATGTTTCCTGTCATGTCCTTTTCACGTTCCGGTAAACCTCGAGCATTCTCTCATAGTGCAGCTCGGGAGTGTAATCCCTCTCTATCAGCCGCCGGCCCTCCCTGCCCAGCAATGATATGCGGTCGTGGTCCTGCCAGAGGCCGCTGACCGCCTCCCTGAGCCCCTCGATATCGCCCGGCTCGAAGAGGAGGCCGGTCCCGCCGTCGCTGATCATCTCCGGGAGTCCACCCAGACGGGAGACGACTGCCGGCTTCCCCGATGACAGCGCCCTGAAGAGGAATTCCGGCGGGTTTTCCGGACTCTCATAGGGCAGACAGACGAACCTGCAGCCGGCGATGATCGCTTTCAGGTCCTCATCCTTCCTGTAACCAAGGAAACTGATGTTCGTTGCACCAAGCTCCCAGGCAAGCTCCCGCGCGAAAAAATCCTGCATGCCGGTGCCAACGATCTTCAGCGGTATCTTCGGCAGACCGGCGAAAGCCTTGATCATCGTCTCGATGCCTTCGCGCGGCAGCAGGCTGCCTGAGAACAGCACATAGTCACCGCTGCCACTGTCATCGGCGCTCCATGCCCGGCTGTCGATGAAACCGGGGATCACCGCGATCCGCTCGCCGGGAATCCCCCTGTCCCGCAGCCTCTCGTGGATGTACTCGCTGGGGGCGATGAAACAATCGATCTTACCAGTATATGCATGAATAATATCATGCGCCAACAGTTCCGCAGCACAGAGGGTGCTGGCGATGCGCGAGCCGCCGACACAGGTACCGGACACGCAGCGGCCGTAACGATAGGGCTTGCAGTCATAGCAGGCGCGCCCACCGCGATAGGCGCGGTGGGAGGGGCAGAATAATTTGTTGTCGTGGACGGTCATAACGGTACCGATACCCCTCTCCACCAGCGGCCGCAGCACCGACGGAGACAGGTGCAGGTAGACCTTGTGCAGGTGGGCCACATCCGGATGGGTGAGGTCGGCGAGGATGGTCACCCGGTTGCGGGCCTCGCGCGAATAGAAGATCCTCGCCGTGGATACGGCCATCCTCCACAGGGGCAGCCGGAAGGGCTCCAGCGTGGTGAGCGACGACGGGAAGAGCGGTGAATACTGGCTGGGCTCGTTCCCCCGATCCTGTACGGCGAAGGGGACGATCTCGTGCCCATGGTTCTCCAGCAGTTCGGACAACCGGAACAGGTACCTGTCTATCTCGCTCCTTGCACGCCACAGCCTGTTTATCTGCATGATCTTCATATCTCGCAATCCCTTTCGCGCACGGCCGCCACCGGCCCTCCGCGCCTCCAGGGCCTTATATCGGCATAAACAGCCGCCAGCGTGGCGCTCAGCACCAGGCTGGGTTTATCGTAGATGATCATCAGGTGCAGCCCGTGAAGCGCCATCACCAGCAGCGACAGGTATACGGCCGCCGGCAGTCCCCGCGGATGGTGCAGCACCTTGATACCCTCGGAAACGAGCAGCCATATCAGTCCGGCGATCAACAGCAGCCCGGGCCATCCGAATTCTATCATCCAGGTAAGGGGGAGGCTGTCGATGGCGTGGTGATCTGTCCCCGGAGTGTTGAACAGGCCGACGCCCAGGGGATGCTGCCTGAGAAGATCCCGGGTGAAGGGGAAGAAACCCATCCTGGTCACCAGTGAGCCCTTGCGGGTGATCCACTGCTGCGCCACTACGTCGGGCCATTTCAGCTTGCCTTTCTGCACCTCCACCCGGCTGACACGCGTGAGGTTATCGCCGTCATACAGGCTGAAGTCAGCGGCGGCCGGATCAGCCGTGAAGCCCGGCTCCTCGATATAGAAGGCACCGATAGTCCACATCTGCGTATCGGTCTTGTCGATGGGCGGCGTCGAACGCTCCCACACGACTGTTCCCCGGTCTTCTGTTCCCCGGTCTTCTCCGGAAACCGGGCTGCCTGCATCAACACTGGCCGGTGAATACTCGATGCGCAGCTGCCCCCGCCCCGCGTCAAGGTAACGGACCACCACCGTTACCGCGGAACCATCCTCGCTGATGGAATCATCCTGGACCTGGAAGAACAGGCGGTTCGCCAGCGGCCTTACCCCTTCGCCCTCCATGGTTTCATAGGGGGCCTCCGGCTCATCCAGCAGCCGGAGCCCCCGGCCGGGGGCCGGCTCTGCCAGATCGAGCTCCACCGCATCGCGGCTCCAATAATCAAGCACCAGTACGGCGGCCATAATCAGCACCGCCAGACCGATCCATCTGAGGTTCCTCCGCAGCCACCGGCGGCCTGAATATATCAAAGCCGGTATAATCACCAGCGCCGCCAGCAGCCATGAGCCCCTGCTGAATGTGAGAAAGATAACGATGGCCATCAACAGCATCACCGCCGCCAGCAGCCACGGGCGACGGCGGAAGACCATCGCGGCCACCGGCGCCGCAATCAGCAGCACGGCGCTGAGGAAACCGGGGTGACCGACCAGAGAGCGTATGCGATAGAACTGCTCGCTGGCGGCGATGCGTGTGTCGGCCCCGATAGCCGTGACCTGTATGGACTCGAAAAACGGGTTGGATTTGGCCACATATTCCACCAGGCCGAACAGGCAGATGACCAGCACAGCCACAGTGATTGTGTACATCAGCAGGCATATGTCCCTGCGGCCCTGGGTGCCATGCTTGACGAGGAAGAACATGCCGGCGCCCGTAAGCACCCAGTTGACGGCGATGCCGAAGGTCTCGGCTACGAACATCCCCCGGAGGAGAAAGACAGCGGCCAGCAGCGCTACTATTACGTCGGCGTAGTCCAGGCGCAGTCGGCGGCGGTTGAGCAGGTAGTCAGCCGGCAGCAGCAGCCAGGTGGCGATGAACGCAGTTCTGAACGGGGTCAAAAGCAAGGGCCCCAGTTCCCAGCGACCGGCATCCACCAGGTTGATTAGATGGAAGAGCCCCGCGCAGACAGTGATGACGATGCCCACCTGCCAGGCCAGATGCACGGCATTCCGGGAACGGTCGCTGCTCTCCCCGGCGGCACCCGCCGTGCTGGAAGCAGCGGCTGCAGTCATCACCGCGGTGCTCCCCTATCTCCCCAGGAGCTTCTTCTGAAGCAGGCGTTTGGCGCTGCGCCGAGGCAGCAGGTCCACCTTCGCCCTGGCGAACTCGCGTTTGATGGGCAGGTGGTGCGGGCATTCACGCTCGCAGACGCCGCAGTTGTCGCAGGCCTCCAGGTTTGGCCGGAGGCCGCTGTAGCGCTCCCGGGCCCAGTCCCAGGAATGGTAGCGGTCGAAATATTCGTACCAGCGCAGCACCGTGCGGATGTCGATGCCCTGAGGACACTCGACGCAGGTCTCGCAGCGGCGGCAGAAGACCTTGAAGCACTTGCGCTCCGACTCGGCGATGGCCGCCAGCATCTCTTCCTCAGAGATATCGCCGCCCCCGGCTTCCACGTCAAGGTTCTCGTTGAGCTCATCCATGTTGTAGACGCCGACGATGGTGGCGTCCGGCTTCCTGCTGAAGACATAGCGCAGGGCCGGGCTTGCCGCCGTGGCGTAACCGAACATCATCGGTTTGATGGAGACGAAGCCGATGCCCCGCGCCTGCAGCTCCTGCATCAGGCCGTCGGCGGCCTCGCGATCCACCATGTTGAGCGGGAACTCCACCACGTCGAAGGCCGCCTCCTCCAGGGCCCTGAGAATCGTCTCAGGCTGGTGGGCGCTGATGCCCACCTGTTTTACGTAGCCGGCGTTGCGCATCTCGTCCAGGGCGCTGTAGGCGCCGCCCGGACTCATTATCTCCCTAAGCACTCCCAGGGTCAGCACGTTGTGCAGGGAATAGATGTCGATGTAGTCGCTGCCGAAGTTGGCGAGGCTGTCGCGAATCTCCTTGAGCGCCTCCGTCTTCTTGCGCTTGTGGGTGCTGGTGCCGAGGATCACCTGGTCGCGCTCGCCCTTGACCGCCAGGCCGATCTTGTTCTCGCTGTCGCGGTACATGCGCGACGTATAGAAGAGGTTGACGCCGCGCTCCCGCGCCGCGCCGATTATCTCGTCCGTTTCCTTCTGGGTTATATACTGAAAGGGTATGCCGCCCAGACCCAGGCGCGACGCCTCCAGTCCCGTGTCGCCCAGCTTGTTAACCTGCATCCTGTGCCTCCGCTCCGTCGCCTTCGGCGCCGCCCGCGCCCTGTCGTGCCGGCAGCCGCTTGACCGCGTAGGCGGTCATGGCTGCTGACCAGGACCTGCCGGTAAGCGCACGCCGGTAATTGTCCATCGCCTTGACTATCGCCCTGTCCAGCAGGGACGGACGATGCACCACATCGCCATCCATGCCCAGACGCCGCTGCTTGAGATACTGCCAGTTCATCTGGCAATAATAGAGGGGTGACTCGAACTGCGTCTCCGAGACACAGAACCCGCCGGCTGACAGCAGGCGCGCCAGGTTGTCCGGCGTGAAGCTGAACAGGTGCCTCGGTATCTCGTAGATGAACCAATCTTCATCAAGGAACCGCGCCTCCAGAGAAGCGGCGTTCTGGGTATAGGCCACCAGCAACGCCCCCTCGCCGGTGATGCGGTCGATCTCGGCAATGGTGCCCGCGGGGTCCTGAACGTGCTCCAGCACACCCCAGAGGGTCACCACGTCGAAGCTGTCGTCATCGAAGCCGGCATCCTCCAGCTGGCCGGCGCGGGCGTCGATGCCCAGCTCCCCGCCCACCAGCTCCACCATCTTCTCGTTGAAATCGACGCCGGCCACATCCCAGCCCGATTCGCGCATGTAGTAGAGCCAGGAGCCGTCGCCGAAGCCCACGTCCAGCAGCCTTCCGGGCTGACGATATTTCTCTATCAAGGCCCGGCGGGGCCACAGCAGCCGCTCCAGCTCGTCCATGCTGCGGTCCTTGAGGCCCGCGGCCTTGTTGTAAAGGTCGTAATCTTCCTGGGGATAGTAGGCCGCCAGCTCCTCCAGTTCCGGCCTCGGGTTGATGAATACCAGGCCGCAATTCTGACAGCGCACCACGGGGAACTCTCCCTCGATACCGAAGAGGCGGTCGCGGCCGATGAACATCAGCTCGTGATGGCGGCCGCCGCAGACAGCGCAGTTCACCGGGCGGCTCACATCCAGCCTCCGCCCGGCTTCGGGTACCAGATGTTGCGCGTATAGGCCCAGTAATTGCAGTCGCGGCAGAGATCTATCTCGTCCCAGCGGCCCTGCTTGTGCAGCATGCGGTAGCTCTCGAACTCCGGGCTCTTCCAGACCTCCTCGATGCTCTGCTGGTTGACGTCGCCGATGATGCCCATGTGGTCGAAGTCGACGTTGCAGAAGCTCACCTTGCCGTCCCAGTTGATGGAGAAAGAGTTGAACAGGAAAGTGCAGGGATAGCGGCGCAACGGCAACTCCATCAGGCTGCCCACCTCCGGGCGGTGACCGCCCCAGTTGATGGCCGGTATCAGCAGCACGTCCACTTCCTTGTCGCCCCACTGCTCCTTGAAGAGGCCGATCTCGTTGCGGGTATCGGTCATCACTATCAGCTGCACCTTGATCCCGGGCCAGACATAACCGCGCTCGGCGCGCAGCTCCAGGAAGCGCTCGATGTTAGCTATCACCTGATCGTACTTGCTGGAGCCCCTCACCTTCTTGTAAGTATCCGCGGTGGCAGCGTTGACGCTGAACAGCAACACGTCCAGCCGCGAGTCCAGCAGCTTCTCCGCCTTCTCCTCATCCAGCTTCAGCGCATTGGTGTCCATGTTGAGCAGCGTGCTGGGCGCCCTGATCTTGATGTCCTCGATGAAGTCGAAGATGTGCGGCGCCAGCAACGGCTCGCCGTCCTTGTGCAGCCGCACCTCCGCCGGCGCATGACGCGATATCTCGTCCGCCAGCTTGCTCACCAGGGCGGCGTCGATCTCGCCCTCGGCGCGCGTCTGGTCCTTGCGGGGACACATGGAGCAGCGCAGGTTGCACTTGTTGGTTGGCTCGATATTGATGCGCGATGGGAAATCGGTGACGATCTCCTCCGGCCGCATCACCTTGTTCTTGACCAGCCCTTTGGCTTTTGATTTCAATGACATGTGTGGATCACCAGGTCCGTCCGTTTGCGCCCTCGCCCCATGGGCATCAGGCGATTGGCTCGAAAGTCTCCTTCTTCAGCTTCTTGAACAGCATCCATTCCACCGGCAGGGAGTAGAAACCGGACTTGGTCCGCGCCTTCGCCAGCCCGTGCATCAGCTTGTAGGGCCATTTCTTGCTGCCGTGGGCCAGCTTCTCGCGCATGCCGCTGTCGGGATAGGCAAACGGCAGATAGAAACCGTTCACCTTCTCGATCATGGCGCGCTCACCCGGTTTTACCCACTGGCTCACTTTCATGGTGGCCGGGTTGTAATCGGCCCACTCCTCCAGAGACCGGGGCTCGTGCATGCCGTACTCGACCGCCAGGTCATAAAGCGGCGTCCCCGGGTAAGGCGTAAAGACGAATATCTTGGTCCTGATGTCAGGATGAATCTGCTTGAGTCTCTCGATGAAATTGAGCAGGTCCTGGGTGGTCTCCTGGGGCGGCGTCCCCGGCGCGTGCGGGAAACCGGTAATGAAGGTGAAGGTGGCGCCGATGCCGTAATCGCGGCAGACGCGGGCGCTCTTCAGGTGGTCCTCCGCCGTGGCCCCCTTGGAGATCAGTTCCAGTACCGGTTCCGCCGCCGACTCGGCGCCGACGATGATGCGCTTGCAGCCGCTCTCGCGGATCAGCTCCAGCACCTCGGGCTTGTAGCGGTGGAAGGTATCAGGCCGTGCCGACGCCACCCAGGTGATGTTCAGCTTCCGCTCGATCAACCCTTCGCAAATCGCCTTGACCCGCCGCTGGTTGGCGAAGAAGTTGGCGTCGCTGAAGTTCACCTGGTCCAGGTCGTAGGTCTTGACCAGCGACGCGACTTCCTCGACCACGCGCTCCGCGTCCAGGCCGGTCCAGTGGCGCTTGAACAGCTGGGCATCGGCGCAGTAGCCGCATTTGCCGGGGCAGCCCTGGCTGGAGTGGAACTCGGTGGTGCGCTTGCTCTCATGGTTCTCGCGCTGGTTGAGCTCGATGGCACGGTTGACGTCCAGCAGGTGGTAGGGCGCCGGCAGCACGTCGTTGATGTTGACCAGCTCCCGCGGCTCGTTGACCACTATCTTCTCTTCAGTCCAGTAGGCGCAACCCTTGACGTCCGCCGGCGCCTTGCCGGCGCTCAGGCTCGCGACGATCTCCTTGAAGGTGACGTCACCCTGTCCGACGCAGACGATGTCACAGGCATCAGACTCACAGGTCTGCTCGGGAAAGAGCGACGGGTGGTAGCCGCCCCAGACGATGGGCACGTCCGGCGCCCGCCGGCGCACCTTGCGCGCCATGGCGATGCCTCGCTTTATCTGGTAGCCGGTGATGGAACTGATGCCGACACAGACGGCGTCGTCCAGGTGCCTGAGCACTTCATTCTCATAGTCGGGAGTCACACGCTCGTCGATCAGGTGCAGGTCGTAGTCCTGCTCAAGGGGGGCGGCGATCACCGCCAGAGCCAGCCCCAGCTCGATGCGGTAATGCCCATAGGCCGGAGTGGGGAAAAACAGGACCACCTTCTTCCTGCCGCGGCGGTCGTAATCGGTCTGTCTGCTCTTGGCTGTCATTTGATGTCCGCAATCATCTCCAGATAATTATAGTCATTCGCAGCCGCCAATCGCTAATGGGCGCGCCGCCGAGGCGACCGGCATCGCCTCGCGGGCCGTCGCGCACTCCTGCCGGGGCCGGTCATGTCAGCTTCAACCGCCGCGCCAGGTGCCACTCCCATGGCAACGCGTAGACGCCGCTGCCGGCACGGGCGCGGCAGGCAAGGGTGAAAAGCCGGTAGAACGGCTTCACGCGGCTGCAGGCCACCTTTTCCCGCGCCAGCTGGTTCGGATACGCCCAGGGCAGGTAGAAGTCGGCTATCTGCTTCACCTTCTTCTTCTGGCTGTCGCTGATCCAGGGGGTCTTCACAGAACGGGCGTCATAAACAGCCCAGTCCTCCAGGGAACCGGGCAGGTGGTAGCCCTGCTCCAGCCCGAGTCTGGTCAGCGCCGTGCCGGGATAGGGCGTGAAGAACAGGGTCGTCGTGCGCGTATCGGCGTAGATCTCCTTGAGCTGCTTCATGAAATCCAGGGTCGTCTGCATCTGCGCCCAGCTCTCGGTGGGGAAGCCGAAGATGAAGACGAAGGAGGGCTGGATGTCATGATTGCGGCAACGCCGCGTGGCGTCGAGCACATCGGCGGCCTCGTTGCCCTTGTTGATCAGCTGGAGCATCGCGTCGTCCCCCGACTCGGCGCCCATCATGAACTTGGTGCAGCCGCTGCGGCGTATCAGGTCGATATCCTCGTCATCGAAGGCCATAACCTGGCTGGGCCGGATGGTGGCGAACCACTCGAAGGACCTGCCGGATTCCAGGAACCCGCGGCAGATCTCACGCACGCGTCGCTTGGAGGCGAAAAAGTTGTTATCATCGAAATAGACCCGGTCAAGGTCGTATTTGCTGACCAGGCCCGTCACCTCTTCCACGACCCGATCGGCCTTCAGGCCCTTCCACTTGCGCCCATAAGCCTCCGGGTTGGAACAGAAGCCGCAGGCATGGGGGCAGCCGAAACTGGAAACGTAATTGACGGCCCGCCTGCGGTCACCATGCTCTCTCCGGTTGAAATCCACGTAGCTCTCGACATCTATCAGGTGATAGGGCATGGCGGGAAAGTCGTTGATGTCGGCCACACGCCGCTCCGGATTATGGATTATCTCCCCGTCACGCTTCCAGGAAAGCCCGGCGATATCTTCAAGTGGGCGCTTCCCCTCAAGGTGCTCGGCCAGCTCCAGGCAGGCGCCCTCGCCCTGACCGCGGACGACGGCGTCGATGCGCGCATCAGCTACCGTCTGCTCGGCCAGCAGCGATGGATGATAGCCGCCCCAGACCACCAGTTTATCGGGGAAACGCTCCCTGACGGCGGCGGAGATCTCCAGACCGTCGGCAATCTGGTAACCGGTCATGGAGCTCACTCCCAGCAGGTCCGCGTCCTCCATGGCCGAGAGAACCGCCCGCCGATAATCAGGGGTGACGCGGGCGTCGATTACGTCCACCTCGATGCCCCGCTGAAGCAGCGGCGCCGCGCAGGCCAGCAGGCTCAGGGGCGGGCTCACTTTATGCTTGTTGTCCCTGTTTGTCAGGGGGAAGAAGAATACGAACCTCAAGCCTGTCCCCCACCTTCCTGCTTGCTGCAATAGGCCTCGATCATGATTCCCTGGCCCAGGCGCGGCGCCAGCTTCGCCGCCGGCGCCACCACGGCCTTGCGCAGCATCCGGTCCAGCGTGGAAGACGGGAAGGGCCTGCGGCGCCGGTTCTCGATGCTGCGCTCGGTGACGAAAGCGGCGCCGTAGTGCAGCAGGTCATCCTGGCGGAAGCCGTTGTTCTTAAGCAGGCGCTCCAGCGTCGGCGGCGAGAAATGCCAGACGTGCCGGGGAGCCTCGATATTGAACCAGTCCGGCCCGAACCAGCGCGCCTCCCAGGAAGCGATGTTATGGGTCTGGACCACAAGCAGACCGCCGTCAGCAAGGTTCTCGCGGCAGCGCGCCAGGCAGGCGTTGGGGTCGTCCACGTCTTCAAGCACCCCGAAAAGCGTGATGCAGTCATAGGGTCCCTGCCAGTCCACCTCATGCTCGGCTCCCGCTGTCATGTCCAGCCCCAGCTGCTCCCGGGCGTAAGCCGCCACAGCCTCGTTGAGCTCGATGCCCCTGACCTCCCAGCCACGGGTCTGCATTCCCAGCATGAAGTAGCCGTCGCCGGCGCCCACGTCCAGCAGCCTGCCGGGATGCCGGCGCCGGTTAATCTCTGCTATCTGCGGCGCGAAGCGGGCTATACGCTCGTCAGTCACTGCCTGCTTGCGGCCAAGAGCCCAATCGAAGAGGGGATATTCATCGGTGAAGGATTCCCTCCTGGCGCTGAAAGGCGGCAGCGGCTCCACCCGGAGGGTGCCGCAGCCGGTACAGCTGACGATATCGAAAGTGCCGGCCGTATGCAGCAGCGCGTCACTCACGTGCCACCTGGCCTCGTTGCTGCTGATGCCGCAGACGGCGCATACCCGCGGCTGAGCGTCCTTCTGCCCCCCGCCGGTATCGATGGATATCCCCTTCTCCGCAGTCATCACGGCCGCCTCCCCGACCGCAGCTTCTTCAGCCGCCACTCCAGCGGGAAATCGAAGTTGCGCTTGCCGACGCGCCAGGAGGCGAGTTTGTGCATGGTGCGGTACGCCGCCGCCCTCGGACCCCCCGCGGCCATCTTCTGCCTCAGTTCCGGCCCCGGGGATGCAAAGGGCATGTAAAAATCTATCACCATGTCTACCTTCTCCTTATATGCCGGGTCGACCCAGGGGGTGTGGAGCTCCGTGAGGTCGAAGTCGGCCCAGTCCTCCGTGCGCCGGGGCGGTTCGAAACCGAGCCTGACGGCCTCCCTGTACATGGGCGCTCCCGGGTAGGGAGCGAAGAAGAACCCATGTACCTCGAAATCCTCGTTTACCGCCTTGATGCTCTCGATCATCCGCAGCGTCGCTTCGATGTCCTTCTGCGGCTCGCCCGGGAAACCGAACATGGTCGTGAAACGGGCGATTATCCCCAGCTGGTTGCAGAGGCGCGCCACCTTGAGCGTATCTTCGACGGTGGTCTTCTTGCCGATATGTTCCAGCGCCTCCTGGGAGCCGGATTCGGCGCCCAGCAGCAGGCGCCTGCAGCCCGCATCGTAAATCAGCTGCCTGAGGTCATCGGGGAAGTCGATGAACTGCTTGGTCCTGACATCAGCCGCCCACGTGATATCCAGCCCCCGCTCGATGATGCCCCTGCAGATCTTGCGCACGCGCCGGCGCTTGACGAAGAAATTGGTGTCGGCGAAGTCGATGGCGTTGACCCCGTAATCTTTCACCAGCCGCTCCAGGTCGTCCAGCACCCGCTCGGCGGAGAAACCGGCCCAGCCGCGGCCGTACATGGAGGTCTCGGCGCAGAAACCGCAGCCGAACGGGCAACCCTGGGACGAAAAATACTTCATCGTGCGCGTGCCGACGTCATCGACCATGTACTTTTCCGTGTCGATGATATCGTAAGGCGTCGGTGGGAACTGGTCCAGGTCCACCAGCTTGGGGTGTTCGGCGATCACCGCTTCGCCGTCCTGCTCGAAGCAGACTCCGGGAAGGCCCTCCAGGGAGGCGCCCTCGGCCAGCCGTTTCGCCAGTTCGACCACGGCGATCTGCCCTTGGCCGCGGACGACGATATCGACATAATCCTCCGCCAGAGTCTCAGCCGGCAGCATGCTGGCATGGTAGCCGCCCCAGACCACCGGCAGGTCCGGATAGGTGAGCTTGAGCGCCCGCGAGATCATCACCGCGTCCCTGATCTGGTAGCCGGTCATCACCGACAGCCCGACGAACAGCGACCCACCGGCGGTCGCCAGGATCTCGGGCACGTGGGG
>JAJRYJ010000047.1 GCA_024275795.1 Actinomycetes bacterium | reverse complement strand
GGCGCGAATGCCCCGGCCTGGGGTTGCAGAGCCTCTGGGAAGCAGCCGCCGGCGCGGATATCGCCGCCAACACACGGGTGCAGTCCCTGAGAGACGGGGTGATGACCGTCAGTTGCGAGTCAGGTGGCTGGACCTGCGAACTGCGCCTGGTGGCGGACGAGCTGGCGGCGAGACTGAACGCTTCCGGACCCCCGGAGAGGATAGAGGAACTGCGCTTTATCCACAGGGCCCGCCTGGGCTGTAAATCCCGCAAATAGCGGGGAATTATGGGTCTTTTTCGCTTGGGCGAATGGCCCATTTTATGATATACTCCGAGGAGTAATCCAAGCGTCCCCACCAGCCGGAAAACGGAGGTCGGAGATTGAAGGAGCACCGCCCTGCCTAGAGCGCTGTCTTCCCCCTTCCGTCATCGCCCCACATTCCGGCGCCGCCGCTCCAGATGAGCAAAACAGACGACCAGCGAAGGTAGACCTATGCCAAAAACGAAGGGCAAAGAAGGATACAGCGCCAAGGACATCACGGTCCTCGAGGGGCTCGAGGCGGTGCGCAAGCGTCCGAGCATGTACATCGGGTCGACGGGCTCACGGGGCCTGCATCACCTGGTCTACGAGGTTGTGGACAACTCGGTGGACGAGGCCCTGGCGGGCGGTTTCTGCACCGAGATAAGCGCCACCATCCACCCGGACAACTCGATCACGGTCAGCGATAACGGCCGCGGCATCCCCGTCGGCAGGATGGCCAAGTACAGGAAACCGGCCGCAGAGGTGGTGCTCACCATGCTGCACGCCGGCGGCAAGTTCGACGGCGAGGGCTACAAGGTGTCGGGCGGCCTGCACGGCGTCGGCCTCTCGGTGGTGAACGCCCTCTCGGAATGGCTGTCCGTCGAGATCCACCGCGACGGCCATGTCTGGACCCAGAGCTACGAGCGCGGCGAGGCGAAGGGGCCGCTGAAGAAGGGGAAGAAGACGAAGCAGACGGGGACGACCATCTCCTTCCTGGCGGACCTGGAGATCTTCGAGGAGGTGGACTACCAGTTCTCGGTGCTTGCGCAACGCATCCGCGAGATGGCCTTCCTCACCAAGGGTTTGAAGATAACGCTCACGGACGAGCGGGGAGACGGGGCCGAGGCGGTCTACCATTACGAGAACGGCATCAAGGATTTCGTGGCCCATATCAACAGCAACAAGGACCCTATCCACAAGAACATCATCTATCTTGAGAAACAGGGCAAGCGGGGCGAGGTGGACGTGGCGCTGCAGTGGAACTCCTCCTACGTGGAGAGCATCTTCTCCTTCGCCAACAGCATCAACACCCAGGAGGGCGGCACCCACCTCTCCGGCTTCCGGGGCGCCCTGACGCGGGTGATCAATGACTACGCCCGCAACAAGGGGCTGCTCAAGGAGAAGGACCCGGCCCTCTCGGGCGACGATGTCCGCGAGGGGCTGGCCGCCGTGATATCGGTGAAGCTGCGCAGCCCCCAGTTCGAGGGCCAGACCAAGACCAAGCTGGGCAACTCCGAGATGCGGGGCTTCGTGGAAACGGCCGTGGGCACGCGCCTGTCGGAGTTCCTCGAGGAGAACCCCGGCGAGGCCAAGCAGATCGTCAACAAGGCGGTGGCCGCCGCCAGGGCCAGGGCAGCGGCGCGCAAGGCCAGGGACCTGACTCGGCGCAAGAGCGCCCTGGAGAGCGGCTCCCTGCCGGGCAAGCTGGCGGACTGTTCCGTCAAGGATCCGGACAAGGCCGAGATCTACCTGGTGGAGGGCGACAGCGCCGGCGGCTCCGCCAAACAGGTCCGCGACCGCGCCTTCCAGGCCATACTGCCGCTCAGGGGCAAGATCATCAACGTCGAGAAGGCGCGGCTGAACAACATCCTCGCCAACAAGGAGATCCAGGCCATCATTACGGCCCTGGGGACCGGGATCGGCGAGGACTTCGACCCCACCGCCACCCGCTACGGCAAGGTGATCATCATGACCGACGCCGATGTGGACGGCGCCCACATCCGCACGCTGATACTGACCTTCTTCTTCCGCTTCATGACCGAGATGATCGAACGGGGGCTGATCTACATCGCCCAGCCGCCCCTCTTCCGGGTGAAACTGGGCAAACAGGAGATCTACGTGGACAAGGAGCACCAGCTGGAAGAGCTGCTGCTCAGGGACCGGCTGGAACAGATCGAGGTAACGGATGCCTCCCGGGGCGGTCTTACCCTCAGCCGCGCCAAACACCAGAAATTCGTGCGCCTCTACAAGGAGTACGAGGGCTGGGCGGACAAGCTGCGGGCGCTCTACGGCGATTCCACGGTGGACTACCTGCGCACCCAGAGCCTGTTGGAGAAGAAGATAAGGGACTACACGGCCTTGCTGAAATTCCTCAAGACGAAGGCGGCGGCGGAGAAATTTGCCGGCATCGAGGTGCTGGAGCAGGACAAGAAACAGGGGCGCGTGTTGATGAAGATTATCGACAAGCGTTCCCAGGCGGCCCACAAGGTCGAGCTCAAGACCGAGCTGCTCGCGGGCAGGGAGCTGGCCAGCATGCGGGAGCTCCACGGCAAGATGAGAAAGCTGCTGGGGGAGCCGCCGCTAACCTTCAGGCTGGGCCGCAAAGAGCAGGTGGCCGAGAGCTTCGACGAGGTACGCCCGGCGACGCTGGCGCTGGCCAAGGAGGGCATCAACATGCAGCGTTTCAAGGGCCTGGGCGAGATGAACCCGGAACAGCTCTGGGAGACGACCATGAACCCGGACACACGCACGCTGCTGAAGGTATCCCTGGAGGACGCGGCCGCAGCCGACGAGATCTTCACCACGCTGATGGGGGACAAGGTGGAGCCCCGGCGCGAGTTCATCGAGACCAACGCCCGCCAGGTGAGGTTCCTGGACATCTAGGCGCGGGCGGGCCGCAGTGGAGAAAGGTGACTGATGGCAGTTACAGATCTTGATGGAAGGATAGAGCCCCGGGAGCTCGAGGAGGAGATGCGCTCCTCCTATCTCGATTACGCCATGAGCGTGATCGTGGGCAGGGCTCTGCCGGATGTGCGCGACGGGCTGAAGCCGGTGCACCGGCGCGTGCTTTACGCCATGCAGCAGCTGGGGCTGGCCTACAACAAGCCCTACAAGAAGAGCGCCCGCATCGTCGGTGACGTCATCGGTAAATACCACCCCCACGGAGACGCCGCCGTCTACGACACCATGGTGCGGCTGGTCCAGGATTTCGCCATGCGCTACCCGCTGATCGACGGCCAGGGCAACTTCGGCAGCGTCGACGGCGACAGTCCGGCCGCCTACCGCTACACGGAGGCGCGCCTGTCCCGCCTGGCCATGGAGATGCTCCGGGACATCGACGAGGACACGGTCGATTTCGCCCCCAACTTCGATGAGACCATCGAGGAGCCGGTGGTGCTGCCGGCCCGCTTCCCCAACCTGCTGGTGAACGGCTCCAGCGGCATCGCCGTCGGCATGGCGACGAACATCCCGCCCCACAACCTGGGCGAAACCATCGACGCGGCGGTGGCGATGATCGACAATCCGGAGATCGCCGTGGAGGAGCTGATGGAGCACATGCCAGGACCCGACTTCCCCACCGGCGGCATCATCCTGGGAAGCAAGGGCATCCGCGACGCCTATTCCAGCGGCCGCGGCCTGGTGAGGGTCAGGGCCAAGGCCCACACGGAGCCCATCAAGGGCAAGAAGATGGCGATCATCGTCACGGAGCTGCCCTACCAGGTCAACAAGGCGAGCCTGATCGAGAAGATCGCCGACCTGGTGCGGGAGCGCAAGATCACCGAGATATCCGACCTGCGTGACGAGTCGGATCGCAGCGGCATGCGCGTGGTCATCGAGCTCAAGCGCGATTCCATTCCCAAGGTGGTCCTCAACAAGCTTTACAAGCACACCCCCATGCAGGGGACCTTCGGCATCATCAACCTGGCGCTCGTGGACGGCGTTCCCAGAACCCTGTCCTTGAGAGAGATGCTCCGCTGCTACATCGCCCACCAGCGACAGGTGGTGGTCAGGCGCACGCGCTTCGAGCTGGACAAGGCCCAGGCGCGGGCCCACATCCTCGAGGGCCTGCTGACGGCCCTGAAGAACCTGGACGCGGTGGTCAAGCTGATCAAGGCCGCCAGGGACGCCGAGACGGCCCGCGGGGGGCTGATGAAGAAGTTCAAGCTCAGCGAGGTGCAGGCGCAGGCGATACTCGACCTGAGGCTGCAGAAGCTCACGGGCCTGGAGCGCAAGAAGATCAAGAGCGAGCACAAGGACCTGATGGAGCGCATCGCCTGGCTGAGCAAGATACTCGCGGACGAGGACGAGGTCTACAAGCTCGTCCGCGAGGAGCTGCTGGAGATCAAGAATATCTATAACGACGACCGGCGCACCCAGATCGCCCCCAGCGAGGACGAGCTGGACATCGAGGACCTGATCGCAGAAGAGGAGATGGTGATATCGATAACGCGGGCGGGCTACATCAAGCGCCTGCCGCTGAACACCTACCGCAAGCAGCGCCGCGGCGGCGTCGGCGTC
Source organism: Actinomycetes bacterium (assembly GCA_024275795.1). GTDB lineage: Bacteria > Actinomycetota > Thermoleophilia > BMS3ABIN01 > BMS3ABIN01 > JAJRYJ01. Next base: position 2,346 of record JAJRYJ010000047.1, on the reverse strand, counting down.
ATCGGCATGGAGACCAAGGAAGAGGACTTCCTCGAGCACCTCTTCATCACCACGACTCACCATTACCTGCTGTTCTTCACCAGCATCGGCAAGGTCTACAGGCTGAAGGTGCATGAGATCCCCCTGGGGAGTCGCACATCGAAGGGGAGGGCCGCCGTCAACCTGCTGCCGCTCAAACAGGACGAGCAGATCAAGGCGGTGATCGCCACGCGTGACTATTCGGACGCGGAATACCTGATCATGGGGACGCGCCGGGGCATGGTCAAGAAGACCCGGTTCAAGGATTACGACACGGTGCTCAAGTCGGACGGCATCATCGCCATCAGGATCAACGAGGGCGACGAGCTGGTGGCGGTGCGCCTGACCCACGGCGACGACGATATCATCCTCGTGAGCGAGTCGGGACAGGCCGTGCGCTTCAGCGAGAAGGACGCCCGCCCCATGGGCAGGGCCACCAGCGGCGTCAAGGGCATCGGCCTGGCGAAGGGGGACAAGGTGCTGTCCATGAACGTGGCCCGCGACGACGCGGACCTGTTCGTGATCACCGACGCCGGTTTCGGCAAGCGCAGCCACATCAGCGACTATCCGCTGCACCGGCGGGGCGGCAAGGGCGTCAGGACGATCAAGCACACGGAGGCCAAGGGGACACTGGTGGCGGCGCGCGTGGTGCGCGAGAACCACGAGCTGGTTTTCATCTCCACCGACGGCACCGTTCTGCGCGTGCCCGCGAAGGATATCTCCTGTATGGGCCGTTCCACCCAGGGGGTGCGCGTGATGAATCTGCGCAAGGGCGACAGGGTCAGCGCCGTGGCCCGGGTGGTAGCCGGCCAGTCCGGCGGCAGCGAAGAGGAGATTGAGGCCGAATAGGATGCTCGACCGCGAGAAGATAGAGGAGATACTGCCCCACAGGGAACCGTTCCTGTTGCTTGACGAGGTGACGGAGCTGGTTCCGGGCGAGCGGGTGGTGGCCCGCCGCCGGGTCAGGGAAGACGAATATTATTTCAAGGGGCATTTTCCGGGAAGGCCGATCATGCCCGGAGTGCTGCAGGTCGAGGCCATGGCGCAGGCGGGCGCCGTCGCCGCCCTGTCGATGCCGGAACACAGGGGCAAGCTCGTGCTGTTCGCCGGCATCGACGATGTGCGCTTCAAGCGGCTGGTGCTGCCGGGTGACGAGCTGACGCTGGTGGTGGAGATGACCCGCATGCGCCGCAACATCGGCAAGGCCGAAGCCACGGCGAGTGTCGGCGAGGAGCTGGCCTGCAGCGCCACACTCACTTTCGCCATCGCGGAGCGGGAAGCATGACCGGGGCGCCGGCTGACGCTGCCGGAGCCGCCGCCACAGACGGCCCGGCTGCATCATGAGCAGCACCGGAGCCAGGATAACCGCCGTGGGCACATACACCCCGCAGCGGGTGGTCAGCAACGACGAACTGTCCGCCACACTGGATACCTCGGACGAGTGGATCTCGACCCGCACCGGCATCCGCCGCAGGCATATAGCGGAGGCGGGCGAGGCCGCATCCGACCTGGGCGCGAGGGCCGCGGAGAAGGCGCTGGCCGCCGCCGCCGCCGCGCCGGAAGAGCTGGACATGGTGATAGTCTCCAGCCTCTCCCACGACGCCCCCTTTCCAGCCACAGCCTCATACCTGTCGGGCCTTATCGGCGCCGGCGGTACCGCCGCCTTCGATGTATCGGCGGCCTGCACCGGCTTCGTTTACGCGCTGGCGGCGGGCAATGCCTTCATAGCGTCGGGCCAGGCGCGCAGGGTGCTCGTTGTAGGTGCGGATGTGGTCTCCCGGATGATAGACTGGGGCGACCGCAGCACGGCGGTGCTGTTCGGTGACGGAGCCGGGGCTGTGGTGCTGGAGCCGGCCCGCAGCGAGGAAAGCGGTATCATCGGCTTCGACCTGGGCAACGATCCCGAGGGGGCGGATGCCCTGAACCTGCCGGCCGGGGGTTCGCGGCTGCCGGCGAGCGAGGCGACCGTGGCCGCAGGCCGGCATTACCTGAAGATGAACGGCCGCGAGGTATACAGGTTTGCCACGAGGGTCATCGAGACATCTGCGAGCAACATTCTGGACCGCTACGGGTTGGGGGTCGAGGACGTCGACCTGTTCGTACCCCATCAGGCCAACATCCGCATCATCGACGCCGCCGCGCGCAAGCTGGGCATCCCTGCGGAAAAGATCTGCACCAACCTTGAAGAATACGGCAACACGTCTTGCGCCTCCATCCCCCTCTGCTTGGATGAAGCCGAGGCATCGGGCAGGCTGGCGCGGGGCGACCTTGTGCTGATGATCGGCGTCGGCGGGGGCCTCTCCTGGGGTTCGTGCCTGGCCAGATGGT
>JAJRYJ010000004.1 GCA_024275795.1 Actinomycetes bacterium | reverse complement strand
CCCAGACAACGGCTGATGTCACCTGGACCACGGACGAGCCCGCCACCAGCAGGATAGTGCTGGGCACTGCGTCCGGAGGCCCCTACAACGTGACGGTGCCGGCCAACGACACGGTGCTGCACGCCAGCCATACGGTGTCGGTTACCGGCCTCAGCGCCGGCACGACCTATTACGGCAAGGTCTATACCTACGACGGCATGGCCAATGAGACCGTGAGCAGCGAGTTCTCGTTCACCACCGTCAGTCCCAACGACAGGTACCTGTACCTGCCCTGGTACGATTCAGTTGCCGCCAGCGGCCTCAGGTCCTGGATCAACATCTCCAACCTCTCCGGCGGCACCATCGCCAACGTGGAGGTCTCGGTTGGCGGCGAGGTCAAGTGGACCGGGGACATCGCCGACGGTGGGCAGGAGAACCTGCAGTACGCCGACTTCATCGGCGGCCCGGCAGTCGTCCGCATACCGGACGGCCTGAACACCGGCGAGACGCTGGTGGTCTCCGAGCGTACGCTGTACAAGAACTCGTTCAACGAGAACCTGGCCTATGACAAGGCGGACGCCTCCAGCGAGTGGGGCTTCCCCTGGTATGACAACAACGCGCCCTCGGGCATGCTGGGAGACTGGTTCGCCATTGTCAACCCCAGCGACACCGATACCGTCGATGTTAAGGTCTACATCGGCGACCTGGCTACGCCGGCAATCACGCGCACGGGCATCGGTCCCGGCGACGTTGATGCATTCCAGATGCCGTCCCTGACGGTTAACGGGCCGGTCAAGGTGGTAGCCTACGCTACCGGCGATCCCGGCACACCCAAGGACATCATCTGCAGCCAGCGCGTCATCTTCTGGGACAGCTTCAACGAAGTGTTCGGGATGCCGCTGACCTAGGAGGAAGCTAGCAGCATACAGCTGAAACGATGAAACAGGGGGGCGGCGCGCCTGCGGCGCGCCGCCCCCCTTAGTTCTGGGAGAAGGCCCCCGCTATAGAATGGTTTATCAAAGGGCCGGTGAATAATGGAACAGTGGAAAAGACGGATGGGAAAGACCAGGCCGAAAGACATGCAACAGTGAGCTACAAGGACTTGGAGAGATGGGCAGACAGTCGGCCGTGGCTGGGATTTCCCGTGCGGCTGTTCATCAACACGCGCGCCGACGGTTGCACCGGGCACGCGGCGATGATCGCCTACAACTTCTTCCTGGCAATACCGGTAGGCGCCATCTTCCTCGTGAGCCTCATCAGTATCATCCCCGGTATCGATATCGCCGGCACGCTCCATGACCAGCTTCAGGGAGTCGTGCCGGACGACGTGCTGAAACTGATCGACGAGATCGTCCGGGAAGCGCTCGAGGGCGGCGGCGACGTGCTGGCTATCAGCTTCATCGGCACAGCCTACGTGCTAAACAACGCCTACATGGGCATCACCACCTCGCTGAACGCCGCCTATAATATAGAAGAGACGCGCCCCTGGCTGAAAGTACGGCTGCGGGCGCTGCTGCTGAGCGTTTATATCACGGGGCTGCTGATAGCGACTTTCGCCTTCGTCACCGTAGCACCAATACTGGTCAAGTATTTGTCCGACAGCCCCGGCGCGCCCCAGACCGTGGCCCACTGGCTCAACGTGCTGCGCTGGCCCGCCATCATCATCCTGGGGATACTGGCCATCGAGGCGGCCTACCGCTATTCGGTAAAGGGCGGCCCCCGCTGGCGCTTCATCAGTCCCGGCACCGTGGTCGCCGAGACCGCCTGGGTCGTCTCCACGCTCGGCTTCGGTTATTACGTCAACAATTTCGCCTCATACGACCGGGTCTACGGGACGCTGGCGGCCGTCGTCATCCTCATGGTCTGGCTATGGATCAGCGCCATGACCTTTCTGGTGGGAGGCGAGATCAACAAGATCTGGCGCCGCCTGCGCGATCAGGAGCAGCAGGAACTGGATGACGCCGCGGACTCGACGGAAGCGGACACGCAGGTGCTTGAGAGCCCGCTTCCCGGGGGCAAGGATGTTTAAACGGAGCCCTCGGGCTGTTAAAATAGTATTGCAAGCCGAGCGGTCGCTCCGTTAGTGTTTATTGGCTCCCGATTAGGGCGGAGGCTGATCTGTAACGGAGAGGAAAGTCCGGACACCAGAGAGCAGGGTGCTGGGTAACGCCCAGTCGGGGAAACCCGCAGGCAAGTGCCACAGAAAACAGACCGCGGGCTAGGCGGCATGGAGCATTGCTTCGTGGCGCCGGCACGTAAGGGTGAAAAGGTGCGGTAAGAGCGCACCGGAGGCGTGGAGACACGTCTGCCAGGTAAACCCCACCCGGTGCAAGGCCAAATAGGAGGGTGTTATCGGGTTGCTCGCCCGGCCCTCGGGTAGGCTGCACGAGGAGGGCGGCGACGTCCTTCCCAGATAGATGGCCGCATAGAACAGAATCCGGCTTACTGGCTTGCTACGCGAAGGCTCTCTCCTTGCGGGGGAGCCTTTGCATAACCTTTTTTCCAGGGCCCGGACCCACGGGGCGACATCGCAGGGAGGCGGTTTGGAAAAGGAAAACGGCGGCGCCAGGGACGGCAAGTCCCATACCTCGCAGACCGTACGGCGGACCGACCGCTACAAGAAGCGCAGCCGCCGCAAACGCGGGCCTCGTAAACCCTGGCACAGGCGTCCTCTCTATCTCGTATTCGCAGTTCTTGTCCTGGGGGCTGCCATCGCCGCCGGCGCCTACGGCCTCTGGACGACCGGCAACCTGCACCTGCCCGCGGGGTCTGCAGACGCCGGGGCGGATATTACCAACGGTAACGGCGCCGCCGTCGAGGAGCCCGTGCTCACTCCGGAGCAGCAGCAGGTGGCGGACATGCCACTGAAAGAGAAAATCGGCCAGATGATAATGGTCGGCTTCGAGGGTGGAGGCATCAGCGAGGAGATAACCGACCTCATCCAGCAGAAATACATCGGCTCGGTCGTGCTGTTTGAGCGCAACATCGAGAGCCAGGCTCAGTTGGCGGGGCTCACCAACGCCCTGCAGGCACTGGCGCTGCAGGCGGAGCAACCGGCCAGGCTGATGATCGCCATCGAGCAGGAGGGCGGCAAGACCCGCCGCATGGAATCCATCGGCCCCTTCTATTCCGAGCCGATGATCGGCGAGATGGGCGAGCTGGCGCCCCAGGTGGCCCAGCAGCAGGCCTCGTTCGCTGCCCGCGACCTGAGGCAGGTCGGCATCAACACCAACCTGGCGCCCGTGGTCGATGTCAGCGACGGCTGGGGCTCGGTGATGGATACGCGCAGTTACGGCACGGACCCCGAGCTGGTAGCCGAGGCCGGCACCCTGGCGGTGCGCGGCTATAACGGCGCCTCCACCATCTGCTCTCCCAAGCACTTCCCCGGTCACGGCTCCGCCGACGAGGATTCCCACGACGGCCTTCCCTACGTCTACACGAGCAGGGAACTGCTTGACCAGTACGAACTCTTCCCGTTTAGAAGCGTTATCGCCGAGGGAGCTCCGATGATCATGGTGGGACACCTGGTGGTGCCGGCCCTTGACCCTTCCGAAGCGCCGGCGACTTTGTCAAAGACTATCATGGGCGACCTGCTCCGGCGGCAGATGGGTTTCACCGGAGTCATCATCACGGACGACCTGGAGATGGGAGCGATAGCCGACAACTGGGGCGTCAGCGAGGCGGCGGTACTGGCCATCGAGGCGGGCGCCGACATGGTAATCATCGCCCACACCTATGACGAACAGCTGGCGGCCTATGACGCGCTGCTGGATGCCGTCAGGTCCGGCCGCATCAGCGAGGAACAGGTCAACGCCTCGGTGCTCAGGATTCTGGATATGAAGAAAAAGTACCGGCTGGGCCTGTCCTGAGCCCTTCCCATGGACGTTGAGGTCACATACGGCGGCGAGCGGCAGTCTGTCACCATTCCCGACGGGAGGTTTCTGGGGGTGCTGCAGGCGCCGGTTGCCGGGAGCACCGGCGACGGGCATGAACTGGAGCGCGCCCTGGCTTCGCCCCTGGGCAAAAGGCCGCTGGCGGAGTTTGCAGCAGCGGGTGAACCCGTACTGGTGCTGGTCAACGACGCAACCCGGCCCACACCGACAGCAGCAATACTTTCCGATATCCGGGGGACCATTGCTGACTGGGATATCACGTTCCTCGTGGCGACGGGAACCCATGGGAATCCCGGCGAGGAGGAGTGCAGGCATATCTTCGGTGATCGCTGGGACGAGCTCCGCGGCAGAGTGCGTTTCCATGACGCCGGCGACGCTTCGAGGCTGACGGAGGTCGGCGTAACCACGGGCGGTACGCGTGTTTATCTCAACAGCCAGGTTGCGGCGGCGCGCAAGCTGCTGGTGCTGGGCTCCGTGGAGGCCCACTATTTCGCCGGTTACACCGGCGGCAGGAAGATACTGCTGCCGGGTGTCGCCGGCCGGGACAGCATCGAACAGAACCACCGCCTGGCCATGGAGCCGCAGGCCCGGGCCCTGAGGCTGAAGGGCAACCCGGTGCATGAGGACATGGACCAGGTTATTGATATGCTGCCCGGTTGCGAGCTCTTTGCGGTGCAGGTGGTGCTCGACCGCGGGCACAGGCTGTGTTTTGCGGCGGCAGGCGATATCAGGGAGGCGTTCACGGCAGCTACGCGGGTGGTGGATGAGACGGTCTCCGTCCCCTTCAGCGAGAAGGCCGACATCGTGCTGGCGGTGGCCGAGCCGCCGCTGGACTGCAACTTCTACCAGGCCCAGAAATCCATAGAGAACGGGCGGCTGGCCCTGAAGCAGGATGGCATCCTGATATTGGCGTCAGCCTGCGGCCGGGGCACGGGCAGCACCGCCTTCCTGGGCATCATGGAGGAGAAGGGAAACCCGCAGCGGGTGCTCGCGGAGGCGGAGAGCGGCTACCGCCTGGGTTACCACAAGGCGGCGCGCCTGGCGCGGGCGGCGCTGGAGGCGGAACTCTGGGCGGTGACGGGTGTCGAGGACGAGGTGGCGACCACCGCTTTCATGCGGCCGCGGCCGGATATCCAGGCGGCGCTGGACGAGGCGCTTGCGGCCCGCCCCGGCGGCAAGGTGCTGGTCCTCATGGATGCGGGGGCCACCGTGCCGCGATTCGCGCCCGAAAACGGCTGATTTTCACTGAAAATGGGTCAAAAAGGCGAAAAATACGACTTTTTCATGGGTAATATCATACTTTTGTATGATGTAAGTGCTCAATTGGAAGCATAAACTACGAACATAAGGGGGCCGGTGCCTTTAGTGTGTGCCCACTACCCGATTTTTTTCGGGGCACGATCCTACCGTGCACTTCAGGCGCCGACCTCCCTTATTTTGCTGGACAGGCTTTCCGGGGATGGGGTTTTTTTCCTTGGTAATCAAGCTTTCTGGCTGTGGAGTCGGGGCGCGGCGGCGGCCGCGCCCCTGTTTATTTCCCTCTGATTATCCCCCTTGTTCAACGGCCATGCCGGGTTGTTTCATCCTCAACCCCCGCTTTAGGCGCCGTAGATGATGGTGTCCGGCTTGAAGGCGGCCCAGGCGAACCAGAAATGGTTGCCATGCACCAGCGGCTCCAGTTGCGAGCCGGCCAGGGGGCCGCCGGTCGCCTGTCCCAGGATATTCCAGGTACTGCCGGTCTCCTCGTCGACGATGGCGCCGCCCTCCCGCCTGAAGGTCAGCTTGCGTCCATCCACAAGCGGACGGAACACGCCGGTCGCGCCGATATCCGCGGATTCCGCAATAACGCGCTCGCCCAGGGCGCTGGCCGTGCCCCCCTCATGGAAGATTACCAGGCCGCTGCCCGCCCGGCTGTCATTGATGACTCCCGCCTCGGTGACGCTGCTGAAGGGATAGGCGATATCGACTCCATCCAGTTCCACCGCCACCACCCGCTCCATGGCGGGGAGTCTGCCGTCCGGATCGCCCCTGAAGAGGAACGGGCTCTGGTCGATGTTGTCGTAGCCCACGTAGGGGTTGGCGCCGTAGTCACGGTCATAACCCGTATCCCGTGAGAGCACCGAGCCGTCTGGATGGGCCTCGCGGAAGTCGCCGAAACTGATGATGCCGGCTGGCAGGAAGCGAAGCTGACTGCCCGTGAGTTCACCGGCGATGGCCTCGCCGGTGAACTGTTGCCAGAGGCTCTCGCTGGTGCGGTCATACATCACCAGGTCCGAGTTGCGCAGTAGCCCGGAGGTGCCGAACTCGTAAACCCGGCCGTCAAGGGTGCGGTCGAAGGCCAGGGCCGCGTTGCAGAGAGGGCAGAAGGTGACGACCACCGGCGTCTCGCCGATGCGGTCGTTGACGATCTCGTGCCATATCAGTATCTGCAGCGGGTAGGCGCGGGCGTCGCCGGCCAGTTAAAGGGCGATCACCGGTTCGTTGTCCGCCAGCCATTGCGAGGCTTCGCCGGGGGTGATGAAGGCCGGTTCGTCGATGGACGGTATGCCGTCGCGCGGGGGGCCTCCGGACAGCAGCTCCGCATAGTCTATGGAGTGTTTTTCCCAGTTCGTACCCCAGCCGGAGGTGGCGTCCCTGAGGCTTTCGGGTCTGCTGTCGCTGGATTCGTTGCCGCAGCCGGAGCCGGCTGCTGTCAGTGCGAGGGCCATGGCCGCCGCCAGAATCGCCAGGCCCATGCGCTTGCGATGTGTCTTCATTTTTTCCTTCCGTCGTTGCTTCCTGGCCATACATATATGGGATACCCCTCCCCGGGGACGGGCCAACATGAATATTTATTAATAATGCCTTGATTAGCAGGCAAAACATCATATGTAACCGGGAGGCGGGATTGGCGGTGACTGCGCAGAATACGACTTTTACGAATGCATATTACAACCATTGGGGGATAAATTTTTCGGCGGCGGCTGCTAGTCTGGGGGCGTTGATACGTGGAAGTGCGAGCGGGAAAGCGAGGCGGGATACTGATGCGGAAGTCGAGGAAGGAAAAGACGGGCAGGGCGGCCGTGGTTGCTGTGGCGCGCCGCAGCGAGGATGGGGCTTATCCAGGGGGAAGATCAGGAGCGAGGCTGATGGCTGTGGCGCTGCTGGCGGGCCTGTGCGCGGCGACTTGCCTGGCTGTGGCGCTGCTGGCTGCGGGCGCTGCGCCGCCGGCCCAGGCGATTGCCGGGGCGCAGGCGTGGCAGATCAGGGAGATAGCGGTGGCGACGGCGCCCGGAGACCAGCTTTCACCTGCTATCTCAGGCAACACGGTGGTCTTCAATGACCTGGGCGCTTCTCCCGGGGGCCGGGTCGCCGTCAGGGACCTGGCGGACCCGGCGGACAGCGGTGGCTACCTTTTTGCTGCTGGCGTAGCGGCGGGGCCGGCGGTCGATGAGGGGGCCGTGGCCTGGCAGGATACTGATTCCAGGGTATGCCTGGGAACGGTGGAGGGCGTGTCGGAAACCTGTGTCACGTCAGCCGCTGCAGGCTCCCTGGCCCTGTCCGGCCGTATCGCCGTCACCGGCGAGGCCGGCGGTGGCAGCACCATCAGCCGCATCAATTTCGAGACCGGACGCAGCCGTAAACTGGACAGCCATGCCCAGCCCGGCATGCGCTTCGACCCTGACATCGACGGCGACCAGGCCGTCTGGGTGAAGCTGCGTGGCTACGGTTCTTCCTACTATGAACCGTTGATCGTATCCTATGACGTCAGCGACGACACATGGTCATATCTCACCCGCACCGGCGGCGGCGCCACGGCAGACGGTGAGAGCGTCTACCAGAGGCGCAGCCCGGCCGTGAGTGGCGGGCGTGTCCTCTACCAGCAGCGCCGGAACGAGACGGATGCTGATTGGGATATATATGAGGCTGTTCCCGATACATACGGCGTTCCTGTGGTCGTGTCCCCGGGAGACCAGGTGAACCCCTCGTTCGATAACGGCCTGCTCGTCTACCAGGACAACCGCAATGGACATGCGGACGGGTCCGGCGGCTGGGTCGATGACTGGGACATCTACCTCATGGATCTGGAGAGCGGCCGGGAGCAGCTGCTGGTGGGAGCGCCGGGAGACCAGGTTAAACCGGTTATCCGCGGCAACAAGGTGGTCTGGGAGGACAACCGCGGCGGCGACTGGGATGTCTACGCGGCGGAGATATCCCCTTCGGGCGGGCAGCCGGCGCCGCGGCTCACGCTTGCCCGCGGCAGCGTCTTCTGGGAGAGCTACCAGGCCTACACCGCCAGGGAGCTGAGCGTCGACTACCGCATCACCAACAGCGGCGGCGAAGCCCACTCGGTAACGGTGGAGCGGATCGTCTGTGATCCGGAGACCGTGGAGCCGGCCGGTCCGTTGCCGGCGGTTGCACCGGGGCTGGTTGCAGGTCAGGCTATGTCGTTCCGCCTGACATACTCTGTTCCCGACGGAGTTATCCGTTTCCACACGCGCCTGTATGCAAACTGCCTGGATAGTAACGGGGTCCGAATCTGGTTCCCGGGACCGCCGCCTACCTGATGCGACACGAACCCGGCGATGAAGGCGCCGCGGCAGCGGCGGACGCCTTCATCGCCGGGCGATTTCTGATAAGGTTGTTCACCTGAGAAAGGATGGAGGTTCACATTAAGCGATCAAGCCGCTGATTTGCGCCGATAAGGCGTTAATTCTGTCTCCTTGCGGCTACTTTTAGCCCTGTGATATACTTTTCTAAACTGCGGGTAACTCTATTGGAGTGGGTTTCAGAACCCACTTTTTATTTGCTGCAGTGGTGAAAAAGTCAGAAACAATTGCAGCTGTTGAGCAGAGCCTGGCGAAAGAGCTGCCGGACGTGGAAGTTGTTGATGTGGATGTGGGCGGCGGCCAGGGTAACCGCCTGCTCCGGGTCTATATAAGCCATCCGCAGGGCGTGGATCACGAGTTGTGCGCCCGCGTCACGGGGCTGTTGCGTGATTTCCTGCAGGAGCACACGGTAGAGGTGTCTTCTCCCGGTGTGGAAAGGCGGCTGCGGAAACCCGGGCATTTCCGGGATGCGGTCGGAAAAAAGATAAACGTAAAGACCTACAGACCGGTGGAAGGACAACGGAACTTCGCCGGTTTTTTAGTCGCGGCAGAGGCGGATGAGATTAGGATGAGCCTGGATGACCGCGAGGTATCCATACCGCTCGAGGAGATAGCGCGGGCGCGGACCGTTTACGATTTTGAATGAATTTCCGGTGTAAGGGCGCAATGAGGGCACTCCCGGCATGGGGCCTGGGGTTAGCTGATAAAGGAGTACACAGTGAGCAAGGAAATAGTCGAAGCCCTGAGGCTTCTCGAAGAGGAAAAGGGAATCAACTTCCAGGTGCTGTTGACGGCACTGGAGGACGCGTTGCTGTCCGCATACAAGAAGACGCCGGACGCCGTGGAATACGCCAAGGTGGAGATCAACCCGGACGACGGCGAGATAACCATCTACGAGCTGATACTTCCGGAGAAGCCCGCTGCTGTGATAGCGGCGGAGGAAGAAGCGGCCCGGGCGGCGGAAGCAGGCGAAGCGGAAGGTGAAGAGGGCGAGGCAGCGGCCGGCGAGGGCTAAGCGGAGGAAGAGGGCTTCGACCTCTCCCTGTACGACGACAGCGAGATCGAGAAGATAAAGATAGACACGCCCGACGACTTCGGGCGCATCGCCGCCCAGACCGCCAAGCAGGTCATCTTCCAGCGCATACGCGAGGCGGAGCGCGATATGATGTACGACGAATACCAGGACCGCATCGGCGAGATAGTCACCGGCATCGTACAGCAGAGCGACCAGCGTTACACGCTCGTCGACCTGGGCAAGGTGGAGGCGCTGCTGCCCGAGAGCGAGCAGGTAGAACACGAGCGCTACGAGCACGGTTCCCGCATCAAGGCGGTCATCACCGATGTGCGCGAGCACTCCAAGGGACCCCAGGTGATCGTATCCCGCCGCAACGAGGACCTGATACGAAAGCTCTTCGAGCTGGAGGTGCCCGAGGTCTCGGACGGCCTGGTGGTCATCCGCAATATCGCCCGCGAGCCCGGTTACCGTTCCAAGATAGCCGTCGAATCCAAGGAGGATGGCATCGACCCCGTGGGGGCCTGCGTCGGACCGCGGGGATCACGGGTGCGTATGGTCGTCAGCGAGCTGCGCGGCGAGAAGATAGACATCATCCCCTATAATGATGAGCCGGCGCGTTTCGTGGCCAAGGCTCTGAGCCCGGCGCTGGTACGCGAAGTGCTGGTGGACGACGAAGAGGAATCTGCCACGGTAGTGGTTCCCGACGACCAGCTCTCGCTGGCCATCGGCAAAGAGGGCCAGAACGCGCGCCTGGCGAACAAGCTCACCGGCTGGCGCATCGACATCAAGAGCGAGAGCCAGATGTCCGAGGAAGAGGAATCGGTGGCTTTCTCCGACGAGGAGGTCGAGGAACTGGCAGGCCGGTGCTGCGCCCTGACCAAGAGCGGCAAGCGCTGCCCCAACGCGGCCCTGGCGGGGACCAGGTACTGTGGAATCCCGGCCCACCAGGCGCAGGCCGAGCAGGAAGAGGCGGAAGCGGATCCCGGCGCCGGTGCGGCAGAAGGCGGCGAAGCAGCTGCCGAGACTGAACAGGCTACCGACACGGAACAGGCCGACGAGACTGAAACGGCTTCGGAGACAGAGGCCTCAGACGGCGAGCCTGCCGGAGACTCCGAAGCGGATGCCGGTGAGGCCGACCAGAAACAGACAGCAACCCCGGGCAGCTGACTTGGGGAAAGCAGGGCACGTCCCCACGAGGATGTGCGCCGGCTGCGGCGGCAGGTTTGCGAAAGCGTCCGTAGTCAGGTTTACTGTGCAGTTGCAGGGTAGCGACCGTCGGCTTATCCTGGATGTTGGGGGTAAAGCCGAGGGGAGAGGCGCCTATGTATGTCCGCGCGTGGAATGTCTCGAACGGGCCCTCTCACGGAAGACGTTGACCAGGCGACTGGGGGCGACCTGCGAGCCGCGGTCACTGAAAGAGGAATTCGCCCGGGAGATTGCCGGACGTAACAAATGATTCACCGGTGAAGAGCTATGGCCAAGAAAAGAGTATATGAGATAGCCAGGGAAAGGGACATCTCGACCGCCGAGGCGATCGAGAAGCTCCAGGCTGCCGGAATAGATGTCAGCAGCGGGCTGGCCGGCGTCGAGGAAAGCGATATCGGGAAGGCCTTCCCCGGCGCGGCGCCGAGCCCGGGCAAGACCGCGACCAAGGTCAAGGAAAAGGCCAAGGCCGGACAGAAAGCCGCTGCAGAGCAGAAACCCAGGACTCAACAGAAGACGCCGGCGGAGCAGAAGCCCGCGGCGGACGCGGGGAAGACGGCCCCCGACGCCACGTCCGCGACCAGGAAGCAGCGCAAGGCGCCGGTAAAGCCCAAGGCCCACGGCAAGCGACGCCGGGTCATCATCGACTCATCGGCGGCGAAGCGTAGAAGTTTTGTCCCATCGGGACGTTCCCAGAGGGTCAAGCACAAGGGCGGCAAGAAGGAGGCCACGGCCGTCGTCGAGCCCGAGGCGGCGGAGCACGAGCAGGCTCCGGCCTCCGATCAGCCTGTAAAGGTGAACTCGGGCGCCACGGTGAAGGAGCTGGCGGAGGCGCTGGGCGTCTCGACGGCGGAGATCATCAAGCGCCTGATGAGCTACGGCGAGATGGCCACCATCACCCAGTCCCTGAGCGATGAGGCCATCAGCACCATCGGCGACGACATGGAACGCCAGATCGAGATCGCCCACCTGGAGCAGGAGGAAGAGGAGGCGTTCGTCGACAGCCCCGAGGACCTGGTGTCCAAGGCGCCGGTGGTCACCATCATGGGTCACGTCGACCACGGCAAGACCTCGCTGCTGGATGCGGTGCGCGAGACGGAGGTGACCGCCACCGAGGCCGGCGGCATCACCCAGCACATCGGCGCCTACCAGGTTGAGCACGAGGGGCGCAAGATCACCTTCCTCGACACACCCGGACACGAAGCCTTCACGGCCATGCGCGCCCGCGGCGCCAAGGTCACCGACGTGGCGGTGCTCGTGGTGGCGGCGGATGACGGCGTCATGCCCCAGACCCTTGAGGCCATCGACCACTGCAGGGCTGCAGAGGTCCCGATAGTGGTGGCCGTGAACAAGATCGACAAACCGGAAGCCAATCCGGAGCGTGTGCGACAGGAACTTTCAGAGCAGGAGATAGTGCCGGAAGAATGGGGCGGAGATGTCATCTTCACGGATGTCAGCGCCAAGCAGAAGACCGGCCTCGACGACCTGCTGGAGACTATCCTGCTGGTTGCAGACGTGCAGGAGCTCAAGGCCAACCCCGCCGCCCCGGCCAGCGGCGTGGTCATCGAGTCCAGGCTGGACCCGGGCAGGGGGGCCGTGGCCACTATCCTGATCGCCCGCGGAACCATGCACGTGGGCGATGCCATCGTCGCCGGCGAAGCCTCCGGCAAGGTGAAGGCCATGAACGACTTCCGCGGCAAGCCCCTGAAGGCGGCGGGGCCGTCGGTGCCGGTGGAGATACTCGGCTTCGATTCCGTGCCCCAGGCCGGCGAGCTGTGCCAGGTGGTCGAGGACGAGCGGCGGGCCCGCGCCATGGCCGGCAAGCGCTCTGACAGGATCAAGGCCGAGATGCTGGCCAAGCGGCATGCTTTCACACTGGACGATGTCTTCGCCAGGATCAAGGAGGGCGAGGTCAAGGACCTCAACCTGATAATCAAGGCCGACGTGGCCGGATCGGTGGAGGCGCTGGAGGAATCGCTCAAGCAGATCAGGCACGAAGAGGTCAAGGTGAACATCATCCACACCGGTGTCGGCGCCATCAAGGAATCGGACGTGATGCTGGCATCGGCTTCGCAGGCAATCATCCTCGGCTTCAACGTCAGGCCCAACTCGGCGGCCAAGACCATCGCCGACATGGAGGGGGTCGACGTCCGCACCTACAGCGTCATCTACAAGGTCACCGAGGATATCAAGGCGGCGCTGCTGGGCATGCTGGAGCCCAAGTTCGAGGAAGTCGAGCTGGGCGAAGCGGAGATACGGCAGACGTTCAAGGCATCCAAGCTGGGAACCATCGCGGGCTGCTATGTGACGCGCGGCAAGGTCACGCGCAACGCCCAGTTGAGGCTGGTTCGCGAGGGCACGATCGTCCATGAGGGGAAACTGGCATCGCTGAAGCGCTTCAAGGAGGACACGCGCGAGGTGGAAGAGGGTTACGAGTGCGGCATCCTGATTGAAGACTTCAACGATATTAAAGAGGGCGATGTCCTTGAGTTCTACGAGACGAAAGAAGTTGCACCAAGCTGACGGTTTTGTCGGAATCCTGGCGGCGGACATCCATTTTCCGGAGAACGGTTCCCTCAAGGACAAGCGTCAGCGCCTCCGCAGTCTGAAGACAAACCTCGCCAACAGGTTCGGCGCCTCCGTGGCGGAAGTCGGCTACCATGACCTCTGGCAGCGTTCCCGCCTGCTGCTTTCGCTTACTTCCCCATCCCACGGTGAGCTGGAGCGTGCACTGGATCTGGCGTTCAACTACCTCGACGGTGGCGATTACCAGGTTTCAGGTATCCACCGCGAGATTATCAAGGTGGAGGCTGATTAAGATGGGCGTACAGAGGATGAGGCGCGTCAACGAAGCCATCCGCGAGGTTCTGAGCGAAGCTCTGGCCTCCGGACTCAAGGACCCACGCATCGGTTTCGTGACCGTGATCTCGGTGGAGACGACCCCAGACCTGCGCAGCGCCCGGGTCTACGTCAGCGTGCTCGGGGAGGAACACGAACTTGAGCAGACGCTGACAGGGCTCGAATGCTCCTGTGGTTACCTGCAGTCCCTGCTGGGCAGGCAGCTGGAGCTGAAGCGGACGCCACAGCTCACGTTCCACCATGATGAGAGCATCGAGCGCGGGCTTCGCATCGAGAAACTGCTCAGGGACATCGAGAATGAGCGATAGGGGGGGAAGCGCGCCCCCTGTGTGCGGCGTGCTGTTGGTCGATAAGCCGGCGGGGATCACCTCGCACGACGTGGTCGCCCGCGTGCGCCGCCTGACAGGTATCCGCAAGGTCGGTCACGGAGGCACCCTCGACCCGTTCGCCACCGGCCTGATGCTGGTGCTGGTGGGCCGGGCCACGAAACTCTTCGATCTGCTGCTGCCCCTTTCCAAGCGTTACCGGCTCACGGCGCAGTTCGGCGCTACATCCACCACGGGCGACCGGGACGGCGGGATCACGCCCCACGAGGACGCGGCGTCCGTGAGCGGGGAGGCCCTGGAGGCGATTCTGCCACGGTTCATGGGCACTATAAAGCAACAGGTTCCGGCGTATTCAGCGGTGAAGGTCGCCGGGGAGCCGCTCTATCGCAAGGCCCGCCGGGGCCAGGCGGTCGACCTTCCCGTGCGCGAGGTGGAGATAAGGGAGCTGGACCTGGTCTCCTTCGACGCCACGAGCCGGCAGGCGGTGCTGGACGTGGCCTGCTCCAGGGGCACCTACGTCAGGCAGCTCTGCGAGGATATCGGAGATGCACTCGGCGCCGGCGCCTACGCGCAGGAACTGCGGCGCACCGCCGTCGGCGATTTCCGGGTCGACGACGCCCTGACGCTCGAGGAACTGGAGCGGCTGCCGGGGGACAGTCTGTTCACCGGGGCCGACCCAGCTTTTATTTCCTGTGCCGGTGCGCTATATTTCCTTCCCGGGAGGAAACTGGACGAAAGCGACAGTCGCGCTGTAACTCACGGGCAGCCGATCGCGGGGACGGAAGACGGCCTCGTCAGGCTGTTCGATAGCGACAGGTTGCTGGCGATTTACGGGCCAGGCGAAAAAACGGGTCTCATCTACCCGAGGGTGGTTCTGGTATGAGGATATATCGCAGCATCGACGACGTGCCTGAGGCCACGCGCGTAGTCGCTATAGGCAACTTCGACGGTGTCCATATCGGGCACCAGCGCATCATCGGCGACGCCACCGCGGCCGCCCGGGAAGCGGACGCCCGCAGCATGGTGATGACCTTCCATCCCCATCCCCTGTCGATCATCGCGCCCGACAAGTGTCCACCGATCCTCACTCCACTCAATATCAAGGCCGACCTTATCGAAGAGCTGGGCGTCGACGACTTCCTGATCATCCCCTTCAGCCGCGAGTTCTCGGAGCTGCCGCCGGAAGACTTCTGCGACATGCTGTTCTCGTCGTCCGTGGGGGCGATCCATGTGATCGTCGGCGAGAACTTCCGCTTCGGGCACATGGCCGCAGGCGACGTCAGCTTCCTCGAGGAATACGGAAAGAAGGCAGGCATGAAGATCACCGCCGAGCACCTGGTGCAGGCGGGCGGCAAGCCCATCTCGTCCACGCGCATCCGCGAGCTGTTGCTGGAAGGCGAGCTGGCGGAGGTCAGGGAGATTCTCGGCAGGCCGCCGTCGACCCACGGCAAGGTGGTGCACGGCGACAAGCGCGGGAGGGCAATGGGTGTGAGGACCGCCAACCTGGACGCGCGGGTCGATTGCATCTTCCCCGGGCGCGGCGTCTATCTGGCGGACCTGTTCGTGGGCAAGGACCCATATGCCTGCCTGGTCAATATCGGACATAATCCGACTTTCTGCTCAACCGGTGAGGACAGCGGGCAGAAGATGCGCATCGAGGCCCACATCCTCGATTTCGACCGCAATATCTATGGCATGAACGTGCGCATCGACTTCCTGGAGAAGCTGCGCGACGAGTTCAAGTTTGATAGTGCGGAGCAACTGGTGGAACAGATAAAAAAGGACATCGAGGCGGCGCGCGCCTTCGACGGTTTCGCCGTCGCCAAGGCCTGAAAAACGCGTCAGCGCCGACCCCCGGCCCGTTAGCCTTTTGACATTCACTGTGCTAGTCTATTCCCGAATGTTCGGTTCCCCACGCAGCCATCAGCGGAGGAGGTGAAGACTTGGCATTAACAAAAGACAACAAGGAATCGGTTATAGAGAAGTTCAGCAGCCACGAGGGTGACACGGGCTCCCCGGAGGTACAGATCGCCTTGCTGACGGAGCGCATCAACGGCCTTACGGAGCACCTGAAAGGCCACAAGAAGGATCACCATTCTCGCAGAGGTCTGTTGAAGATGGTGGGGAAAAGACGGCGGTTGCTGACCTATCTGCAGAACAAGAACATCGACCGCTATCGTTCATTGGTAAAGGAACTTGGACTGAGAAAGTAGGAAGCGGCGGACGCTGTTTCCTGGTATCTCCTTTCAGGCTCCATCGCGCTTAGGGATACTACCGTGCCTGGAAAACATGCTCTAGGCCTGAGGCTGAGAATCCCCCGGCGGGATTTTGAGCCTTGAGCCTAGAGACAGGCCGCGGGAGTAGTTATCCCGTGGTTTTTTTATTGCGGGAACCCGGCGCCTAATTCAAGGAGAAATATTTTGTTAGCTGAGAAAAGCATAGTAGAGAAGAGTGTAGAGATCGGCGGCAAGACCATCTCGCTGGAGACCGGCAGGCTGGCCAAGCAGGCCAACGGCGCCGTCGTCGTCCGTTGCGGGGACACCATGGTGCTGGTAACGGCGACCGCGAGGACCGAGGCCAAGGAGGGTGTGGATTTCTTCCCCCTCACCGTCGATATCGAGGAGCGCATGTACGCGGCCGGCAAGATTCCCGGCGGTGTCATCAAGCGGGAGGCCAGGCCGAGCGAGAAGGCTATCCTCACGGCCAGGCTGATCGACAGGCCCGTGCGGCCGCGGTTCCCCAAGGGTTTCTCCAACGAGACCCAGCTGATCGCCACCATCCTGTCAACGGACCAGGAGAACGCCTACGATGTCCTCGCCCTCACGGGCGCATCGGCGGCGCTGACTATCTCCGAGGTCCCCTTCCAGGGCCCAATCGCGGCGGTCCGCATCGGGCGCATCGGCGGCGAGCTGCTGATAAACCCGACGCTGCCGCAGCTCACCGAGTGCGACCTCAACATGATCATCGCCGGTACGGCGGATTCGATCCTGATGCTCGAGGCCGGCGCCGCCGAGGTGGACGAGGACACGGCCATGGAAGCCGTGAAGATGGCCCAGGAGCCGATCCGCAAGCTCTGCGAACTGCAGGAGGAGATCCGCGAGGCGGCCGGCAAGCCCAAGTGGGAGTTCGCGGAGCCCGAGTTCGACAAGGAGCTCTACGAGAAAATCGAATCCAGCGCGCGCGCAGACCTGGAGGAGGCCAACAGGCTCACGGAGAAGCAGGAGCGCTCCGACCGCATCGAGGAGATCCGCAACCGTGTCCGCGGCGAACTGATAGACGATGATTCCCCGGAGGAGCTCGCCGCCGAAGTCACCGCCATCCTCAAGGCGGTCGAGAAGGACGTCGTCCGGCGCAGCATCGCCGTCGACAAGCGGCGCCCGGACGGCCGTGACGCCGAGGAGATTCGCGAGATCACCTGTGAGGTGGGCGTGGCGCCGCGCACGCACGGCTCCGCCCTGTTCACGCGGGGGCAGACCCAGGCGATGACGCTGCTGACCCTCGGTTCCGTCGGCGACAACCAGCGCATCGACGGGCTGGGCCTGGAGGAGAGCAAGCGCTACATCCACCACTACAATTTTCCGCCGTTCTCGGTGGGCGAGACCGGTTTCATGCGCGGCCCCAAGCGCCGCGACATCGGCCACGGCGCGTTGGCGGAGAAGGCGCTGATGCCGATGATCCCGGACGAAGTAGAATTTCCCTACACCATACGCCTGGTGAGCGAGATCCTCGAGAGCAACGGCTCGTCTTCCATGGCGGCCACCTGCGGCTCGACGCTGGCGCTGATGGACGCGGGCGTGCAGATCAAGCGTCCGGTCGCCGGCATCGCCATCGGCCTGGTGGTGCGCAGCACCTGCAAGTCGTGCGGGCACGAGGGTGTCTTCCTGCGTAAGTGCCTTGAATGCGGTTCCGAGGATGTCGACCGCCACTATGTCATCCTCACGGATATCGCCGGCATCGAGGATCACCTGGGAGACATGGACTTCAAGGTCACCGGTACCTCCGAGGGCATGACGGCCATCCAGATGGACCTGAAGATCAAGGAGGGCATCACGCCGGAGATCATGGCGGAGGCCCTGGAGCAGGCGAAGCGGGGCCGCGACCACGTGCTGGGCAAGATGCTCGAGGCGCTGCCCGAGCCGCGCCAGGAGCTCTCGGAATTCGCTCCGCGCATCTTCACCATGCAGATCAACCCTGACAAGATCGGCGCTATCATCGGCAAGGGCGGCGAGACCATCCGTTCCATGGTGGAGGAGTACGACGTCTCCATCGATGTGGAGGAGGACGGCACCGTCTTCATCTGCAGCAACGACGGCGAGAGCGCCGAGGGCGTCATCCAGCGCATCACGGACCTGACCAAGGAAGTGGAGAAGGGCGATGTCATCGTCGGCAAGGTGGTCAAGACCACCGATTTCGGCGCCTTCGTGGAGCTGAAGCGGGGTACCGACGGGCTGGCCCATATCTACAACCTGGCCGAGGGCCGCGTCAACAAGGTCGAGGACGTGGTCAAGCGAGGGCAGATGGTGAAGGTCGAAGTGATAGAGGTGCGCGAGGACCGCGGCAAGCAGCGCATCGGACTCAAGGTGGTCGACCCAAATCCAGAAGTATGACCTAAAGCAGCTTGAGGGCGGCGGGCGGGTCATCAGCGAGAAGCTCCCGTCCGTCCGCTCTGTCTCGCTGGGGTTCTGGATCGGCTCGGGCTCCCGCCACGAGCAGCCTGCCGAGAGCGGCAGCAGCCACTTCATCGAGCACCTGCTGTTCAAGGGCGGCTCCCGCTATACGGCTACGGATATCGCCCAGATATTCGATACCTTTGGCGCCGACCTCAACGCCGCCACCGCCCGCGAGTACACGGTGGTGCATGCGCGCTTCGTCGACGAGCACCTGGAGGAGGCCTTCGCGGTGATGGCCGACATGGTGGTGCGCCCGGCCTTCGTGGAAATCGACCAGGAGCGCGAGGTGGTGATCGAGGAGATCGCCATGTACGAGGACTCGCCCGGCGAATTGATCGCCGACTACCTGACCCAGTCCATCTTCGGTGACCATCCGCTGGGCAAGAGCGTGCTGGGCACTGCGGAGATCATCGGTTCCGTGAGCGAGGCCAGCCTGCGCGCCTTCCATTCCAGCCACTACACGCTGCCCAACATGGTAATCGCGGCGGCGGGAAACGTCGAGCAGGAGCAGCTGATGGCGCTGGCGGCCAGGCACCTGGACGGGGCCAACGGCGAGATGGCCGCAGCCCAGACCACGGAGCAGCCACCGGCGCCTGACAGGGCAGCTCACAGTTCCTGTTTTTATGAGAAAGATACGCAACAATACCACGTCTGCTTCGGCGGCCTGGGCCTGCCGCGCGGCTCCGAGGACAAGTTCACCATCTCCATCCTCGACAGCATCCTCGGCTCCACCGCCAGTTCCAGGCTGTTCCAGGAGGTGCGCGAGAAGCGCGGCCTGGTCTATTCCATATATTCTTTCGCATCATTCTATTCAGACACGGGGCTGGTGGGCGTGTATTTCGGCTGCAGGGGCGACAGTATGGCCGAGGTCAGCGGCATCATCGCCGACCAGATACGCTCGCTGATGGCGGGGGGAGTGGAAGAGCAGGAGCTGGTGCGCGCCAAGGAGAGTGCCAAGGGCAAAATCGTGCTGGGCATGGAGACCACACACAGCCGCATGAGCCGCCTGGGCAAGCTTACCGTCACCGGCTCGGAGATTCTCGATATCGACGAGATCATCGACCGGGTCAACCAGGTGACGGCGGATGATGTCATGCGCCTGGCGCGGGAATATTACGACCCGGCAAAGCTCACCGCCGTCGCCATCGGGCCGGAAGCGGACTTGTTCGAGGAGTCGCTCAGGCGCTTCAGCGGCGACGAACAGATGGTGGTCAGGAGATGTAACTGATTGCGGCCGGGAGATGTATCTGATGGTGGCAGGGAGATATGGATAATGGAAGGACGATGGGAGGCAACGGGATGAAAACGGACAGGCGGGCGGCGGCGCTCGATACTGTGGAAGAGAAGGTCCGTGCGGGCGAGCGGCTCGATGCCGCCGACGGACTGGCGCTGCTGGAGAGCGACGACCTGCTGCGCGTCGGCAGCATGGCCGACCTGGCGCGGCACCGCGCCGCCGGCGATGATGTCTACTTCGTCAACAACCGCCACATCAATCACACCAACGTCTGCGGCAACCGCTGCAAGTTCTGTGCCTTCAGCGCCGTCGAGGGCGAGGAGGGCGCCTACACCATGACCCTGGACGAGGTGCTGGAGCGGGCGCGGGCGTCGCTGGACGACGGCATCACCGAGCTGCATATCGTCGGCGGCGAGCATCCCTCTCTTCCCTATGAATATTACCTGGAGATGATAAGCGCCCTGCACGGGCTGGACCCGCAGGTGCACATACAGGCTTTCACGGCCAGCGAGATAGCATATTTCGCCGGGATCTCGGAGCAGACGGTCGAGGAAGTACTGCTGGAACTGAAGGACGCGGGCCTGGGCAGCATGCCAGGCGGCGGCGCCGAGATCTTCTCCGAGCGCGTGCGCGGGCAGGTCTGCAGCCGCAAGATCTCCGGCGAGGGCTGGCTGGATGTGATGCGCACCGCCCACGGCGCCGGCATCCGCTCCAACGCCACCATGCTCTACGGTCACGTCGAGACATACGAGGAGCGCATCGACCACCTGTTGCGGCTCAGGGAGCTGCAGGACGAGACCGGCGGCTTCGGCAGTTTTATACCGCTTTCCTTCCATCCGGACAACACGGAGCTGGAGCAGCTGGCGGGACCCACGGGTTATGAAGACCTGAAGATGCTGGCGGTCAGCCGCCTGATGCTGGACAATTTCGACAATATCAAGGCTTTCTGGATCATGATCGGCATCAAGCTGGCGCAGATCTCC
Source organism: Actinomycetes bacterium (assembly GCA_024275795.1). GTDB lineage: Bacteria > Actinomycetota > Thermoleophilia > BMS3ABIN01 > BMS3ABIN01 > JAJRYJ01. The sequence goes on along the minus strand of JAJRYJ010000004.1, from coordinate 24,701 downwards.
CTGCATTTCGGGGTGAACGACATCGACGGCACCGTGGTGGAAGAGAAGATCACCCACGCCGCCGGCGCCGAGACGGAGGAGGCCATCGCCAAGGGCGAGCTCATCCGGCTGATACGCGATGCCGGGCGCGTGCCCGTGGAGCGGGACACACTTTACAACATCGTCAGACGCCATGAGGATTGAGGAACAACAGGGACTGGACAAGGGGACGGCGGCGGGCCGGGGAGAGGCCCGGGAGCGGCGGGAGGCGCCGGACCAGGGCACCATCCGCATCGGTCATTTCGAGTTCCTCAACGGCTATCCCCTCTATTACGGTCTGGAGAAGGGTGCAGGCTGGGGTTGCTTCCAGCTGGTCAACGGAGTTCCCACCACTCTCAACCGGCTGCTGCTGGCCGGCGAGCTCGACATCAGCCCGGTTTCCTCCATCGAGTACGCCTCCCACGCGGATGAGTTGCTGCTCTTCCCGAGGATATCGATCACGGCGGACGGTGCCGTCGACAGCATCCGCCTTGTCTGCCGCCGGCCCATCGATGAGGTCGCTACCGTGGCGCTCACCGGACAGAGCGCTACCTCCGTGGTGCTGCTGAAGATACTGCTTAAACAGAAATACGGCCTCGAGCCCGAATATTCCGCCCTTGAGGGCGGCGTCGAGGCGGCACTGGAGCGCCATGACGCCGTCCTGCTCATCGGCGACCAGGCGCTGGAAGCCTTTTACCGGGAGCCCGCTGTGGAGACCGCCGCCGGCAGCCCGGGAGGCGCCGACGGACCCGGCGGCTCCGCCGGCGCGGCGGGATGCAGTTACGACCTGGGCACCGAGTGGAAGCAGCTAACCGGCTTGCCCATGGTGTTCGCCCTCTGGGCGGTGCGGCGGCCGTTTTTCGAGGCGCGCGCGGATGAGACCCGCGAGGTGGAGGACCGCCTGATCTATTCCATCGATTATTGCCGCGGACACTGGGACGAGGTCGTGGAGGCCGCCTCCAGGATCTATCCCTTCGACCGCGAGCTGCTCAGTTCCTATTTCCTCAAGCTGCGCTACGATTTCTCCAGCCAGTACCAGCGGGGCCTGGCGGACTTCTACCGCCGTGCCGTGGAGATCGGCGAGGCCCGGGCGGAGCCGCGGCTGCAGTTCATCGGCGAATGAGGGGGAGGAGCGGCCAGGGATGAGTTATCGACGCTTGTTGACGACAGCGAGGAGCCGGCAACCATGAGCGGCGCCGTAGGAAAGATTCTCGACCGGCTGGACAGCGGCGGGCGCCTGGGAGACGAGGAAGCCGTGGCGCTCCTGGAGAGCCGCGAACTGCTGCCGGTGGGACGGGCGGCGGACCGGGCCCGGCGGCGCAGTGTTCCCGGCGATGTGGTCACCTACGTCATCGACCGCAACATCAACTACACCAACTACTGCATCACCGGCTGCGACTTCTGCGCCTTCCACCGTCCCCTGGGCTCGGACGAGGGCTACCTGCTGAGCGACGAGGAGATCTACGGGAAGATCGAGGAGACGCTGGCGCTGGGCGGCACCGGCATCATGATGCAGGGCGGACTGCATCCGAAGCTCGACATCGAATATTACTGTGACCTTTTCGCCGGCATCAAGCGGCGTTTCCCGCAGATTACCATCCACTCGCTGTCGCCGCCGGAGGTACACCACATCGCCGGGGTCAGCGGCATATCCGTGGCGGAGGCGCTGGGGCGCATGCGCGACGCCGGTCTGGATTCGCTGCCAGGAGGCGGCGCCGAGATACTCGCCGACGGCGTGCGCCTGAAGATCAGTCCCCGCAAGATCGACAGCGACACCTGGATGGACGTGATGCACCGGGCCCACGAGGCGGGCCTCAGGTCGACGGCGACGATGATGTTCGGCAGCGTCGAATCGTTCGCCGACCGCGTTGAGCACCTGCGGCGCATCCGCGAGCTGCAGGATGAGACCGGCGGCTTCCGCGCCTTTATTCCCTGGACCTTCCAGGACGAGCATACGGACATGCAGGGCTCCACCAGCTCCAGCGGCATCGACTACCTGATGACCCTGGCCGTCAGCCGCCTCTACCTGGACAATGTCGAGAATGTCCAGGCGTCGTGGGTGACGCAGGGGCTCAAGGTGGCGCAGGTGGCGCTGGCCTTCGGCGCCAACGACCTGGGCAGCACCATGATCGAGGAGAATGTGGTTGCCGCCGCCGGCGTCAGCTACCGGGTGGGCCGCGACGAGCTTGTGGCAGCCATCGAGGCCGCCGGCAGTATAGCCGTGCAGCGGCGGCACGACTACACGCCTGCTTGAACCCCTCTCGCCTGTTGAATACTAACGAGACTTGAACTAGGATTATATGTCAAGCGGGTGAATGTCACAGGATTTCAGTTTCCAACAACTCGCTTTGTATATTTTATGAAAGTCGCAAAAAAATTGCATAAGAAGTTTTTCCAGCACGGAATCGAGAAAATAAAAAGGGAAATCGGCAAAGATGTCTCTGTGCTGGATCTCGGTTGTGGCTGGAACTCGCCGCTGCAGTACTGTGGGCAGCGTTACTCGCTCGGGGTTGATAATTTCGATGATTATCTGCAGATAAGCAAGAATAAGAGTATTCATTCGCAATACATGAATGCGGATATCACCGAGGTTGTTTTCGAGCAGGGGTCGTTTGATGTCGTGCTTTGCGCGCAAGTCCTGGAGCACCTGGAGAAGGAAGAGGGGGAAAGGCTCCTGGGAAAGATGGAAAAGTGGGCAAGGAAGAAAATCATTATTACTACCCCCAACGGCTTTATGCGGAAAGATGCCTGTGATGGCAATGAGTTTCAGGAGCATTTGTCCGGCTGGACGGCGGACGATTTAAGAGAAAAGGGCTTCCGCGTGCGTGGGATCAGTGGATTCAGAGTCATCACGACCAGATGCAAACCGACACTATTCTGGCGGAGAGGCTTCGATGTATCATCAAAGTTCACCTATTTCTTCCCTGGATCGGCCTTCCAGCTCTTGGCTGTAAAGGATCTCGATCAAGGCAAAACCCCGCTTCATTGACTTCCCCTCAAGCTGTTGCTAGAATCTACCGATAGATTGAGAAAATTTTCACAAGCTCGTCGGTCCGCCAGGCTACATCTGAAGCAGGCTCAGTCAGGTTTGGTATGAGGGTTTGGCGCCGCCGGGTTTTCATTTTTCAGGAGGCGAGTAAGCGGACCGGAGGCGAGTTATTGAACTTTGTGAACCAACGTCCCTCATGATTGAGCTGACGAAGACACTTGAAGATGGGCGCGAGCTGGTGGCCGAGATAGAGCGGCGCACCGGGCAGAACCTTGCCGCCTGTTACCAGTGCGGCACCTGCACCTCCACCTGTACCGCCAACATGGCCTTCGACTATCCGCCGCACGTGATGATACGCATGCTGCAGCTGGGCATGGTGGACCAGGTGATGTCGTCCCATACGGCCCAGCTCTGCTACGATTGCATGACCTGCTCCTCCCGCTGTCCCGTGCGCATCGACGTGGCGGACGTCATCGAGACGGCCAAGAACATGGCGGACGAGCGGGGGCTGCCGGAGCCGGAGCGGGCGCTGAGGCTCTTCCGCAAGCTGTTCCTCAGGAACGTCAGCCGCCACGGACGGCTGCACGAGGCGAGCCTGCTCTTCTGGTATAACGTCAAGTCCGGCACGCTGTTCAACGACATGTCGCTGGTGCCGTTGATCCTGCGCAAGAAGAAGGTGCATATCCACCCCACCAGGATCAGGAACCGGCGCGAGATACGCCGCATCTTCAGCGTGGTCAAGAACTATCCCAGGTTAAAGAAATGAGCGTTTTCAATGAGTGACGCTGCAGGCAAGAGCTATTCGTATTACCCGGGATGTTCGCTGAAGAGCAGCTCCATGGAGTTCGACATCTCCTTCCAGGCGGTGGCGGCGGCACTGGGCATCGGCTTGGACGAGATACACGACTGGAACTGCTGCGGGGCTTCGCCGGCGCCGCACCACCGGGTCGAGTCCCTGGGCGTGCTGCTCTCGGCGCGCAATCTGCATATCGCCGGCGCCACGCACGACGCCGTGGTGGCGCCCTGCGCCGGCTGCTATAACCGGCTCAAGACCGCCCAGTTCAAGCTGGCCGGCGACGAGGAACTGAGGGAACAGACCGGCGAGGTGCTGGGAGCGGAGGTCCGTTACGAGGCGGAGGTGCTCAACATCGTCCAGATGCTCAATCGGGAGATATCGCCCGAAGCGCTGGCCGAAAAGGCTCAGGGGCGCCTGGAGGGCGTGAAGCTGGCCCCCTATTACGGCTGCCTGCTGACGCGCCCGGCGGACATCCTGAAATTCGACAACCCCAGGGACCCCCGTTCCATGGAGCCCCTGCTTGGGGCCACCGGCGCGGAGACACCCTTCTTCGCTTTCAAGACCGAATGCTGTGGTTCTTACATGGGCCTGCCGCGCAAGGAGATAGTGCTGACCGCCAGCCGGCGCATCATCGAGGTGGCGGTATCCTCCGGCTTCGACGCCCTGGTGACGGCCTGCCCGCTCTGCCACCAGAACCTGGATCTGAGGCAGCCGCAGATAAACAAGGCCTTCGGCACCGAGTTGCGGTTGCCGGTGCTCTATTTCAGCCAGGCCATCGGCCTCGGGCTGGGCATCCCTCCGGAGGAACTGGGCATTGACGCCCTGGCTGTGGCGCCGGACCTGGACCGCTGGAAAGTGGGGGCCGCCTGATGCGCATCGGCGTATTCATCTGCGAATGCGGTACCAACATCGCCGCCACGGTGATGACACAGAAGGTGGCGGACGCCGCCCTGGCGCTGCGCGACGTCTACCATTCCGAGTCCATCCAGTACACCTGTTCCGACCCGGGGCAACGCACGGTGATGGCGGCGGTGCAGAAGCACAACCTGGACCGGGTGGTGATCGCCGCCTGCTCGCCGCGCATGCATGAGACTACCTTCCGGCGCACGGTGGCCAAGGCCGGCGTCAACCCGTTCATGATGGAGATGGTCAATATCCGCGAGCACTGCTCCTGGATTCACGACGACACGGATGAGGCCACGGAGAAGGCCATCGACCTGATGGCCATGGGCGTCGCCAAGGTGCGTGAAGAGGTGCCGCTGTTCACCAGCAAGGTGCCGGTGACCAGCGAGGTGCTCGTCATCGGCGGCGGCGTCGCCGGCATCCAGGCGGCGCTGGACATCGCCGACGCCGGCATCCCCGTGACGCTGGTGGAGCGGGAACCTACCCTGGGCGGCAACATGGCGCGGCTGGACAAGACCTTTCCCACCCTGGACTGCTCCTCCTGCATCCTGACGCCGCGCATGGTGGAGGTTAAGCACAACCAGGACATCAGGCTGATAGTCAACGCCGAGGTGGAGGCGGTGCGTGGCTATATCGGCAACTTCGAGGCGGATATCCGCAAGAAGGCCACCTGCGTCGACGAGGAGAAATGCACCGGCTGCTATATCTGTGTGGAGAAATGTCCCAGCAAGGCGCCGGACGAGTTCAACGCCGGTGTCGGCGAGTCCAAGGCCATCTCCATCCCCTTACCCCAGGCGGTGCCGCTGGTGGCGTCCCTGAGGAAGGAACACTGCCGCCGCTACATCAAGGGCAAGTGCGGCGTCTGCGAGAAGGTGTGCCCGGCGGACGCCATCGACTACGAGCAGGAGGACCGCATCTTCACGGACAAGTTCGGCGCCATCGTCGTCGCCACCGGTTACGAGCTTTTCGACTGGAAAACAGCCTACCCCAACCTGGGCGGCGGCCATTACCCGGATGTGATCACCGCCATGCAGTACGAGCGCATGCTGTCGGCGTCCGGACCCACGGAGGGCCATATCCGGCGGCCCTCCGACGGCGCCGAGCCCAGGAACATAGTCTTTATCTCCTGCGTGGGCTCCAGGGACGAATCCATCGGCAGGCCCTTCTGCTGCAACGTCGGCTGCATGTACCTGGCCAAGCAGGCGATCCTGACGAAGGAACATATTCCCGATTCCCAGTCTTACATCTTTTACATGGACATGCGCGCCGTAGGCAAGGACTATGAGCAGTTCTACCGCCGCGCCCAGCGGGACGCCGGCGCCATATACCTGCGCGGCCGCGTGGGCAAGATCTATCCCCTGGACGGCAAGCTGATGGTGATGGGCGCCGACACGCTCTCGGGGCAGCAGCTGGAGGTGGCCGCGGACCTGGTGGTGCTGGCCACCGGTTTCACCGCCTCTGACGGGGCGGCCGAACTGGCGCAACGGCTGAACATCCCCTATGACCAGTTCGACTTCCTCTCGGAGAGCCATCCGAAGCTGCGCCCGGTGGAGACCACCACCGGCGGCATCTTTCTGGCTGGGACCTGCCAGGGCCCCAAGGATATTCCCGACACGGTGGCCCAGGCCAGCGCCGCCGCCGCCAAGGTCATCGGCCTGGTGTCGCGCGACGAGATGGAGACCAGCCCCATGGTGGCGGAGGTCAACCACATGCGTTGCATCGGCTGCTGGAAGTGCATAGAGGTCTGCCCCTACAAGGCCATCGAGAAGCAGAAACTGCGCGACGGGCGCCAGGTGGCCATCATCATCGAGTCGCTCTGCCAGGGCTGCGGCATCTGCAACGTCGCCTGCCCGCCGTCAGTGGTCTCGCTGCGCGGGTATACTGACAATCAGCTGATATCGGAAGTGGTGGAGGTGCTGCGTTGAATGGGGAAACAGACAGGGCGGACGGGGGCGCTGTGAACGCGACAGACGCAGACAGGGCCGATCTGAAGCTGGTGGCCTTCCTCTGCAACTGGTGTTCCTATGCCGGGGCGGATATGGCTGGTACCTCGCGCATGTTGCAGCCGTCACAGGTGCGTATCATCCGCCTGCCCTGTACCGGGCGCATGGACCCGCTGCTGGTGCTGAAAGCCTTCCAGGAGGGGGCCGACGGCGTGCTGGTCAGCGGCTGCCACCCCGGCGACTGTCACTACAACGACGGCAACTATTACGCCCGGCGGCGGCTGGAGCTGCTGAAGCGGATGCTGGCCGTGCGCGGCATCGAGCCCGAGCGTTTCCAGTACACCTGGGTGAGCGCCTCCGAGGGAGCCCGCTGGGCGGATGTCGTACAGGCTTTCACGACGGACATCGAGTCCCTGGGCAGGCTGGGGGCGACTGTCGCGGGAGGCGGCGGTGGCTGATCTGGTAACAACAATCAAACAGACGCTCAAGGACGTGGAGCTGGTGCTCGGCTGGGTGCGGGACCCGGCCACCGGGGTGGCGGCGCCCGCCCGTTTCCATACGGAAGAGGAGGCCGAAGCGGCCGTCTTCGACTCCACCTGTGTTCATAACCTGGCGGTGCACCTGCCAAGACTCAAGGGCCGCAGGCTGGGTATCGTCGCCAAGGGCTGCGACGCCCGCAGCGTCGTCGAGCTGATCATCGAGCACGAGGCGGAGCGCGAAGACCTGAAGGTGATCGGCGTCGGCTGCGGCTCAATCCTCGACGTCAAGAAGATCTGGCGCCGCTTCGGTTACGGCGTCGAGATAGACGACCGGGGCGATTCCCTTGAGCTGGGCGGTGAGCGCGGGCCGCGGGAGGATTTCCTGGCGCGCAAGTGCCACGGCTGCCTGGAGGCTGACCCGGATATCTATGACCTGTTCGTGGGCGAAAGCGCCGGCGGCCCGGCGGGAGAGATCTCCGGCGGACGCGAGGAGCCGCACCCGCTCAGCGCCATGCTCGAGGACCTTGCTCCTGCCGAGCGCCGCGCCTTCTGGCGTGAACAGTTCTCGCGCTGCATCCGCTGTTATGCCTGCCGCGAGGTCTGTCCCATGTGCTTCTGCCGCGATATCTGCATCATGCAGACGCAGGTGCCCCACTGGGCCGGGGGCGAGGTCAACGCCAGGGAGTCGGAGATGATACAGCATATCCGCGTCAGCCACCTGGCGGGGCGCTGCACCGGCTGCGGCGAATGCGAGCGGGCCTGCCCCGTAGGCATCCCGCTGATGCTGCTGATGGATGAACAGAACAGGGCCATCGAGGATATGTTCGGCTACCGCGCCGGCGACAGCCTGAGGGCGCGGCCGCCGATGCAGACCTTCAGCATCGAGAAGGACCTCTGGGGTGATGAAGAATGAAGTTCATTGCCGCGAAAAAGATACCGGACCTGCTCGGGTTGCTGGCGCGCGACGCGCGTGTCTGGGCGCCGCTGGTTCCGGAGGACTCGGCGGACACGCTGCTGTTCCTGCCCTGGGAGCCCGGGGCCGAGGTGGACCTGGAGCGCTTCACGCAGGTCTCGCCCAAGAAGCTGGTGATGCCCGGGTCCGAACCGCTGTTTTCCTTCAGCTACAGCATGGCCGTGGACTGCGAGCGGCTGGAGATCGGTGACGCGCGCGGCGTGCCAGGCGCCGGCGGCGCGTCGGATGCTGACGGCGCAGGGGAAGCGCCCGGCGCGGCCACGGTGCTTTTCGGCGCCCGCGCCTGCGACGCCCGTTCGTTGACAGTGCTGGACGCCCTTTTCGGGCTGGAGCCCGGTGAGGCCTATAACGACCCGCTCTACAGGGCGCGCCGCGCCGCGCTGACGGTGGTAACCCTGGCCTGCACCAGTTGCGACGCCGCCTGTTTCTGTTCCTCCTGGGCGGAGGGGCCCGCATCTACCGAGGGCTCGGACCTCATCCTCTACCCGGTGGAGGGCGGCTATCTCGCCCGCGGCGTCAGCGACAGGGGCGAGGCGCTGCTTGTGCTTGACATCTGGGAGGAATCGGAGCAGCCGCTGCCGGAGCTGGCGGAGACGGACAGGGTCCCCTTCGGCACCCTGAACACGAAGCTGCTGGAGATCTTCTCCGATATGGATTTCTGGGAGCGGGCCACGGAGCGCTGCGTATCCTGCGGTTACTGCACCTATGCCTGCCCCACCTGTTACTGCTTCAACATCTTCGACGAGATGCGCGGTAGCCGCGACGGCGAGCGCTGCCGCAGCTGGGATGCCTGCATGTTCTATCTCTACACGCTGGAGACGTCAGGCCACAACCCGCGCCCCACCATCGCCCACCGCTACCGCAACCGTATCGGCCACAAGTTCAGCTACTATCCCGAGAACCAGGGCACGACGCTCTGCACCGGTTGCGGCCGCTGCATCCGCGGCTGTCCCGTGGGGCTGGACATCCGTGATGTTCTCAGAGGGGCGGGTGAGCGTTGATGTCCACCATCCCCCGCGAGGGCATCAAGGCCAGCGAGCCGCTCCGGCCCGAACCGGCCACGGTGCTCGACGTGATCACCGAGACGCCCAACATCAAGTCCCTGCGGCTGGCCTTCGACGACGAGTCCCTGATGCAATCATTCAGCTTCCTGCAGGGACAGGTGGGGCAGCTGAGCGTGCCTGGGGCCGGCGAAGCCACCTTCGCCATCGCCTCGCCGCCGTCCCAGCGGGAATATTTCCAGTTCTCGGTGATGAAGACCGGCGTGGTCACCACGGCTATCCACGAACTGAGGGCCGGCGACCGCGTGGCCGTGCGCGCCCCCATGGGCAACACCTTCCCTACGGACGACTGGAAGGGCAGGAACATCGTCGTCATCGGCGGCGGCATCGGCATGGCGCCGCTGCGCTCCCTGTTCATGTACCTGGAGGACCACCGTGATGACTACGGCGGCCTGCAGCTCATCTACGGTGCCCGCACGCCGAAGGACGTCTGCTACCTGGACGACTGCCGCCAGTGGGAGGCGGGCAGCGACATCGACTTCGTGACCTCCGTGGACACGTAGCATCCGGAATGGCAGGGGCGCGTCGGCCTCGTCCCCTCGGTGCTGGAGGAGGAGCACCCCTCGCCGGAGAACAGCATCGCCGTCACCTGCGGGCCGCCGATCATGATCAGGTATGTGCTGGAGAGCCTGGAGAAGATGGGCTTCGGGGAGGAGCAGGTCTACACCACCCTCGAGCGCAGGATGAAGTGCGGCATCGGCCACTGCGGGCGCTGCAACGTGGGGCCGAGGTACGTCTGTGTCGATGGTCCCGTTTTCTCGCTGAAGGAACTGCGGCAGCTGCCGGACGAGATGTGATGCCGGCGGCCGGGGACGGTGCAAACCCGGCGAGCGGGGACGATGTGAGCCTGGAGTACGGGCGGGTATACTAACGTTGTTGCTGAAGAGAGGAGGCCGGAATGAACATCGAGTGGCTGGGACACAGCAGTTTTCTCATCAGCGCCGACAGCGGCGCCACCCTCCTGACCGACCCTTATGACACGCAGGCCTATCCCGACTCACTGTTCTACGCACCGATTGACGAAAGCGCCGATGTGGTGCTGGTAAGCCACGGGCACGCGGATCATGGCAATGTCGAAGCCGTTTCCGGCACGCCGATAATCGTATCGACGCCGGAGTCGCGGCAGGTGGCGGACTTCGGCATCCGCGGCGTTCCCACCTTCCATGATACGGAAGCGGGCGCCCTCAGGGGAGACAACATGGTCTCCGTGATCACCGTCGACGGCCTCAGCATCTGTCACCTGGGCGACCTCGGTCACGAACTCTCGCCGGAACAGGTGGCGGAGATCGGCCCCGTGGACCTGCTGCTGCTGCCGGTGGGGGGCAACTTCACCATCGACGCGCCCACGGCCACCCGGGTCTGGCAGCAGCTGCACCCGCCGGTGGCGATACCGATGCACTTCCGCAACGACAAGTGCAAGTTCGACATCGACACGGTGGAGCCGTTCCTCGCGGGGAAGCCGGATGTGGACCATGCGGGCGCCGGTGCGGTCGAGTTCTCGAAGGATAACCTGCCGTCCAGCCCGAAGATAGTCGTGCTGGAGCCGACCAGATAGGAGCGGGCCCGAGGCGCCCGCAGAGCCCATGGCCCTGATCCCGGTTATCCTTTTCATATTCGGAGCTGTCATCGGCAGCTTCCTCAACGTGGTCATCTACCGCATTCCCCGCGGGGACGACTGGCGCTCGCAGCTGCGCTCACTGGCCTGGCCCGGCTCCCACTGCACCGGCTGCGAGCAGCCGCTCAAGTGGTACGACAACATCCCCCTGGCGAGCTACGCGCTGCTGCGGGGCCGATGCCGGAACTGCGGCGAGCGCATTCCCGTCCGCTACCCGCTGGTGGAGTTCGGCAACGCCGCCCTCTACGCGCTGGCGGGCTGGTATTTCGGCCCCGAGCCCCTGCTGCTGCCGGCGTTGCTGTTCATCTCGTTGCTGATAGCCGTCTTCTTCATCGACCTGGAGCACTATATAATCCCCAACGTCATCGTCCTGCCGGCGGCGGTCATCGGACTCGCGGCCACCATCGCCATCGAGCCCTCCCGCTGGCTGGAGATACTGGTGGCGGGTGGGGCCAGCGCCGCCTTCTTCTTCCTCATCGCCTTCATCAAGCCCGGCGGCATGGGGATGGGGGATGTGAAGCTGGCGGGAATGATGGGTTTCTATCTGGGCAAGGCGGTGCTGGTGGCGCTGTTCCTCGGATTCCTGCTGGGGGCAATCGTGGGCGTCGGCCTGATGGTCGCGGGACGCAAGGGGCGCAAGAGCCGCGTGCCCTTCGGCCCCTTCCTCGCCGTCGGCGGCCTCATCGCCCTGTTCGTGGGGGAGAACCTGCTGGACCTCTACCTGGGCATCTTCGACCAGGGCATGTGAGCCGGGGACGGGCTCTCTCATGGCAAGCGAGAAAGCGACATTCGCGGCGGGCTGTTTCTGGGGCGTGGAGGCCGCGTTCCGCAAGATCTACGGAGTCACGGACGCGGCGGCCGGCTATACGGGCGGCTCCACCGCCGACCCCACCTACGAGCAGGTGTGCAGCGGCCGCACCGGGCACGCGGAGGCGGTGCAGGTGGAGTTCGATCCCGGCAAGGTCCAGTACGAGGATCTGCTGGAGGCCTTCTGGGACATGCACGACCCCACGACACCCGACCGCCAGGGCGCCGACCGGGGCAGCCAGTACCGCTCGGCCATCTTCTTCCACTCCCCCGAGCAGGAGCAGCAGGCGCTGGCCTCGCGGGACAGGCAGGAACGGAGCGGGCGCTACCGGGGGAAAATTGTAACACAGATAAAGCCAATATCAACGTTCTACCGCGCCGAGGATTACCACCAGCGCTATTTCGAGAGGCAGCGCCGCCGCTTCCCCTGGGGATTGCTTAACAATACTTAACATCGGGAAACGAGATCGGCTTTTCTATCCGCTATAATTATCTGAGACCGTCACAGACTGCATTTGTCCCCCCGGAGGTGCTCCAGTGAACAAGACTTATTTATGGGCGATCATCGCCGCTATCGGAGTGGTCGTCCTTGCCATCGCCATACTGCCGATGGTTTTCGCGGGCGGCGAGGACCAGGTATCGCCCCATTCGGACGCGGATCTGGATTCCTTCCAGTCCGAGACCATTGACTATTCGCCGCAGATCGCCGCCTACCAGGACCTGATAGCCGCCAACCCCGCGGACGCTTCCGCCTATGCCGGCCTCGGGGGCCTGTACCTTGAGACCGGCAGACAGCCGGAGGCGGTGGACCAGCTCAATCAGGCCATCGCGCTCAACCCGAACGAGGTGGTCTACTACGGAGTGCTGGGCATCGCCTATTTCGAGATGGGCATGACGGACGTGGCCCTGCGGGAGCTGGAGAAGGGCCTGGCCATCGATCCCAACAGCCAGCCGTTACTGTTCGACCTGGCGGGCATCTACGCCCAGAGCGGCAGGCAGGAAGAGGCGCTGAAGTACTGGCAGATGGTCTATGACCTCAACCCGAACAACGATTTCGGCCACATGGCGCAGCAGCTGATGGCGGAACAGACCAACCCCGGCAGCAGCTCCCAGGCGCCTCCTATCGACCTGGACAACTAGCAGGACGGACGGCCGCAGGGCTCAGCTCGGCCGCCGCCAGGAAACTCAAGTGCCGCGGCTCAGGCGTTCGGCCAACTGCAGGGGCAGCCCCGCCTGCCGTATCTTCTCCTGGGTGACCTCGAGCGGATAGGACACGCGCCTGAACTCTACCCGGCGGGCTCCCGGGTCGTAGAGGGCGAAAGCGGCCTGCGGGTTCCCGTCCCGTGGCTGGCCCACGGCGCCCGGGTTGATGATGTAGCGGCTCCCGGGGAGCAGGTCGATGACCGCGCCGCCACCCGGCTCGCCCAACTGCACCTCACCCGGGTCTTCCCCGCACCTGTCCAGCGAGAACACGAGCGGGTAGTGGGCGTGTCCGACGAAGCAGAGGTCGAACTGCCTGTCGCGGAAGTTCATCGAGGCGCTCCAGGCGTCCGTCACGTATTCGCGCACCGGGTCCAGGGGGCTGCCGTGGGCAAGCAGCAGCGAGTCCCGGGTAAGTTCGCTGGGAAGGGAATCGAGGTAGGTGGCCAGGTCCGGTTCCAGCTCCGCGGCGGTCCAGTGGATGGCTGCGCTCGCCACCTCGTTGAACCAGCCGATATCCTCCCTGCCGACGGCGGCCAGGTCATGGTTTCCCGCCAGGGCGGCGTCGCAGCGTTCACGCACCAGACGCGTGCAGGCGTTGGGGTCGGGACCGTAGCCCACCGTGTCCCCCAGGGAGAGGAATCGCCCGGCGCCGGCCTCCCGGGCCGCGGTCAGCACGGCCTCCAGCGCCTCCAGGTTACCGTGGATGTCGGCCAGAACGCAGTACATCGCACCCGCCACCTTTCCCCACCATCATTGCGGAGATTCTGCAATAAAGCAACGAGAAACGGCCTCTTGCAACGGATTTTGCGCATTTTTATGCAAATTGGACAAAAAAATAGGGGAAATACCCCCTTTTTTTGCATGAGAAAGCTTGTCACGTGGGGAAAAGTGGTATAAAGTGGGGAACAATTATGGGGAGCCGCAAGGACAACCATGCCGCCATACAAATTTTTAGGACACTTTCAGCACACAATAGATTCGAAGAACAGGGTCGCGATTCCTGCAAAGTTCCGCCAGCAGATAGACGGCGGGAAGCTGATGGTGATGGAATCCTTCGACGGCTGCCTGCAGGTCTTGCCGGAGACGGAGTGGAACAAGCTGGCGGAGAAGCGCCTCGCGGACATGGACTATATCGGCAATCCCAGGGACCGCGAGATCCAGCGCATGTTCTTCGGCTCGATGGCGGAATGCGAGATGGACCGTCAGGGACGCATCGGCCTCACGCAGAACCAGATAGATGTGGCGGGCATCGGCAAGGAGGTCGTCTTCAAGGGCGTCTGGAACCGTTTCGAGATCTGGGACCGCAAGCGGTGGGAGGCCCATCGGGCCGATTATCAAAAGCGGGAGGAGGCGGGGCTGCTCTAGCAGGCAGGCCCTGGAATCCTACGACAAGGGAGAAGGGAGCATGCAGCTAAACGACAGCATGCGGGACGCAGCAGCAAATGGAGCGCATCAACCGGTACTGGCGGAGGAGCTGGTGGAGTTGATGGTGCCGCAGGTCGATGACAGGGTCATCGACTGCACCTTCGGCGCCGGCGGCCACGCCCGCAGGGTCGCCGCCGAACTGGGGGAGAAAGCCCTCTTCGTCGGCATCGACCGCGACCCGGTGGCCCAGCGCTACTTCGATCTCTTCAGCCAGAACCAGCGGTGCCGCTGCCGCTATATACAGGGGAACTTCGCCGACGCGCTTCAGGACATGAACGAGAACGGCGTCGAGGCCGACCTCATCTACCTGGACCTGGGTGTCTCTTCCATGCAGCTGGACAGGCCGGAGCGCGGCTTCTCCTACAGCTACAACGCGCCGCTGGACATGCGCATGGACCCTGACAACGGCGTCTCCGCCCGCGAGCTGGTGAACGAGCTTCCCTATGAGGAACTGGCCAGGATTTTCAAGGGTTACGGCGAGGAGCGTTACGCACGGCAGATAGCCAGGCGCATCGTCCGCGAACGGGAGGAAAGGCCCTACGAGACGACGCTGCAGCTGGTGGACACGGTCAAGGCCGCCATCCCCACCCCCGCCCGTTTCGGCTCCGGCCATCCAGCGCGGCGGGTGTTCCAGGCCCTGAGGATAGCAGTCAACAATGAGCTGGACTCACTGGAGCGTGGCCTGGAGAACGCGCTGGAGCTGCTGGCCCCCGGCGGCTGCCTGGCGGTGATAAGTTTCCATTCGCTTGAGGACCGCATCGTCAAGCGCTTTTTCAACTCGCGGGTAGGCAAGTGCACCTGTCCGCCGGATCTGCCGCAATGCGGCTGCGGCGCCGAGGCGGAGCTGAGGATACTGACGCGGCGGCCGGTGACGCCGTCCGAGGAAGAGATGGCAGCCAACCCGCGCTCGCAGTCAGCAAAGCTGCGCGCCGCGGAGAAACTCGACTGACAGCCGGTGCCGGCAGCCGGAGGCGCCGGCTCCGGGAAGAGCGTGACGGAAAGGAAGGATTGCAGTGGCCAGGGCGATCGAAAGAGACTGGGGTTTCGAGGAGATAACCTCCAAGTTCGAGCGTGAACCCAGCCCGCGCCGCCGCGGGAGGCGTAGCCGCAGCCGCGCCGCCGCCAGGCCCACGCGGGCCGTTGCCGTGCGAGCCCGCGGCATGATGCATGTGGGCTTCTGGCTTTCCGCCATCGCCATCTGCCTCATCGGCCTGGTGGCGGTGCACGTGGTCACCCTCAACAAGAACATGGAGTACAACGAGCTGGTCTCGGAGAAGTCCACGCTGGCGGCGAACAACGCCCGGCTTGCAAGCGAGGTCGCCCAGCTCAGGTCGCCGGGGCGCATCGAGGAGATCGCCACCGGCTCCCTGGGCATGGTGCCCCCGGAAACAGTCGAATATGTCTATATCGGTCCGTCCAGCAGCCGGCAGAGCTACGCCGAGGTCGATTTGCAGGATGGAGCCGACGGCGGGCATTCGGCATCCCCCTAGGCGATTTGCTGGGTAATCCAGACACTCGGATTCGCTGGATTCTTCTAAGTTTCATAGTCTTTTTCTGCGTGATAACCGGAAGAGCGGTGCTGTTGCAGGCGGTCAACGCCGATGAGTTGTCGGCCCTCGCCGACGAGCAGCACGTGCAGCAGATAGAGCTGCCGGCTCATCGCGGCACCATCTACGATCGTAACGGCTACGAGCTGGCCGTGGGCGAGGAGACCAAGACCATCTACGCCACCCCTTACGTGGTCGAGGATCCCCTTGACGCCGCCGACAAGCTGGCGCCCGTCCTCGGAATGGAAGCCAAAGACATCCTCGCCCTGCTGTCGGATCAGGACTCGGGCTTCGTCTATATCGCACGCAAGGTGGATCCGGAGGTGGCCCGGCAGGTGGAAGAACTGGGCATCGACGGCCTGGGGATGATGACCGAAGAGAAGCGCGTCTACCCCCAGGACCAGGTGGCGGCTCAGGTGATCGGCTTCGCCGGAACCGACAACCGGGGCCTTGCGGGCATCGAGCTCCAGATGGACGATGTGCTCACCGGCACTGACGGGCGCAAGCGCGTGATTACCGACGCCGGCGGCCAGCACATCGAGATGCTGAGCCTCGACGAGGGGACCCGCGGCACCGACATCAACCTCACCATCGACCAGGCGGTGCAGTTCGAGACGGAGAAGATCCTCAACGCCACGGTGGAGGAATGGCACGCCAAGGGCGCCTCGGCCATCGTCATGAACCCGAACAACGGCGAGATCTACGCCATGGTCAATGTGCCCACCGTCAACGCCAACGAATTCGACCAGCTTTCTGAGGAGGAGCGGCGCAACCGCGCCGTCACGGATATCTACGAGCCGGGCTCCATCTTCAAGGCGGTCACCGCCACGGCGGCGCTGGAAGAGGACGCGGTTGCGCCGGGGCAGAAACTGTACCTGCCCGTATCACTGACCCTGGGCGGCTACACCATCGAGGACGCCTACTCGCGGGGGCCGGTAAGCTGGGACCTGGAGACAATCCTCGAGAACTCCAGCAACATCGGCGCCGTCACCGTGGGCATGCGCGTCGGCGCCGAGAAGCTGGACAAGTGGATCAGGCGCCTCGGTTTCGGGCAGGCTACGGGCATCGACTTCCCCGGAGAGGGCGAGGGCATCGTGGTGCCTCCTGAGCTCTGGACCGGCTCCACCATCGGCAACGTGCCCATGGGCCAGGGGGTGTCGGTAACGGCGGTGCAGATGGCGACGGCATACTCCGTAATCGCCAACGGCGGCATCACCATCCAGCCGCACCTGGTAAAACGGGTGGGCGGCGAAGAGGTGACGCAGGAGCCGGGCGAACGCATCATCAGCGAGCGCACAACCAGCCTGCTGAGGAAATACCTGACGACGGTCGTGGATGGCGCCGGAGCGCCGCTGGCGCGCGTCGAAGGCTACAGTGTCGCCGGCAAGACCGGCACGGCCGAGAAGCCGCGCCCGGACGGCAACGGCTACTGGAAAGGCCTCTATATCGGCTCCTTTGTCGGCTTCGCGCCCGCGGCCGACCCGCAGGTGCTGGTGCTGGTGACGGTGGACGAGCCTGCAGGCGGCGGCGGCGGCCCCAGCGTGGCAGCTCCGGCCTTCCAGAAGATAATGCAATTTTCCCTGCAAAAGCTGAGTATCGCGCCCTAGGGCGCCTCGGCCCGGGAGAGGAGGCAGCCAGGGTGATTAGCGGTGTCCAATCGTGTAGAATGACAAGCCGATGAGGGCTGAGTCCTACCTCACCTTTCTCGACGGCCTGCTGGCCACCGCGGTCTATCATCCCCGAAAACCAGATACGGGTCCAGGGATGCCCGGATGCTGGACAGTGCCCGTGGGCGAGGTGGGCGGCGCCGCGACCTGGAGGTCCGGTTGCAGCGTCACCAGGCTCCCCGGGACGGCCGGCCGCACCGCGGCGGAGCCGGCGGTGGGCATGAGCTCCTCGGCAACGCCGGTCTGCGGAATCCGGCTGTCCCTGCACGGTTAACGGAACGGATGCAAGGAACATCCCTGAAAAAAGCTGAAGCATTGATAACCCTGACGGCACAAGAGGTCTGCCAGGCCTGTTCCGGCGAGCTGCTTGCCGGTGAGCCCGGCGCTGCCATCAGCGCCGTCTCCACCGATACGCGGCGGGAACTGGAGGGGGCGCTTTTCATCGCCCTCAGGGGAGAGAATTTCAACGGCGGCGACTATCTGGAAGAGGCGTTGTCAAAGGGGGCCGCGGGGGTGATGGCGCAGGTGGGCGACGCCCGCCGCGCGGCGGAAACAGGCGCCGCCGTGGTCATCGCCGTGGACGATACGGGCGACGCCCTGGGCAGGCTGGCGGCGCTGGTGGCACGCAGGACAGGGGCCCGGGTTGTGGCCATCACCGGCAGCAGCGGCAAGACCTCCACCAAGGACATCCTTTGCGGACTGCTGGAGCCGCGGCTGAAGGTCGTAGCCAGCAGGTCCAGCTTCAACAACGAAGTGGGGGTGCCGCTGACGCTGCTTTCGGCGGAGGCCGGCACGGAAGCCATCATTGTCGAGATGGGCATGCAGGCGCCGGGCGAGATCGGCGGCCTCTGCCGCATCGCCGGCCCCGGGATCGGCATCATCACCAACATCGGCCCCGCCCATCTGGAATATTCGGGAAGCATCGAGAATATCGCCGCCGGCAAGGCGGAACTGGCCGCCTGTCTGCCCCCGGACGGCGGGCTTGTCTATCCCTACGGGGAGCGGCTGCTGGAGCCGCACCTGGCGGGTCTTGACCTGGAGATGGTGAGTTTCGGCTTCGACGCTGCGGCGGATATCCATCCGGTGAGCGAGAGTTTCACCAGCGACAGCATGCACGCGGTGATCGACTGCCGCGGCAGCGAGCTGGAGGTCAGTTTCAACTTCCGGGCCCGGCACCATCTGCTGAACGCCATGGCCGCCATCGGGGCCTGCATGCTGATGGGCATCCCCCTGGGCGGGCTGGTGGAGGCCGCCGCCGGCATCGTCCTCTCGGACATGCGCGGCGAGCCCGTCAGGCTCAGGGACGACACCGTCATCATCAACGACTGCTATAACGCCAATCCCCTCTCCATGGAATCGTCCCTGCGCTACCTGCACGAGCTGGCTGCGGGCAGGCGCACGGTGGCCATCATCGGCGACATGGGGGAGCTGGGCGAAGACGCCCGCAGCTACCATTATCGCGTCGGCCGCGCCGCGGCGGACATGGGCACCGACCTGATTATCGCCGTCGGCGAGCTCTCCACGGAATACCTGGCGGGCGCCGCATCCGTTGACTCCGCCAGGCGGGACCTGCACAGCGGCGACTGTGAAGCGGCCATCGCCGCGGCGGCGGGCAGCCTGCGTCCGGGGGACGTGGTGCTGGTGAAGGCATCCCGCTTTATGGGACTGGAGCGCATCGTCGAGGCGCTGACCGCTGAGGCCGGGGAAGACGCCGGCGCAGGCGGTGGAACAGGGAAGGGCGGCTAGGCATGTTCCGACTGCTGGCAGCCGGCCTGGCGGCGATGCTGATCACCCTCTTCCTGGGACCGAAGTTCATCGGCTTTCTCAAGAAGAACGAGTTCGGGCAGGAGATCCGCGAGGAGGGGCCGCAGCAGCATATCGAGACCAAGAAGGGCATCCCCACCCTGGGAGGCCTGTTGATTCTCACGGGGATGCTCGTGCCCTTCCTGATTCTCAGTGAGCGCTCCGTGGCCGGGCTGGTGGTGATGGCGACTGCGCTGGGCATGGCCGCCATCGGCTTCGCGGATGACCTGGCTAAGATCCGCATGAAGCGTTCGCTGGGACTCAGGGCCAGGGGTAAGCTGGGGCTGCAGCTGGGGCTGTCCGTGGTCGTGGGGCTGATAGCCGTGCGCTACGGCGGCATCGACGAGACCATCCGCCTGCCCATGAGCGGCTACGCCATCGACGTGGGCATCGCCTACTATTTCATCATCTTCCTGGTGGTGGCCGGCACCTCCAACGCGGTCAACTTCACCGACGGTCTGGACGGGCTGGCGGCGGGGGCGGTCGCCATCACCATGCTCACCTATACGGGCATCGCCTTCATCACCAACCAGGCGGACCTGGGCATCATCGCCGCCGGCATCGTCGGCGCCTGCGTCGGCTTTCTCTGGTTCAATTCCTTCCCGGCGGAGGTGTTCATGGGAGATACGGGATCCCTGGGGCTCGGCGGCGCCATCGCCGCCATGGCGGTGGTCACCAAGACAGAGATACTGCTGCTGGTCATCGGCGCCATCTTCGTCGCCGAGACCGTCTCCGTGATCATCCAGGTGCTGAGCTACCGTTCCTTCGGTAAACGTGTCTTCCTGATGACGCCCATCCATCACCACTTCGAACTGATGGAATGGTCCGAGACCAAGATAATCATGCGCTTCTGGATAGTCGGCGGCATCTTTGCCGCCACCGGTTTCACCATCTTCTACCTGTCGATGGGGAGATGATCGGCAACGGGATTGACTGAGCGACGCTTACCGCCCGAGGGGAGGGAAGACCAGTGACCGCGTCCGTGCTGGCAGGAATAGAACGTCTGCTGATAGTGGGAATGGCCCGCTCTGGAAACGCGGCGGCGCTGGCGGCCAGGCGCGTCTCTCCGGAGTTGGAGGTGATCGTCTGCGACCGGGACGCCGAGCCGGAGGCGGCGGCGGAACGGGAGCCGCTGGAAGCGGCGGGTATCGGCGTCAGGCTGGGCGACGAGGATCATACGCTGCTGGACGGTTGCGGCTTGCTGGTCAAGAGCCCGGGGGTCCCGGGGGACAACTCGCTCATCCAGGAGGCCCACCAGCGCGGCATCCCCGTCTGGGGCGAAGTGGAGTTCGCCTGGCGCTTCCTTGAGAACCCCTTCGTGGGTGTCACGGGAACCAACGGCAAGACCACGACCACCGAACTCATCGGCCACGTATTGCGGCGGGCGGGCTGCCCCTGCTGTGTCGCCGGCAACGTGGGGACGCCCCTCTCTTCCCTGGTGGGCGTCACGGGCGATGACGAGATCCTGGTGGTGGAGCTCTCCAGCTTCCAGCTGGAGGACAGCATCGAGCTGAGACCTGATGTCGCCGTGCTGCTCAATCTGGCCGAGGACCACCTGGACAGGCACGGCAGCGCCGACGCCTACTACGCCGCCAAAGCGCTGATCTTCCTCAACCAGCAGCCGGACGACCTGGCCATACTCAATCTTGATGACAGGGGCGTGCGTGGCATGGCCGTGCCGGGAGCAGCCGGCCGCCTCTGGTTCAGCCGCGCCGAAGAGGGCGCCGGCGATGAAGGCAGGCAGCCCATGGTTTTCATGCGCTCCGGCCATATCTGTTACGACCCGCAGAGGCTGATCACGGCAGCCGCGGGCGTGCGCTGCAAGATAGGGCCCTGCATGGGGAGGGATGCAGCCGCCCCGCCCGCTGCAGGCAGGAAAGACCGGGGCGGCGCCGAAGATTCCGGGAAAGTGGCCGCCTGGTCCGACATCGGCCTCAGGGGAGAGCACAATATGGAGAACGCCCTGGCGGCGGCGGCCGTCTGCCTGGGACTGGGCGTGGCTCCGCGCGACGTGGCGGCGGGGCTGGCGAGTTTCCCGGGGGTGCCCCACCGGCTCGAGCAGGTGGCGGTGGTGGACGGCGTCACCTATGTCAATGATTCCAAGGCCACCAACGTGGATGCCGCCATCAAGGCGCTTACAGCCTATGAGCGGGGCGTCCACCTTATTCTGGGGGGCAGCCTCAAGGGCTGCTCTTTCGAGCGGCTTGCCGAGGCGGCGGGGAGCGGGGTCAGGCAGACGATCCTCATCGGTGAGGCCGCCGGCGAGATCGAGGCCAGTTTCAGCCGCGCCGGCCGGCGGACGGTGTTGGCCGGCGGCATGGAGGAGGCGGTGCGCATCGCCTCCGAGGCCGCCGCGCCCGGCGACGTTGTGCTGCTGGCGCCCGCCTGCGCCAGTTTCGACCAGTACAGGGATTACATCGAGCGGGGGGAGCATTTTACCTCCCTTGTGAAAGGTGTCAACAAGTGATCAGCCTGGGAAGGAAGAAAAAGGGAAAGCAGCGGGCCGCCGCCGGCCGTGGCGCCGCCGCCCCTGGAGGACAGGGCGGTGCGCGCGACGAGGCGCACAGTGACGCCGGCTCCTTCGAGTACACTTTCCTGGTGACGGTGACGCTGGTGCTGCTGGCGGTGGGCGTGGTGATGGTCTTCAGCGCCAGCTGGGCCCGGGCATATTTCGAGCCGGACAAGGGCAGCTATTATTACCTGGTGCGCGAGGTCATCTACGCGGCCATCGGGCTGGCCTTCATGTTCGGCCTGGCACGGTTCGATTACATGCGCCTGAGAAGTTACTCGCTGCCGCTGCTGCTGGGCTCCTTCGGGTTGCTGGTACTGGTTTTCATCCCCGGTGTCGGTTCCTGCGCCAAGGGGGCCTGCCGCTGGGTAGACCTGGGCGTCGCCACCTTCCAGCCGTCAGAGCTGGCGAAGCTGGCGGTGGTGCTGTTCGTGGCCGCCGTGCTCTATGCGAAGCCGCGGCTGCTGCTGAACATCAGGGAGCTGCTGGTGCCGGTGCTGCTGCTGCCGGCCATCGCCAGCGTCATGGTGCTGCTGGAGCCCGACATGGGAACGGCGGTGACGATCATGATGGCGGTGGCGGCGATGCTGTTTGTCGGCGGCATCCGCATGCGGGATCTGGCGATCATGGGAGGCGCCGTGGCGGCCGTGGCGCTGCCCTTCATTATCTTCACTCCCTATCGGCTGGCAAGGATCACTGCCTTTATCAACCCCTGGCAGGACGCGCGGGAATCGGGCTTCCAGGTCATCCAGTCGCTGGTGGCGCTTGGATCCGGCGGTCTCTTCGGCGTCGGCGTCGGCAACAGTATCCAGAAATTCAACTATCTGCCCGAGGCTCACACGGACATGATCCTGTCCATCATCGGCGAGGAGCTGGGGCTGGTCGGGGTGATGGGAATCGTCATCCTCTACGGCGCCCTGGCTTACGCGGGCTTTCGCATCGCCCTGAAAAGCCGTAACCTTTTCGGGAAGTACGTGGCTGCTGGAATCACCTCGCTGCTGATCAGCCAGGCGGTGATCAACGCCTGCGCCGTCATGGGCCTGTTGCCGCTGACAGGGATTCCGCTGCCGATCGTCAGCTACGGCGGCACAAGCCTGGTCGTGATTCTCGCGAGCATCGGGATACTGCTCAATATAGCCGTCAACCCGGAGAGGAAGGATGCGGCAAAAACCAGGAGAAAATTCAGGGCCCTTGAGGGTGGTAATCGCGGCGGGGGGAACAGCCGGACACCTGGTTCCCGCATTGGCGCTGGCGGACGCGCTTAGGGAGCAGGGCGCACGCGTATCCTTCATCGGCACCGGACGCGGCCTGGAGCGCGAGCTGGTGCCGGAGGCCGGCTACGAACTGGACCTGGCGGACCTGCGCGGTCTCGAGCGCCGGTTCTCACCGCGGATTTTCCTGTTTCTCTGGTCGCTGCTCAAAGGCAGCGCCGACTGCCTGCGCATACTCCGCCGGCGACGGCCGCAGGCCGTCGCCGGCGGCGGCGGATACGTGAGCGCCGTGCCCCTCTTCTGGGCCGCCCTCAGGCGTACGCCGACGCTGATCGTCGAACTGGATTCCCACATGGGGCTGGCCAACCGCAGCCTCACCCCCCTGGTCAACCGGGTGGCCCTGGCCTTCCCCATCGAGGGACTGGAAGGAGATAAATATCTTCAGACGGGAAGGCCCATGGGTCAGCAGCTGCTGGGCGCGACCGCCGAGCGCGGGCGCGAGCTGTTCGGCCTGCGGGAAGACCTGAAGACCGTGCTGGTTACCGGCGGCAGCCTCGGGGCCCGTTCTCTGAACATGGCATGCGTGGAAGCGTTCAGCAGGGGTGGTATGCCCTTCCAGGTTCTGCATGTGAGCGGCAGGCGCGACTACGAGATGGTCAGGCGCCGCCTCAAGCAGGAGGATGGCGACCACGGGAACTATCATTTGCTAGACTATACGAATGATCTGCCCCAGGCCGTGGCGGCGGCGGACCTGGTAGTCAGCCGCTCCGGAGCGTCGGTGCTTGAGATAGCGGCGCTGGGGAAGCCGTCGATACTGGTTCCATATCCCCATGCCACCGGCGACCACCAACGCAAGAACGCAGAGTGGATGGCCGCTGCCGGGGCGGCGGAGCTGATCGACGACTCCAGGCTGGACGCCCGCCTGCTAGCTGACAGGGTCAGCGAACTGCTGGCGGATGACGAGAGGCTCAGGCGCATGGCCGAGTCCAGCGGCGGCCTGGCCAGGCGCGACGGCGCCGCGAGGATCGCCGGCGAGATCTACGCAATCGCCGGTCGTTGAGAATGCGCGACGGGCCGGCGGCACGAAGGGACGACAGGGGACTGTCAACCATGGAAAAACGGAAAAAACTGCATTTCATCGGCATAGGGGGCGCGGGCATGAGCGGCATCGCCCAGGTCTTCCACAGCCTGGGCTATACCGTCACCGGCTCGGATCTGAAGCGGTCGCGCTACACCCGCATGCTGGAACAGAAGGGCATCCAGGTCTCCTTCGGCCACGATCCGTCGAACCTTGACATGCCCGACTCGGTAGTGGTATCGACGGCCATAGCGTCCAGCAACCCGGAATTGAGCGCTGCCATGGAGCGTGGCATCCCGGTCTTCCTGCGGGCGCAGATGCTGGCGGAGCTGATGGACATGAAGCGCGGTATCGCCGTCGCCGGCACCCACGGCAAGACGACCACCACATCGATGATCGCTCACACCATGGAGAGCCTGGGACTCGAGCCCTCATATATAGTCGGCGGCGAACTGAACGACGTCGGCAGCAACGCCCGCGACGGCGCCGGCCAGTGGCTGGTGGCGGAGGCGGACGAAAGCGACGGTTCCCTGCTGCATTTAAAGCCGGAGATAGCCGTCATCAACAACGTGGAGCTGGACCACCATTCCCATTACACCTGCCTGGAGCAGGTGGTGGAGATATTCGAGAAGTTCGTCGCGCGCCTGCCGGCGGACGGCTGCCTGATAATCTGG
>JAJRYJ010000046.1 GCA_024275795.1 Actinomycetes bacterium | reverse complement strand
AGCCTTTCAGAACCTGGTGCAGATGCTCCGCGCCTACTATCTCCCCATCCTTCAGCTCCCATTCGGAGGGGAAGAGAACGAAGGGATTGGCCTGGTTGCCGCCGAGGCCGCCGTGGTTGCCGATGAGCTCCTCGAAGGCGGCTACTTCATCGGTCACCGGGTCGTAAAAGCTGTTGATCATGATGTCGGCCACGTTGTCGAAGCCGTCGGTGCGCAACAGGTGTGCCGCTGCGTTGGGACCGAAGCCGGCCAGCGGGTCCTCGCCCTCAACGCGCCCTTCCGCCAGGAAGTTCACCCCGTCGGCGCCGATCGCCAGCGGGCCCTTTTTCTGGGAACGGACCATTACGAAACCGATGCCCGGGTGTCCCACCAGTCCCCGCAACAGGCCGGGAAAGGCCTCGTCCAGCTGCTCCAGCGTCATGCGCTCCTTCCAGGCGGTAAAATAGACCAGGCCCAGGTTGCCGGAGGCCATTACGATCGCCTCCTGTTTCTTCGCCGAGAGCTTGTGCCTTTTCTGCTTCAGGGACTCCCGCTCCGGGCCCAGTATCACCTCGCCCTCGCTGGTCTTGCTCTTCACCATCTTGCGCAGCACCCTGGCCGTCAGCTCCCCACCCTCGTGGATGGCGTCCGTCAGCGGCGCGCTCAGGTAGCTCCAGTGTTCGGGGACGGAGCCGGTGGTCTCCACCTTGACCCTGCCCTCCACCAGCTGCTGCACGTATTCCTCCAGGGTCATGTCGTAGCGCTGCTTGAACGTGGCGCCCTGGCTCTGGCCGTGGTCGGAGAGGATGACGAACCTGTAGGGCCGGGGAGCCATCTGCGAGGCGGCCTCCAGGCGGGCGAACTGCTGATCCAGCTTGCGCAGCACTTCCAGCGTGTCCTCGCGCTCGACGCCGGAGTGGTGCGCCACCTCGTCGTAGCCGAAAAGGGTCACGTAGACGGCGGGCACGCCGGCGAACATGTCGCCGATGAGCGTATAGATGCTCAGCTCCCGGATGATGGTGG
This sequence comes from Actinomycetes bacterium, assembly GCA_024275795.1. Classification (GTDB taxonomy): domain Bacteria; phylum Actinomycetota; class Thermoleophilia; order BMS3ABIN01; family BMS3ABIN01; genus JAJRYJ01. The sequence goes on along the minus strand of JAJRYJ010000046.1, from coordinate 1,476 downwards.
TGGTGGCGGCGCGGATAAAAGCGAACTTGAGTCCCCGGTGCTCCAGCCGCGGCCGCACGTCGCGCTTGCGCTGCCGGTACTGGCTCCTGAGTTCGAGATAGATATCCCAGGCGGCCAGCATAAAGGCCCGCAGGAAGTTGTAGGGGTCGATGAAGAACATGTAGAAACTGCGCCTGTGGGATTTTGAGCTTCCCGGGTTCTTTACGGTGCTCATGGTAAAAGCGGATTTGGGCGCATCGCCGGAGAACATGTTGCTGAGGCTGAAGCCGTCCTCCGCCAGCAGGCCGTGACCACTGGAATGGCGCCGTTCTATCTCGGCGATGTCTTTCATCTGGCTGGACACCACCACCTTTTCCGTCTTTTTCTCATACCAGCGGAAGGCGGGCATGTTGTCATTGTTGCCCAGCAGGATGCCGGCCTGGCTGGCGCCTGTCTGGGAGGAGAGGTCGCATTCCCAGCCCACCAGGCGGTGGTTGCCCTCCTGCAGCCAATGGGCCATGGTCGGCGTATAGCCGTTGCGGATGGCGCGCAACAGTACCGGTTTCGCCAGCCCGTCTATCTCCAGGAAGACGATCCCGGGGACGTCCGTCTCTACCGGCTTCTCCCTTTTTCTGATCTTCTTCCTGAGGACCTTGCGGTAATAGGACTCGTCATCGTCGATGGCGAACATGCTGGACAGCAGCGTGTTCACCGCAGAGACGCCGATGGCGATGACCAGCTGGTCCCACCAGCGGGTGATGGTGACGCCGGGAGAGATCTCCGCCGATATCCGGATGATAAAGCCGTTGAGCACCAGCGTAAAGGCGCCGAAAGTGAGTGCGGTCAGGGGCAGCGTCAGGGCGACGAGCGTCGGCCAGAGCAGCGCGTTGACGATGCCGATGATCATTGCCAGGTAGAAGGCGTAGAAGACGTCATCGACAACGAATCCCGGCAATACGGGCGCCATCAGGTAGATGGCCAGCGCCGTAAAGGCCCAGGTGGCCAGCATGCGCTTGACTTTGATCTTCAGTTTTCTCTTTCGTTTCCGCACGTTGCGGTAATTGTATCAGGAGGGAAGGGGAAACATGATGGTGAAAGCAGTGCCCTCGCCGGGCGTGCTGGTGACGCTGATTTCCGCTCCCATGGCTTCCAGGTAGCTCCTGACGATGGTGAGGCCGATACCGCTGCCGCCGCTCGCCCGGGAGCGTGATTTGTCGGCGCGGTAGAAGCGGTCGAAGATGTGGGGCAGGTCTTCGGCGGCGATGCCGATGCCGGTGTCGCTGACGCGGACCTCCAGCCTGTCGCCGCGCCTTGCGGACTCGATGCTGACGCTGCCGCCGCTCTCCGTATAGCTGAGGGCGTTGTCCAGCAGGTTTATGAAGACCTGGTCCAGCTTGTCCTCGTCGGCGAACAGTCGCTGGTCCCTGTTTTCGAGATGTATATCCAGGGAGACTCCGGCGGCGGTGAAGCGCGGTTCCAGCTTCCTGCCAAGCCTCT
>JAJRYJ010000045.1 GCA_024275795.1 Actinomycetes bacterium | reverse complement strand
CGGCGTCCCTGCGGGGCGCCGCCCTTATGATATCCATATAGCGGGAACAGCCTAGAACAGCCCCTTGATCCTGCCCGTCTCCACGTCTATATCCACGTCCACCGCCGCCGGACGCGCTGGCAGGCCGGGCATGGTGCTCATGGTGCCCAGCAACGGGTAGAGGAAGCCGGCGCCGATGCTGGGCCGGATGTCGCGTATCGGCACCCGAAAACCGGTGGGCCGGTTCTTGAGCATCGGGTCGTGCGACAGGGACAGGTGGGTCTTGGCCATGCAGATGGGCAGCTTGTCGTAGCCTGCCTCGGTGAACGTCTTTATCTTCTGCTCGGCCTCGGGCATGTAATCGACACCATCGGCGCCGTAGATCTTCGTGGCGATGGTCTCGATCTTCTCCTTGATGGAGGCGTTGTCATCGTAGAGGAACCTGAAGTCGCTGGGCCGGTCGCAGGCTTCGACGACAGCATGGGCCGCGTCGATGCCGCCGTCGCCGCCGTCGGCGTGGACGGTGATGGGATTGCAGGCCTCGGCGCCGAACTCCAGCGCCTTCTTCTGCACCAGCTCCACCTCGGCGTCCGTGTCCGTGGCGAAACGGTTGACCGTCACCACTACGGGAATGCCGAAGTACTTCATGTTCTCTATCTGCTTGGCCAGGTTCTGGCAGCCTTCCTCAAGCTGCTCCAGATTCTCCTTCTGCAGCTCCCTGGCGTCCATGGGGGCGCCGCCGTGCATCTTCAGGGCACGGATAGTAGCCGTGATGTTGACGCAACTGGCGCTGAAGCCGCCGGCGCGGCAGGTGATGTCCATGAACTTCTCCGCGCCCAGGTCGGCGCCGAAGCCGGACTCGGTCACGACATAATCAGCCAGCTTCAATGCCACCTTGGTGGCCAGCACCGAGTTGTTGCCGTGGGCGATGTTGGCGAACGGACCCGCATGCATGAATACGGGGCCGTGCTCCAGCGTCTGGATGAGGTTGGGCTTGAGCGCGTCCTTCATCAGTACCGTCATCGCTCCCGCGGCGCCGATGTCCTCGGTGGTGAGCGCCTTGCCGTCGCGGTCGTAGGCGAAGACGATGCGTCCCATGCGCTCGCGCAGGTCCCTGAGGTCCGTCGCCAGCGCCAGGATGGCCATAACCTCGGAGGCCACGGCGATGTCGAAGCCGGTCTCGCGCGGCGTGCCGTTGAGGTAGCCGCCGAGGCCGACGACCGTCTGCCTGAGCACGCGGTCGTTCATGTCGATGACGCGGCGCCAGCTGACGGTCAGCGGGTTGATGTTGAGCTTGTTGCGACCCTCCATCAGCTCCGTGTCGATCATGGCAGCCAGCAGGTTGTTGGCGGCGCTGACGGCATGGATGTCGCCGGTGAAATGCAGGTTGAGGTCTTCCATGGGGATGGCCTGGGCGTAGCCGCCGCCGGCCGCCCCGCCCTTGATGCCGAACACCGGCCCCAGGGAGGGCTCACGGATGCAGAGGATCACCTTCTTGCCGATCTTCCTCAACGCCTGTGCCAAGCCCAGGGAGGTGACGGTCTTACCCTCGCCCCAGGGAGTCGGGGTGATGGCGGTGACATCGATGAGCTTGCCGTCCGGCTCGTCCTTGAGACGGTCGAGGATGGACATGTAGTCCACCTTGGCCTTGTAGTTGCCGTAAAGCTCCAGTTCCTCTTCTTTGATGCCGGCATCGGTGGCTATCTCGGTGATGGGCTTCATCTCCGCAGCCTGGGCGATGTCGATATCCGGTGGTGTCTTGGTTTCAGGCACCGTAACGCTCCTTTCCACTTAGCGGGGTTGTGAACAAAAGTACAAGCTTGAAGAAGGAATTATATGCGCAGAGGCGGTTTGGCGTCAATCTCAGATAGTTCGATCATGAATTCCAGAGGAAGAAAAAGGGGTGAAGAATACTCGATTGCTTAGTTAGGGGGACAAATTAGTTTGCTGTTTAGGGGAACTTTAGCGTTGCTGCTGACAAGGGT
>JAJRYJ010000044.1 GCA_024275795.1 Actinomycetes bacterium | reverse complement strand
AAGGCCAAGCCGAAGAAGAAAGCCAAGCCGAAGAAGAAAGCTGTAAAGGCCAAGGCCAAGCCGAAGAAGAAAGCCAAGCCGAAGAAGAAAGCTGTAAAGGCCAAGGCCAAGCCGAAGAAGAAAGCCAAGCCGAAGAAGAAAGCTGTAAAGGCCAAGGCCAAGCCGAAGAAGAAGGCCAGGGCCAAAAAGAAGACCGGTAAGAAAAAGTAACTTGGGCGAGCGGTACGGCAATCGCCCGCGCGCTATCGGTGAAAGTGATCGGGAGGTATGAGATGAGGGCTCTGTTCTTCGGAATGATGGTCGGCCTGGTTCTGGGGTTGTTGCTTGCCCCCAAGCCGGGTACCGAGATGATCAGCATGATCAGGGGTCAGTGATCTGATACCTGTAGCAAATTACGGATGATATGAACGGGGAGCCGGCAGGCTCCCCGTTTTCTTGCCTCCGCCGCATTCTCCAGTGCTATCATTGACCTGTATGGTGAATGATGAGACAAACCCCAATATCAGGCGGCTGCTGGACACCCTGCCGGACGAACCGGGAATCTATGTCTTCAGGGACGGGGAACGCCGGGTGCTCTATGTGGGCAAGGCGAAATCCCTGCGTAAAAGGGTGATGTCATATTTTCGCAACGCCGGACCAGGCGAGGGAAACGCCCGTATCGCGCGGATGCTCAAGCGCATCCATGACTTCGACTTCGTGGTGACATCCACCGAGACAGAGGCGCTGCTGCTGGAGTCGAATTTCATAAAGCATCACCGGCCCGCCTATAACATCGTGCTGCGCGATGACAAGTCATACCCATATATCGCCGTCACGCTGAACGAGGAGTTCCCGCGCGTGATGCTCACCCGCAGGCCCCACCGGTCCGGAGTCTCCTATTTCGGCCCCTTTACCAGGGCCGGCATGGTGCGCGATACGCTCGACCTCCTGGGGAAGGTCTTTCCTTACAGGAAATGCCGCGGCGTCAAGCCGGGTCGACATTCCGGCACACCTTGCCTCAATTATCACATAGGCAGATGTCTCGCCCCCTGTGACGGACGGGTCAGTGCTGAAGAATACAGGCGGATGATCAACAGGGTGGTGGCGCTGCTGTCGGGCAGGTCCGAGGGGCTGTCACGGGAGCTCGGGCAACAGATGGAGGACGCGGCGCAACGACAGGAATATGAACAGGCGGCTATCCTGCGCAACCGTCTCAAGGCCCTTGAACACCTGCTGGAACGGCAGAAAGCCGTCGCCATCGGCGCAGACAGCCTGGACGTTGTCGGTCTCTATCGGCAGGGGGATTCCGCGAACGTGCAAGTACTCCAGGTGCGCGATGGCTCACTGAGCGACCGGCAGAGCTTCTTTCTCAAAAACGTGGCCGGCGAATCAGAGACGGTGATCCTTCAGCAATTCATCCTCCAGTATTACAACGAGGCCGTCGGGTACCCTGCGGACCTGGTGATGCCTCCTGGTTTCGAGAAGAATCAGCTGTTGTCCGAGTACCTGTCCGAGAGAAAAGGGTCGCACGTGGAGGTAAAGACGGCCCTGCGCGGCAAGCGGCGGGAGCTGTCCGACATGGCGGCGGAAAACGCGCGGCTGGCCTTCAGGCAGGACCAGCTGCGGGAGGAGGACAGGAAGGGGCGTCCGTCACGGGCCCTGGCCGAGCTGAGGAAGGAACTGGATCTCGGGTTCGTCCCCAGCCGCATCGAATGTTACGACATCTCCAATATCGGCGGCGACCAGGCGGTCGGGTCGATGGCCGTGTTCGAGGGCGGACTGCCGAAGCCGGCCCATTACAGGCGTTTTTTCATACAGGAATCGGGAGAGGCCGATGATTTCGCCATGCTCTCGCAGGTACTGGCGCGGCGCTTCTCGCGCAGGCGGCTCGATGCCGGGAGCGATGACCCGAGCTTCTCTTCGATTCCGGACCTGATCGTGGTTGACGGCGGCGCCGGGCAGGTGTCCGCAGTGACCGGGGCCCTTGAAGCCATCGGCGAGCGCAAGCTGCCGGTGATCGGCATCGCCAAGCGCTTCGAAGAGGTCTACATGCCGTCGAGACCGGAGCCGTTGAGGCTGCCCGCCGATTCCCGGGCGCTGGGGTTGCTGAAACAGATTCGGGACGAGGCGCACCGCTTCGCCGTCAGTTACCATCGCCGGCGCCGGGACAGGGTCTTCGCCTCGTCGATACTGGATGGCATTCCCGGCATCGGTCCCGCCCGCAAGAAAGCGATACTGGAGCATTTCGGCTCGCCGGAGCGCTTCATGTCGGCCAGCCGCGACGAGCTGGAGGCCGTGCCCGGCCTTCCGGCCAAGGTGGGGAGAGAGGTATATGCCTATGTCCACCGGTTCAGCCAGACCATATAGGGAGGCATACGAAACACCCCACGGTACCGGCTGCCTCGTCTGGGAAGGCGGAGTCGCAACAGCGCACATCCTGCCTGGCGCGGGTGGCTTTGCTGAAGGCAGTCCCCCGGCGGGCATCGCCTCGGGCGGCTCGTGGCTCCGTTGCCTTCCTGATGCCAAGGGTCGGAAGAGTCTGCTTGCCCGGACCCTTGAGGAATATTTCTCGGGCTACAGGGTGGAGTTCACGAAGTCAATGTACGGACCCCGTTCTCACCCCAGTGATTTCGCCGCCGCTATCGCCGAGGCTCTGGCCGGCGTTGCTTACGGGACGACCATCAGTTACAGCGGGTTGGCCGCCGCCGCCGGCTATCCCCGGGCACAGCGTGCGGTGGGCAGCTGGTTGGCGCGCAACCCGTTGCCTGTGATAGTTCCCTGCCACAGAGTGATTCGCGCCGACGGCCGCCCGGGACGCTATTCGGGCGGGGAGGGCTGGAAGCTGAAATTGCTGCAACTGGAGGGGATTTACCTGTGATATTAGGGTAGAATCAGGCTGATGCACAATCATATCGAACTGATAATCATCACCGGGGAATCAGGCGCCGGCAAGTCCCACGCCATGGCGGCCTTCGAGGACGCGGGCTTCTTCTGCATCGACAACCTGCCGCCACAGATGATCGAGGCTACCGGCGACCTGTTCGTTCATGAGGGCAGCAAGGTGGAGCGGGCAGCCGTGGTGACCGATGTGCGTGGCGGCGAGTATTTCGAGGAGATAGACCGCTGCCTCAACGAGCTGGAGAGCAAGGGGATTCCCTTCAAGGTACTCTACCTCGAAGCGTCAGAGAAGGCCCTGCTGCGCCGCTTCAAGGAGACGCGCAGGCCCCATCCGCTGGCTCCGGAGGGGGATATCCCCAAGGGCATTGAGCGCGAGAAGAAGATGCTGGCTGAACTCAAGCGACGCGCTGACTGGGTGATCGATACCTCCGATCTCAACGTGCATGAACTCAGGGCCCATATCATCGAGAAAGTGATCCCGGAGCGGACCGGCGGTCTGATCATCACCATCAATTCTTTCGGCTATAAATACGGGACACCACTTGATGCAGACCTAATATTTGACATCCGCTTCCTGCCCAACCCAAACTACGAGCCCCTGTTAAAGCAGCTGACCGGTATCGATCCGGAGGTCAGGGAATACGTGATGAACAACCGCGTGACGCAGGAGTTCCTGGAAAAACTGGCGCCGCTGATGGACTACATGCTGAAGATGTACGTGAGCGAGGGCAAGTCCGACCTGATAGTCGGCGTCGGCTGCACCGGCGGCCGGCACAGGTCCGTGGCGGTGGCTGAATGGCTGGCGGAACGCTATCGCGCCGATGATCATAACTACAACGTGATAGTGCGCCACCGGGACATCGGCAAATCCTGACCGCCGGCCGGCGATGGCGGTGACTGGCAATTGTCCTTCACGGTCTCAGTAAAACAGGAACTCAACCGCATCAGCAGCGATCGAACCTGCTGCCGGACTGCGGAGCTCGCCTCGTTGATCCGCTCCGCCGGCAGTTTCCATATCCACGGCGGCGACAGGTATGGACTGCATGTATCCTTCGGACTGTCAGCGACCGCCAGGACGGCCGTTTCCCTCATCAAGTCGTTTGACCTGCCTTTCGAGGTCAGGGTCCTGGAGCAGCGCCGCCTCGGCCGGGGAAAGCGTTTCGAGATACATATGGAGGGGGGCGCCCGCCTGGTGCAGTTCCTCAACGAGATCGGTGTGCTGGCCGATGACTTGACGCTGCGGGAGAGCACGCCCACTCGTATCTCCCGGAGGCCCTGCTGCCGCAACGCCTTTCTCAGGGGTGCCTTTCTGGCGTCCGGTTCCGTCAGCGAGCCGGGTGCGCCCGCACACCTGGAGGTTTATTCGGACAACGTGGACTTCCTCGGCTCGGTAATTGACGCTGCGGAGGCGGTAGGCGTACAGCTGTCCCTGGTCAAACGCAAGCACAACTCGGCGGCCTATTCGAAAAGCCTCGGGGACATCCGCGATTTCCTCGTGGCCGTCGGCGCCCACGAGGCGGCGCTGGAATTCGAAGAGCGGTCGATAATCAGTTCCGTGAAGGCCGACGCCAACCGCCGCGCCAACTTCGACGCAGCCAATGCGGCGCGCTGCAGCCTTGCCGCCGCGCGCCAGGTGAGGGCGATCAGGGAACTGCAGCAACGGGATTCATGGAAACATCTCAGCGACAACCTGATAGAGGTGGCGGAGCTCAGGCTGGAACACCCATATATGACCATCAGCGAATTGGGTCGCTGCGCCGACCCGCCGCTGAGCAAGTCGGCGGTCAACCATCGCCTGCGGCGGCTGGTAAAGATGGCGGAGGGCGGCTGACCCCGTCTGGGATTCCCCGACGCCCACAAAGGCACTCCCGTAGCCTGCCGCCGTCGGCGTGGGGTTACGAACCTCCGCCCATGTGGTAGAATCCCCGGGTATTACAATTAACCTGATTCCGGGAGGAGAAGTTAGATGGCTCTGAAAGTTGGCATAAACGGCTTCGGAAGGATCGGCAGGAACGTATTCAGGGCGGCGGCCCAGCGGGGCGCCGACATAGATTTTGTGGCGATAAACGACCTCACCAGCCCCGAGACCCTCAGGCACCTGCTCAAGTATGATTCGGTGATGGGCATCTTCCCCGGTTCGGTGGAAGCCAGGGGCGATTCACTGGTGGTGGACGGCAAGGAGATCAAGGTGCTGAGCGAGCGCGACCCGGCCGCCCTGCCCTGGAGCGATCTGGGCGTGGACGTGGTAATCGAATCCACGGGTCTGTTCCTCGACCGCGAGAACGCCGGTAAGCATCTGGCGGGAGGGGCCAAGAAGGTCATCCTCTCGGCGCCGGCCAAGGACCCGGACATCACCCTGGTATTAGGCGTCAACGACGACCAGTACAACAAGGACGAACACAACATCATTTCCAATGCCTCCTGTACGACCAATTGCCTGGCTCCGGTCTGCAAGGTACTGCTGGACGAGTTCGGCATCGAGCAGGGTTACATGACCACCGTGCACGCCTACACCAATGACCAGCGCATCCTCGACCTGCCCCACAAGGACCTGCGGCGCGCCCGCGCGGCCGCCCTCTCGCTGATTCCGACCACCACCGGCGCCGCCAAGGCCGTGTCGCTGGTGCTGCCGGAGCTGGAGGGCAAGATGGACGGCATGGCCATGCGCGCCCCGGTTCCCGATGGTTCCGTGGTGGACCTGGTGGCCATACTGGACAAGGAAGTCACCAGGGATGAGGTCAACGCCGCCTTCGCCAGGGCTGCCGATACGGGCGCCATGGAGGGCGTGCTGAAGTACATGGAAGATCCGATAGTCTCCATCGACATCGTCGGCGATTCCTACTCATCCATCTTCGATTCGCTGGCCACCATGGCCAAGGGGCGGATGGTCAAGATCATCAGCTGGTACGACAACGAGATGGGCTATTCCAACCGCCTGGTGGACCTGGTCCAGAGGGTGCTCTAGGGCGGCAGAGCGGCAGCCGCGGCAAGCGGCCGCAAGACGGGTTGATGGCGATCAAGAAAAGCATCCGCGACATCGATGTGGCAGGCGCGCGTGTACTTGTGCGCGTCGATTTCAACGTCCCCCTTGCCGACGGCAAGGTCGCGGACGATACGCGCATCCGCGCGGCGCTGCCCACCATCCAGTATCTGAGGGACAGGGGTGCCACCGTCATCCTCATCTCCCATCTGGGCCGTCCAGGGGACAGGCCGGACGATTCCCTGAGAATGGACCCGGTGGCGGTGCGGCTCTCGGAGTTGCTGGATGAGGACGTGGTCAAGCTGGATGACTGCATCGGCCCCGATGTGGAACAGCGGTTGGGAGATCTGGAGCCGGGCCGGGTGGCGCTGCTGGAGAACAGCCGCTTCCATCCCGGCGAGAAGAAGAACGACCCGCAGATGGCCGAGGGTCTGGCGCGGCTGGCGGACATCTTCGTCAACGACGCCTTCGGCACGGCCCATCGCGCCCATGCCTCCACCGCCGGCGTGGCGGCGCTGATGCCCGCCGTCGCCGGTCTGCTGGTGGAGAACGAGCTCAAGCAGCTTTCCCGGCTGGTGGACGACCCCCAGCACCCATTCATCACCATTCTCGGCGGCGTCAAGGTCTCGGACAAGATCGGCGTCATCGACCGCTTCCTGGACTTCGCCGACGCCATCCTCATCGGCGGCGCCATGTGCTTCGGCTTCCTCAAGGCCCGCGGCATCGATATCGGCGCCTCGAAGGTCGAGGAGGAGGCCATCGACACGGCTGCCGCGGCGCTCGAGAAGGCCGAGGCTTCGGACTGCAGGCTGCTGCTGCCCACGGACCTGGTGGTGGCCGACGCCTTCGCCGCTGACGCGGCCACGGATACGGCCCCGGTCGATTCCATCCCCGCGGGCTGGATGGGGCTGGATATCGGCCCCGAAACAGCATCGGCCTATGTTAACGAGATCGGGAAGGCGGGGACCATCTTCTGGAACGGACCCATGGGCGCCTTCGAGATGAAACCTTTTGAAGCTGGCACTAAGGCGGTCGCCGATGCGGTGGCGGCATCAGACGGCCTGACGGTCTCCGGCGGCGGTGACACGGTGGCGGCGCTCAACCGGTTCGGGCTGGCGGACCGCATCGACCATGTCTCCACCGGCGGCGGCGCCGCCATGGAGTTTCTCGAGGGGAAGGAACTGCCCGGCATCGCCGCCCTCGAGGACGCCTGACCAGCGCCGTACCCGCGGCCCTGCTGCTTCAGGTTTCTCTCATGGTGCTTGTCGGTCCTGCCCTATCCCGCGCTGATCTCCGCTATCACCATTTCAATGACCGGCACGTCGAAAGCCTCGTCCCCCAGCAGTTCATCGACCATTGACTGGGGTGCCGTCTGGTAGTTCAGCTTCGCCGTGATAGTCAGCGGCAGCGCCGCATCGGCGGGCAGGGTGATTGTGAATGGCTCACTGACTGTACCCATGGGGGGGACACGGTTGTCCGAGAGAACCTTGACTGCCTCCCACGGCAGGTGCGTGGCGTTGCCCTCCTCGTCCTCGAAGATAGTCTGGTAGATCACCGTATCCGGATCCACGTTGCCCGTCTCGTCAAGGCCGCCGGAATGGTAAACCTGCTTGCCGTTGGCATCGGTGACGGCTACTTCCAGCCACATCTGCCTGACCTCCGTGAGGCCCGTTGGCAGGTAATGGCCGGCCCCCTTGTTGTTGATGTCAACCTGGAACTGCATGGTGCCCCCGGGCGCCGCACCGCTGGGGGCTGCGATCGATAAAGCGGCCGCCGCCTTCAACTGCTCTTCAGCCATGTTCTGATGGTTCTCATCCGCCATTTCCGTGGCGTTGCCGCCGACGAAGTTATGCGTCCAGATATGCGGGCGCTCCGGGCCCATTGTGGCGGCCTTGCCGGGGTTCGGCTTTTCTACAAGCGGCCCCGGGGTCATGTGGCAGTCCTGGCACTGGATCCCCTGCTCCGCGTAGGGGCTGTTCTTCCATTCGGTATAGGTGGCCTCCAGGGCGACGCCGTTGATCGGATGGTTGACGTCATGGCACATGCCGCAAAACTCGGATTTCGTATGCAGCTCCGAATACTGGGTTTTATGGAAGGGGGAGATCGCATCATCGAAGGGACCCTTCTTGGTGTCGCTGGGGTCGAACTCGAAGGAAGCATTGCCGATGCCTGTGGAGCCTGAGACCGTGTGGCAGAAATCGCACTGGACTCCGTCCCTTGAATTATCGCTTATATCCGGGCCCTCAAGGGGAGGGACCTCTCCCGAGAGCGTGCCGATTGGCGTATGGCAGACGGTACAGAAGGCGTCGATGGCGCCGTTGGTTTCCTTGCTTGCGAGCGCGTGTAATCCCTGGTAGAGCTTGTCTTCCATGGCGTTGTTGTGCATCGACCCCTGCCATTGTTCGTAGATGTCCGTGTGGCAGCCGCCGCAGATCGAGGCCTCGGTGAACTGGCTGGCCTTGAACCGGGCCGCGTAGGTGATCGGCTCGAAGGGGGTCTCGCCGGTATCGCCGCCGGCGGAATCCCCGGAGTCCCCGCAGGCGCTGAGCAGAATGGACAACAGCAGGACTGATGTAAGCAACAGTGCTTTACGCATCGATATCCTCCCCGGGAGTCTATTTATTATTGCCAGACTACCCCGCTGGTCAAAGGGATAAACATCGGTTTCAGCCAGTCCGGAAATCCATTCGACCGGGCAACAGCCCCGAAAAATACCGCTATTTGCATGATTTTTACAATAACAGACACCGAATCAGCATGTGAAAAGGTTTCCAATTGAGAAGGAGTGGTTATAATAGGTTCAGGTCCCAAGGAATCAGAAAGGTTTACTGGAGACCGGCGCAAAGAGAACTGGTAGAGGAAATGTGGAAGTAAAAAACCGCAAAGTACGGTGAAACCAGGGACAAGCGAAGGTCTAGGAAGGTAAACAAGGAAGGTTCTTTGGGGCCTGTTTTTTTATTGGCCAGGAAGTCTCCGGCCAAGGCGGAAATCCAATCATGCTCCGGCGAAGAAAAAGTCCGCAAATACCGCAGTTAATCGTCGATACAACCGTTTATGTCTTGCCCGTTGCGCCGTCTTGAAATAGAATAGTGCCTGGTCCCAAGGAATCGGAGGATTACCTTCCGGGTTACGCCGGAAGATCAACCGGGGACGGAAACGCGGCGCAGATGCCCGTGGAGTACGGCAAGAACCCGGATTCCCAGTCGCGATGGGAAATTTAATCCCAAGGTTTCTTGGGACCTTCATGCTACAAAAGCAGGGAGTTGGATGATGCTCATGCATGAGACCTGCAGAATCACATCACGCCGGCTCTTCACCGGGAGCCTGTTGACCATTCTCGCCACGCTGTTGTTCGCGGTCGCGATCATGATCGCTTCTGGATGTGGTGACGGCGATACGGATATAACCACAGCGGAACAGGAAGGCATGATCACGCCGCAGGCCCCAATTCCAGCACCCGAGCCGCCGCCTGACGCTCCGCCCGTGACCGAGCAGGAATCACCCTACGGCAGTGGATTGACAACAGCGCAGACAGTTGGCACATTGCTTGATGGAGTACAACTGCTGGACGTGCGCTGGGCTGACCACGGCTCCTATTTCAGGATAGTCTTCGACATGGGGACCCCGGAAGGGGAGCCGATGTTGCAGGCGCCCCATGCCGAGACATCGCTGGAGGCAGACGGGACCGAACTCAGGATACTGCTCGGCGGCGTCCGCTCCATCAGCGACAACCCAAAGGCCCAGGATGGCGAATTGACCATCGGTGACGAACTGGTGACCTCCATGAGCAGGGTGCCATCCCAGGATGACCAGGCGCTGCTCTATGTCGTCAAGCTTTCGCGGCCCGCGACTTATGCGCTCGCCGGTCTGGGTTCACCGGGCCGCATTGTTGTGGATATCATGAAGAGCTAGCTGTGGACGAGCTTCCTGCATGGCTGCTCTTCCTGATAGCAGTGATAGCCGTGCTATGGTTGCTCTCCCTGGGTTTCCTGGCCTGGGTGGCGGTTACTTCCACCGGGAGGCGCACCCGCGTCCAGTATGTTCTCGTCAGAGCCCATTTCTTCAAGGGCTTCGAGCTGGACAGGGTGGATGGCCCCCTGACGGAAGCGCAACGCATCCAGTACATGGCTACGGTCAAGATCCTCAGGACCGTTGTCAGCGCCATCGCCTTCATCAATTTCATCACGGCGCTCGTCCTGCTGTTGCTCGGGGCCTGGCTGTTGACGTTGGACACCGGTGTTGGCGACCTGATCAGGGTGCTGGTGCTGGTAGTGGCGCCGTTGCTGCTCCTCCTTACGCTTTATTCCACAATCCTTTTCATATTGTTGCGTGGAACCTATCGGCGACTCGTGAAGGCGGAGATTGATGCGGGTAGGCATCCTGCGTGAAGCGGACCCGTCGATCGAGACCGCTGCGACAGCCATGCGTGAGTCTCGAATATGTCTAAATATGCCGTAATTATCGGGTTTTTCCCACTTTTAAACCACTTTACATATACGGGTTCTTGTTGTAAGGTTTTTGTGTAGTAGCATTCCGCCGCGGCGGAGCATACGGGCGGAAGAGAAAAATGTGCAGCCCCCCAAAGGCTGTGCCAGGGCAGTAAGATGGGAGGGTAGTAGGTTGCCAGACGGAACAGTAAAATGGTTCAGTAACGAGAAGGGTTACGGCTTCATCGAGAGGGAAGACGGCGAAGACCTCTTCGTGCACTTCTCCGAGATCCAGATTGACGGGTTCAAAACCCTCAATGAAGGACAGAAGGTCGAATTCGAAGTTACTGAAGGCGCCAAGGGACTCCAGGCTTCCAATGTAGTCCCGGTATAATTTTTTCCGGAATGGAAAAATAGGACCCCGCTGGTTTCCAGTGGGGTCTTTTTTTATCCGACTTTAGTCGAAATAATATACGACCAAAGTATGATAGACATTAACCGTCGCCGGTCTTATAGTTATCGAACGACCTATCAACGGATAACCGACCGATGGATTCCATAGTCCTTGAATCGAAGCTGAAGCCCCCTGCTTGCGAACACTTGATCGCTCGTGAGAGGCTGCTGTCCATGCTGACCGGTCCCGACGCCAGCCGGATCACGGTAATCAACGCTGACGCGGGCTATGGCAAGACCACGCTGATGGCCCAGGCTTACGAACTCTCTGGCAATGGGGCGATCTGGTATCAGTTTGATGAGCTGGACAAGGATGCCTCCGTTTTCATGAACCACCTGGCGACCGGCATCGCGCGGGCTTTCCCTGCTGAGGGGAAGAAACTGCAATCCCTGCTTGGAAAAACCGGCTCCATGGGAGAGGTCAGGGACCGGTGGATCTCCAGCCTGGCGAACAGCTTCGACGCCTCCAGCGACAGGCGGCTGTTCCTGTTCCTTGACGATTTTCACCTGATAAACGAATCAGACGGTATCATCGAACTGGTGAAATTCATGATCGCCCATCTCTCCGAGGGCTGCCGGTTTATCATCGGTTCCCGTAAAAAACCGGGTATTTCACTTGGTCGTCTGCGTGCGCAACGCCAGGTCCTTGATATTGATACTTCCGACATTGCCTTCACCCGGGAAGAAGCAGGACGGCTTTTCGCCGAGATATGCCCCTGCGAGCTGGATGATGAGGTCGTTGATTCCTGGTATGAGGTGACTGAGGGATGGCCGATAGCGATGGTCATGGCGGCCGCTGTGATAGACGATCAACGTTGTGGGACAGACGATGTCCTGTCCTCGCTGATGTTGTCCTCAGGCAGTATCAGCGAGTTCCTCGCCGAGGAGATCTGGAAGGCCATGAGGGAGAACATGAGGCAGATGCTGATGGAAGCCTCGCTCATGTACGAGGTTGATACCACGGTGCTGGACATGGCCAACATTGAACGGGAGGAGCTGATACCGGCCAACAGTTTCTTTCAGGAGGCTGTGGAGAGACACCTGATGACTACCTGCCTGCTCAGCAATGAGAAATATCATTTCCATGCCCTTTTCAAACAGTTCCTGAGCGGTAAGCTCGAGGCTACCTACGGCCCCGCGGAGCTGGCCGAACTGCACAGCCGCTACGCGCGCGCATTTTCGGAGACGGGCAACACGGAGCAGGCGATAGACCATTTCTTCAAGGCAGGCCAGATCGATGAGGCATCGGCACTGCTGCAGGAGCATGGGGAAGCAATCTTCGAGGCCGGCAAGGTAGACACCGTAGTCAAGTGGTTGGGAATGGTCCCGCAGGAACAAAAAGAGAAATCGCCGATGCTCTACCTGCTGGATGCCGGTGTACTGGAATACCAGGGTGACATTGAGGGGGGGCTCGATAAACTGAAAAAAGCAAAGCGCCTGCTGAAGAAAATCGGAAGCAGACACAACCTCTACATGTGTGAGTTCACCCGGAGCGGTTACCTGACCGCGATAGAGGAATATGATAAAGCGCTCGAATCTGTGGCTTCGGCGATCAAACTTGCTGAGTCAGATCAGGATTCGGTCAATGCTATCAATCGGGCGGCCACATTGAACCTGCTGCTTGGCAACATCAACGAGGCGATGACGCTGTGGGAGGGAGCGATACGAGAATACGATGACGAGACCGGAAGGTTCGCACGGCAAATCGCCATCCCTCAGATTGCCGGAAAAATATACGGGGGAGATTTCAAGGGTGTCCTGAACGATACAGGGAGGCTTTTCCGGCTGGACAACCCTCCGGAGCTGCTGAGAGAGAGATTTATCGTCATCTATATGCGGGCGAAGGTGTTGTTCTATCTATGCCGCTATTCGCAAAGCCTGGAAGCACTCGGCATGTCCAATGAATTCCTGGGAAAGGAGCACGGCCTTTATTACAAGGAAGCATTGGAGATCATCCGGGGCCATGATTACCTTTACTCGGGGCGCGAGAAAGAGGGCGTCAGGATAATCAGGAAGTACATACGCCGGGGGGGCGTCAGCAAGGTGTTCGGCCCTGACTCGGAACATTCGTACCTGGGGGCATACTGCCGGCGCCGGCGCGACTTTGAGCAGGCAGTTGCATACGATCGACGGGCCGTGGAAGAAATGCGCGAATCCCGCAGGTTGGTCGGCAAAGTCAACGCCACCTTCAACTTGGGAGCGAGCTTGCTCAGACTCAACGGGCCCGGGGACAGGGAAGCGCGAGAGAATATCAACAAGGCTGACGCCTGGGCCGAGAAATCCGGCTACCTTTATATACAGACACAGGTACACTTCTATCGGGCGTGGGAGGGCTTGCAACAGGGAGACAAGGAGCTTGCCCTTGAAGAGATACGAAAATCACTGGATATCGCCTCCCGGAACTGGCACAACCATTTCATCGCGCAGGAGGGCAGGATATCAATGGATCTGCTGACCCTTGCCTACAGGAATGATATTCAGCAGGACTACCTCCTCGATATTTTCTCCATTATAGGACCCGAGGCCACCGAAGGCTTGTCGGAGTTACTGGGTTCGGAGGACGATCGAGTAAGGCTTGATGCCGTTCATGCCCTGGCGGCTGCCGGTGGTGTTCTGGCAGCGCCGTTGATCTATAAATTATTGCGTGACAAGAACAAGCAGGTCCGGGAGGCGGCGAAGGCCACCATGACCAGGCTGAGGGAGGACATCAGGGACCCGCAGGAGGTTTTGACAGATCGCGAAAACGAAGTGCTGACCTGCGTTGCGGAAGGTATCAGTAACGCGGAAATCGCGGAGCGCTTGTATATCAGCGAACCGACGGTAAAGACACATGTCACCAGGATCTTCCAGAAACTGGGAGTGACCAAAAGGACGCAGGCAGCGGCTTTCTACCATCAGAGGAAGGTGAGTGAAGGATAAATGGATCAGAATTCCCTGGTAATTTCGAGCAAGCTGAACCCACCCCGCCTTGACCGGGAGTTGAGGCGCGAAAGGCTCATTTCTCTCGGTATCGGCAGTGCCGGAAAACGGCTGATGACGATTATCGCCGACCCCGGCTATGGCAAGACCACCCTCATGGCGCAGAT
Organism: Actinomycetes bacterium; assembly: GCA_024275795.1. GTDB lineage: Bacteria > Actinomycetota > Thermoleophilia > BMS3ABIN01 > BMS3ABIN01 > JAJRYJ01. The sequence continues at coordinate 1,646 of JAJRYJ010000044.1, read as the reverse complement.
TGCCGGCAGCAGGCTGGGTGCTACGGTATGGTACCAGGTCGATACCATGGATCAGGACCCGATGGTACTCCTGCGGCACCTGGTGTATGGGATAGCGAGTTCCGCCGGCATCAGGGCCGGACGGAGCAAGCAACGGCTGGAAGACATCGAGGACATTGAGATGGAGTGTGGACAGATTGTCGAGCTGCTCTGTATGGAGCTTGATGAAGAGATGTCCGATCCCTTGACTCTCTGTATGGATGATTGTCATCTGCTCACAGACGTGCGCTCGATCAAGATTCTCCAGACCCTGCTGGAAAACCAGCCTCAGAAGATGTTTGTTATTCTGGCGAGCCGCTATAAGGTGCCCCTTTCGATGGCAGGGTTCCGTACCGCGGGGGTGCTCCAGGAGTTTCGTAAATGTGATCTGCGCTTCTCGCAAGATGAGACGCGCGAGTTGATAAGCGATATCTGGGGGCTGGACCCGACGGCCGATCTTCTTCAACAGCTGTATGAACATGTGGACGGCTGGGCGGCCGGTCTCGTTCTGCTGGAAATGCACATTCGGGAGCGAAATGAGATTCCGCGACTGATCACGAATCACCGGATACGAAAGAATGTCTACAGCTACCTGGCGGAAGAGGCGCTGGAGGGACAGCCGGAGGACCTCAGGAATGTGCTCATGCATTGTTCCGTGGTCGACCCGGTTGACTCGCAAATAGCTGCTAAGGTCATCGGTGAAAGCGATACACAAGAACTGCTTGCAAGAGCTGAGAAACAGAACCTGTTTATTTCATCTCTCGAGAATACAAGGTTCTATCGCTTTCATCCGATGTTCGGCGCATTCCTGCGTCATCTGTTACTGGAAAAGAAAGGCCTGGAGTATGTAAGGCAACTGCACATCCGGTATGGAACCCAACTGGAGGAGGCCGGAGACTGGGCCGGCGCCATACAGCAGTATCTTGCAGCCGAAAACCGTGACCGCTCGATATCGCTATTGGAAGCTCATGGTTCGGAGATGTTCATTGAGGGGGAACATCTGACTCTTGGCAGGTGGCTGGATATGCTGGGCACCGAGAATCTGACCCCGCCTCTGATCATGTTTCGAGGAAAAATCCAGATGATGCTGGGTTTGCCTGAAGAAGCGCTTGCAATATTAAGGTCGGTTGAACCTGAGATCGACACCACGGAACAGCGTTGTGAATGCAGCCTTGCAATCGCCGAGTGCCTTGGCGATCTTCGAAGATGGCAAGAGGGCATCGAGGTTCTGAACAAGATCGGTGTAAGTGAACTGAGCCAGCGTGACTGCCTGGAAGTCGTTTTTCGTAAGGGCGCATTATTCTTCTACGGTTTTGATAATGTCGGCCTCGACCGGTGTTGCAGGGAAGCGAGAAGCCTGGTGAGATCTTCGTTAGACCAGAAGTTGAAGCACAGGGCTTTATTCATGCATGTAATGAAGGATCTCCGCGCCGGCGATTTTTCCAACGCGCTTTCGGCATTGCAGAAGGTTGCCCGCCTTGAAGATCTGCAGGGGAATCAGAGAACGCCGCACCTGAACAATATAGCTTCGTGTTTCCTGCTTACCGCAAGGTATGAAGAGGCGAGGGATACAGCCATCGATTGTATCAGTCGGGTCGAGGCAAACAGGGATGCGGGCTGGTTGAGTT
>JAJRYJ010000043.1 GCA_024275795.1 Actinomycetes bacterium | reverse complement strand
CGCTGACGCGGCTGCCGTCGATGATGTCGTCCCGTTCCACCACACCCACGGCGAAACCGGCCAGGTCGAACTCGCCGCCCTGGTAGAGGTCGGGCATCTCCGCCGTCTCGCCACCCAGCAGGGCGCAGCCGGCCAGGCGGCAGCCGGCGGCGACGCCTTCCACCAGTGACGCTGCCTTCTCCGGTTCAAGCGTGCCCGTGGCCAGGTAATCGAGGAAGAATAGCGGACGAGCGCCGGTGGTCAGCAGGTCGTTGACCGACATGGCCACCAGGTCGGTGCCCACCGTGTCGAAGCGGCCCATGGCCTCGGCGATGAGCACCTTGGTGCCGACGCCGTCGGTGGCCGATACCAGCACCGGGCGCTTCATCTCGGGCATGGCCACCATTCCCGCGAAACCTCCCAGGCCGCCGATGACCTCCACGCCCGCCGTCGTCGAGGCGACGGCGTTGCGGATGCGCTCCACCACCTCGGCCCCCGCGTCAATGTCGACGCCGGAGTCCGCGTAGGTCAGCGGTTTGCCCCGTGTGTCCTGCGCGCTCACAGCGCCGGCTCCTTCTCCACCTGCTCGAACCTGTGCTTGCTCATCTTCAGTTCATCCGGCACGTCGACGGGGTAGTTTCCCGTGAAGCAGGCGCGGCAGAAACGGTCCGCCGGCATGCCCAGGGCCCGCTGCAGTCCGTTCAGGGTGATGTATTCCAGGGAATCGGCCCCCACGTGGTCGCGTATCTGTGAGACCTTCTTGGAGGAGGCGATAAGTTCGGTGCTGGTGGCGGTGTCGATGCCGTAGAAACATGGATGGGTGATGGGCGGCGAGCTGATGCGCAGGTGCACCTCGCGGGCGCCGGCGTCGTAGAGCATGCGCACTATCTTGCTGGTGGTGTTGCCGCGGACGATGGAGTCGTCCACCACCACCAGGCTCTTGCCTTTTATCAACTCGCCCAGCGGGTTGAGTTTCATGCGGATGCCGTGCTCCCGCAGGGTCTGGTCCGGCTGGATGAAGGTGCGGCCGATGTAGCGGTTCTTGATCAGGCCCTCGCCGTAGGGGATGCCGCTGGCGCGGGCGAAGCCGATGGCCGCCGGCGTGCCCGTGTCCGGTATGGGGATGACCATGTCCGCCTCGACGCCGGATTCGCGCGCCAGCTCCTCTCCCATGCGGATGCGCGTCTGCGACACGGTCTTGCCCTCCAGCACCGAGTCGGGCCGCGCGAAATAGATGAATTCAAAGACGCAGAGACCCTGGCGCTCCGCCGGCTCGATGACCTGCTTGAGCTCCAGGGAGCCCTCCTTGATGATTGCCATCTGGCCCGGCTTTATCTCCTGGAGGAACTCGGCGCCGATGATGTCCAGGCCGCAGGTCTCGGAGGAGAGGGCGTAGTTGCCGTCCTCCAGCTTGCCGACGCAGAGGGGGCGGATGCCCCAGGGGTCGCGGAAGCCGATGACCGTGCCCTGGTTGAGCATGATGACCGAGAAGGCGCCGCGTATCCTGGGCATGACGTCCACCACGGCATCGCGGATGTCGTCCGCCGGGTGGCTGGCTATCATTACCGCCATCAGCTCGCTGTCGCTGCTGGAGGTGAGCTTCTCGCCCAGGGGGCCCATCTGCTCCCGCAGCTCCGCCGTGTTGACAATGTTGCCGTTATGTCCCAGGGCCAGGGTGTGGCCGTTGCGGTTGTGACAGACCGGCTGGGCGTTGGCCCAGCGGGTGGAGCCGGTGGTGGAATAACGCACGTGGCCGATGGCCGCCTGGCCCGAGAGGCTTTTCAGGGTCTCTTCCTTGAAGACCTGGGAGACCAGACCCATATCCTTGATGGCGGTGAGGTGGCCGTCGTCGGAGACGGCGATGCCGGCGCTCTCCTGCCCGCGGTGCTGCAGGGCGAAAAGGGCGAAGAAGGCCAGCCGGCTGACCTCGCGGCCCGGCGCCACTACGCCGAAGATGCCACAGGCCTCCTCGGGCTTGTCCGAAAGTCGCATCATGCTCCCTTTACCCTTCATGGTCGTCGGCGGCGTCGTCGGCGCCCGCGGCGCCGGTCCCGGCCGCGTCCAGGATCTTCTCCAGCGCCTCGCCCCAGGCGCGCCCGGCCTCCGCCAGCGGCAGGTCGATGAGCTGCCGCCCGCCGGCGCAGGCTTCCGCCTTCGCGCCGCCCACCCTGAAGACCAGCCGCTCGCCGCCCACGCGGCCGATGACGGCGTAGGGCACCTGGGCGGCCAGGTCGCTGAAGCGCTCGAAATCCCCCTCGGGGACGCTCACCAGCACCAGCCCGGGCGCCTCGCCGAACAGCAGCAGATCCGCCCGCGGCGCCTCGGCCCTGCCGGGCGCCTCGCCGGCTCCGGCCGTCGTCCCGCCTGCGGCGGCGAAAGCGCCGCTCTCCATGTCGACGACGGCGCCGAGGCCGCCCTCGATGGCCGACTCGGCGACGCAGCAGGCGAGGCCACCGTCGCTGACGTCGTGGGCGCTGCTTATCACACCTTCAAGGATAGCCGTTCTTACCACTTCCTGCACACTTTTTTCCGCCTCCAGGTCCACATCGGGGATGCGGCCGGCGTTCTCGCCGTGTATATATAACTGGTACTCGGAGCCGTCCACCGCCGGGCGGGCGTCGCCCATGAGCACCAGGACGTCGCCCTCGTTCTTGAAGCCGTGGG
>JAJRYJ010000042.1 GCA_024275795.1 Actinomycetes bacterium | reverse complement strand
GCGGGCATACAATGCGGGCACGACGACGCCGGCGACGGACCACGTCATTACCTCCCAGCGCGTGCTCTACAATGGATATTTCAACGAGGTCCTCGGCCTCGACCTCGACTGACCCTCCGGGTACGTAACACTTTGGGGGACGCGCTTGCATCCGTCTCGTGATGTATCCGCCGGAGAACATGGTTGCATTTGCTGCAGGACTCCCCCAGAATCAGCCCATGGTGAGGCTGCAGGGCGACAAGAGAGAATCCACCACAGCCGCCGCCGGCGGCATCGATGCTGCGATGATGCAGCTGGCGCTTGAGCAGGCGCGGCTGGCTGCCGAGGCGGGCGACGTGCCCGTGGGCGCCGTCATCGAGCGCGGGGGAGAGGTGCTGGCCCGCGCCGGCAATGAGCGTGAACGGCGCGGCGACCCCACCGCCCATGCCGAGATACTGGCCATCCAGGGCGCCGCGCAGCAGCTGGGAGGCTGGCGCCTGGCGGGCTGCAGCATCTACGTGACCATCGAGCCCTGTCCCATGTGCGCCGGCGCCATCTATCAGGCTCGTATCCAGCGGCTGGTGTTCGGCGCGGCAGACGACAAGGCGGGGGCCGCCGGCACCCTGTTCGACATCATCGGTGATGAGCGCCTCAACCACGGCGTCGATGTGCTCGCCGGCGTGATGGCGGCCGAGGCCGCCGGTCTGCTGCGTGAGTTCTTCGGGGAAAGGCGGCGATGATGCCCGCTCTCAAGCAGGTCATGCTGGCGTTGCTTGTCTGCGGCAGCCTGTTGACCGCATGCGCCGATGACAGCGATGCCGGCGCGGAAACTGGTGGGCCGCAGCCGGTTGCAAGGGCGGATGCGGCGGCGGATCCTGCCGACACGCCGGCAGCCCCGGCGGCGGGAGGCGGAGCGGTCCTGGCGCCCGAGCCGGGTAAACTGTACCACGGCGTCTTCCCCTTCAGCGGCGCCGACGATGAGGAATCGGAGATCACTCCCGAAAGCCTCGACTCCTACGAACAGGCCGCGGGCAGGAAGGTTGCCTGGGTGTATTTCTCCGACGACTGGTACATCGACCGCGATTTCCCGCTCGACAGGGCAGACTGGATCAGGGAGCGCGGCAGCGTCCCCTTCATCAGGCTGATGCTGCGCTCCAGCAGCGAGCAGGACATAGCCGAGCCGCTCTATACCATGGACAACATCATCGCCGGCGATTTCGACGCTGACCTGCACGCATGGTTCGCCTCCGCGCGCGAATACGCGTCACCGCTGATAATGGAGTTCGGCACCGAGGTCAACGGCAACTGGTTCTCGTGGAACGGGGAATGGAACGGCGGCGGCGAGACCGGCGGATACGGCGATGACGCCTACCCCGACGGTCCCGAACGCTTCCGGGACGCCTACCGCCATATCGTCGATATCGCCGGACAGGAGGGCGCCGAAAATATCACCTGGGTGTTTCATTTCGACTGCTGCGGCCTTCCCGAAGAGGAATGGAACGCCCCGGCCATGTACTACCCCGGCGATCAGTACATCGACTGGCTGGGCCTCAGCGTCTACGGCCTTACCGAGCCCTTCAACGACGAGATCTACCCGTTCGAGGAGCTGATGAACGAAGGTTACGCCATAGCCGCCGCCCTCTCTGCGGACAAACCGATAGTGATATGCGAGTTCGGCGTCACCGACGGCAACTCCGGGGTGGATCAGGCGCAGTGGGCTGAAGAGGCGCTGACGCTGATGCTTTCCAGCCGCTGGCCGCGGCTCATCGGCTTCTCCTGGTGGAACGAGAACTGGGAGATCGATGACGATCCGGACCACGATTCGCGGCTGATGCTGCAGGACAACCCGGAGCTCTCACGGGTCTTCCAGCGGCTGGTCGGCGGCAGCGACAAGGTGCTGGAGAGTGCCGTGGCGGCTCCGGCTTTTTAAGCCGCCGTCCAATCCTGTAGAATTGAGTAAGCGTGACTTCGGTTTCCCTGCGGAGGGGTGGCAGAGTCCGGTTGAATGCGGCGGTCTCGAAAACCGTTGTGCCTCTTTACAGGGGCACCGTGGGTTCGAATCCCACCCCCTCCGCCAGATACCGGCAGATTGCCTACGTTGATCGACCACGGATTTTCCCACTTCAAGGCTGAATTTTCCCCACTTCAGGGCTGCTTCAAGGGTGAATTGCTTATCCTGCCGCAGGAAATTGTTGAATATTACCTATTGACTTACATAAGTTCACAAAATAGAATCACATAAATATCTTAGTATTCATATATAAAGATATTAAGGAGTTGGAGGCAATCAACAACTAGTGGGGAGGATGGGTATGGGGCTCATACAACCAAGGACATTTCTTTATCTGCCGATTCTGCTGATCATCTTCGCGGCGCTGGCGTTCTCCGGCATATTCGGCGAATCCAGCGGCAACGCCGCGGTTCTGGCCTATTCACCGAACCTGCATATCTACGATGACGCCACCGGGGGAGACTGCGCCTCGATCGGCGTCTGGGACGCGGTCACAAAGACGTGCACGCTCAACACGGACCTCTATTTCGCGGGGGACGGCATCGAGATCGCCGGCCACGGCATTACCCTGGACGGCAACGGTCATACCGTCACCGGCAGCACATACGGCGACGGCATCTATTCCGCTGGCTTCAACAACATCACCCTCAGGAACCTGATCGTGAGGAAGTTTGACACCAGGGGCATCAGCATCGCCGACTCCAGCGGCGCTAACGTGACCAACAATCAGCTCTACGAGAACTACTACGGTATACTCTTCTATAACTCGAGCGGCGGCACGGTCAGCGGCAACACTCTTCTGGCAACGGGAAACCAGGGCATCAGCTTCAATACGGGCTCCAATGACAACGTCGCCACAGGCAATAACGTCTCTCAGGCTCTCAGCTTCGGCAGCGCCATCTCCATCTGGGACTCCAGCGGCAACCTGATCATCGCCAACGACCTTTCGTCCACCAAGATGAACGGCGTCGGCATCGTCGGCACCGATAACATGATCAGGGACAACAACACCCATAACAGCGGCACCGGCATATCAGTGGGCCGTTTCGGACAGGTGACCACCGGCAACGTCATCCTCAACAACAGCATCTCAGACAACAAGAACGGCATCTGGTTCTACGAGGGCAGCAACAACATCGTTACCGGAAACAGCGTTACAGGCAGTATTCTCAACGGTGTGCGGGTGCTGGATTCAAACGGGAACTCCATTTACAACAACAGCTTCACCGGCAACGCCAACCAGGTCAGCATCGAGGGAACAAGCACGGGCAATATCTTCAGCCTCGCCGCTCCCGCAGGAGGCAATTACTGGGACAACTGGAGCTCGCCCGACGCCGACAGCGACGGCTTCGTCGACAGCCCATTCGTGTTCGCAGGCGGGCAGGACAGCCTGCCACACGCTGCGCCGGACGGCTGGTGCAAGGCTCCCACGCTGGGTCTCAGCAGGCAGTCCGTATACTGGGCGTCGGTCGCTGACTACGATAACGGTATCCTATCCGTCGATTATGCTGTTGACAGCTTCTTCGACGTCTTCCATGGACTGGTGGTAGCGACGAGTACCAGCAACGCCGTGGTCTCGATAACACCGCTGCCGGTGGACATCGGCGAGACGATAAACGCCGGCGCCGGTGGTTCCCTGCCTGTGACCTTAAGGTACGCCATTCCGCCGGGCGTGAGCAACTTCCTGAGCACCACATACGCGAGCGCTGATGATGTCTGCGGGAACACTTACTACTACCCGGGACCGCCGCCCGGACCCTGATCGGGCGTCTGTATGGGATTGAGATAGGCGTTTTCCGGGCAGGATTCATTTCACACCTGGGCGAATAAGTGAGCAGCAATTCTGCGAAGGGGGTGTGAAAATGGAAAGTGCATTCATTGGCGACAGGGAGATGGATGTTAAGGTGATGCATGATGCCTGGGGCTGGTTCCTGGCGCTCGGCATACTGCTGATCGTTCTTGGAATCCTCGCCCTGGGCGTGCCCATAGCTGTCTCGGTAACCATGACCGTGTTCCTGGGTATCATCCTGCTCATCGGGGGCATCGCTCAGTTTGTTCATGCCCTGATGGCGCACAAATGGAGCGGCTTCTTCATGCATCTGCTGGGCTCGGCCGTATATATCATTTTCGGCGTAGTGCTGCTGACCGATCCTGCACGCGGCGTGCGCGCACTGACGCTGTTGCTGGCCATCTATTTCCTTGCTGCAGGTTTCGTGAAGATTCTGATGGCCCTGGTCTCGTGGGGCCAGTATGGCTGGGGATGGCTGCTTTTCAGCGGTATCGTCAGCCTTATCCTCGGAGCGTTGATCTGGTCGCAATGGCCGGATAACTCGGACTGGGTCATCGGACTGCTGGTGGGAATCGATCTGTTTCTCAGCGGCCTGTCCATGGTGATGATAGCCATCGCCGCCCGTTCTGCTCCGCCACCTGCCGTTGCCGCCTGAGGGCGGCCGCGCTGCGGAATCGCCACACTCCAAGGCGGCCGTGCGGCCGCCTTGCTGTTGCCTGTGCTGCAGGCGAATCGGCGGCAAACTCGATATAATGACCTGGTTCGGGAGCGTAGCGAATGTCTGCAACGGTCCCGGAGCTGGAGAGGTGTCCGAGATGGCCGAAGGAGCACGACTGGAAATCGTGTAGGCGGGGTTAACTCGTCTCGAGGGTTCGAATCCCTCCCTCTCCGCCATACGCGCCCGTAGCTCAGCTGGATAGAGCGTCGGCCTCCGGAGCCGAAGGCCACAGGTTCGAATCCTGTCGGGCGCGCCAACACGGCAGCCGTCAGCCCGAAAGGTGCTGGGCGAGGGTCTTTAGTCTTACGAAGAGGTCGTATGAAACACCCGATCTGGGCGCCATGGAGAATCGAATACATCCTCAGCGAGAAGGACGGCCGTTGCATATTCTGTGACGCCCTGGTTTCCGGGGATGACCGCGGGAACATGCTGCTTTACCGCGGCGAGAACGCCTTCGTGATCATGAACCTCTACCCTTATAATCCGGGTCACCTGATGGTGGCGCCCAACCGTCACGTCTCGGAACTGGAGGAGCTGGAAACGGAGGTCTCCCTGGAAGTGATGGAGCTGACCCAGGCATGCATCAGCATACTGAAGCTGAAGATGCACCCGCAAGGCTTTAACGCCGGCTTCAACCTTGGCGAGATCGCCGGCGCCAGCATCAAGGAACATCTGCACATGCACGTGGTGCCGCGCTGGCAGGGGGACAACAATTTCATGCCCGTGCTGGACGATATCAACGTGATGCCCCAGGCGCTTGCTGATACATACGAGCTGTTGCATGCAGGATTTGAGGAACTACGGGCAGCGGGCAGGATTTCCGGGGAGAAGAACGATGGCAGCTGAAAAGGTGACAGTACGAATCCCGGCTCAGCTCAGGCGGCTGGCTGACGGGGAACCAAGGGTGGAGGTAGAGGGTGAGACCGTCGCCGAAGTGATCGGACGACTTGAAGAGCGTTACCAGGGCATACACAGCGAGCTTGTCAGCGAGGACGGTGAGATCCACCGTTACGTGAACATCTACCTAAACGACGAGGACATACGATTCCTGGACATGCTTGAAACCAGGGTCACCGGGGGCGACGTCATCTCCATTCTGCCGGCGGTCGCCGGAGGACTAGCCCGGTGGTGACGGGCGGTGTATAGGGACATCATCGAGAGCGTCGGCCACACGCCGCTTGTGGAACTAAAGCACCTGAGCCGCAACCCCGGGGTGCACATCTTCGCGAAGCTGGAAGGATATAACCCCACTGGCAGCGTCAAGGACCGCATCGTCAGTTACATGCTTGCCGCTGCTGAACGCAACGGCGAGCTGACTCCGGGAAGGGTGCTGCTGGAATCCACCAGCGGCAATACCGGCATCGCCCTGGCGATGATGGGCCGTCTCAAGGGATACGAGGTCAAGGTGGTGATGCCCGAGAACGTCAGCCGTGAACGGGTGCAGATGCTTGAGCTCTACGGGGCGGAAATCATCTTCTCGGACCGCAGCGCCGGCACCAACGGCGCCGTGGAAAAGGCGCTGGAGATCGGCGCCGACAGCCGCTACCTGATCCTGGATCAGTATGCGAACCAGGCCAATCCCCGGGCTCACTATGAGACGACCGCCGTTGAGATACTAGACGAACTGCCGGAAGTGGATGCATTCGTCGCCGGCCTCGGCACCGGCGGTACGCTCATGGGCGTGGGCAGACGGCTTAAGGAGGAACGCCCGCACGCGAGGATCATCGCCATCGAACCGCATCCGGAGGAGATCGTCGATGGTCTGCGCAGTCTTTCCGACGGTTTCATACCGCCCATCATCGACCTGGACATGCTGGACGGCAAGTCCATCGTCCGCAGCCTGGATGCCGTGATGTCCACAAGGCAGCTGTGTGAGCGCGAGGGGCTGTTCGTCGGCGTGTCATCAGGCGCCGTGGCCCGTTGCGCCGCCAGGCTTTCGGAGAAGATGGATTCGGGGAATATCGTCGCCCTGTTCGCTGACAGCGGCTGGAAATACTTAAGCAGTGGGCTCTGGACCATGGATGAGAGCGAACTTGAGGAAAAGCTGGAGCACATGCTCTGGTGGTAGCAACACGGTCGATCGGAAAAATTATCAAGGAGGAAAGATGGAATTCAGCAGGCAGGCTGATTACGCGGTGAGGGCGGTGCTGGAACTGTCGCAGAAGCCGAGGGGAGGGCTTGTCCACAGCAGCGAGATAGCAAAGAAACAGGAGATTCCCTCGAAGTACCTGCCGACCATCATCCGCACGCTGGCCCGCGCCGGCCTCATTCGCACCTTCAGGGGCAGCAACGGTGGCGTCTCGCTCGCCGTCCCTCCTGATGATATCAGCCTGCGGGACGTGGTGGAGGCTGTTGATGGGCCGTTGCTGCTCAACCGTTGCCAGCTGCAGCCGGGAGAGTGCCGCGGCCTCGATGACGAGACCTGTACGCTGCACGATTTCTGGATGGCGATGGCAAGGGACGTCCAGGAGCAGATGGCAGCGGTGTCCTTCGCAGAGATGGCGGATGCGGAACTGGAGATGCAGTAAAGGGAAAGGCCGGTAGCGTAACTGCGGTGCAGCGAGCTACTGGTTCAGCAGGTTCTGGAGTTTCTGTTCCAGCTCCGGCTTCTCAAGCACGGTTTCTGATTGATCGACCAGCTTTCCGTCCTTGTCGACGTAGAGCATGGCGGGGATGGTGCCTTCGCTCCATTCATGGCGATTATATTCGCAGGCGTTTTCGGCGATCGTCAGGTCGTAGGCGAGGAACTCTATCTCTCCTGCATACTGCTCCTGTAGCTCATTCACGATGGGCTTCTGTTTCTGGCAGGCCGGTCAGGTATCTTTGTAGAAGTATATGTGCTGCGGTTTGCCGCTGGGCGGCGGGATGATGCTCGGCTCGTTGACATCACACTTGAAGACCCCCTCTGAGGTCTCCTCCTCGCCGCAGCCGATGAGCATGAACAGGGCCAGCAGCAGCACCACCGCTCCCGCCAGCATGAAGATGTAACGTTTACGAATCATATTGGTGACATTCTATTACAAAAACCACGAGAAAGAAAAGCAATCCAGGCGCGGTTGTTATAATCATAGCCATGATGAAAGGCATAAATGTCCGCAAATAGCGGGAATATTAAGCGAACCAGCAGAAAAATCAGCGCCATCTGCTGGTCGGCGGGTGAAAAAAGCGGCGAGGACGTCTGCGTCCCGGTTGAGCGGGCCGTTGCCCTGACGGTGGATGGAAAGGGACTGGCGACTCTGCATTGCTCACCGGATAACCTGGAGGATCTTGCAAGGGGTTTCCTGCTGGGGCAGGGGTTGCTCTCCTCGGCCTCGGACATTGCCGGTGTCAAGGTTTCGGTCGTCCGGGACGAAATCGATGTGATCCTTGACGACTCGGTGTCCCTGGATCCTGAGGGCAAGGCGCAGAACACTCTCTACAGCGGCTGTGGCCAGGGCATGGGCTCTGGAGCTGCGGTCGTGGAGTCGTTGCCGGAGGCTGCTGAAGGCAGCGACTGGAGCGCTGAGGGACTGCTGGGGGCGCTGCGCCGGGTGCTTGATCGCGGTCAGGCATACCGCATCACCCGGGGCATGCACAGCGCCGGGCTTGTGAACCGGCAAGGCCGGCTGCTCTGCCATCGGGAGGATATCGGCCGCCATAACGCCCTGGACAAGGTTCTGGGCTGGCTTTCAAGGCAGTGTCTCGAGCCCGGGAGCACGGCTGTCGCCATGAGCGGCCGCGTATCCGTAGACGCCGTCCTCAAGGCGGCCCGTTTCCGCATGCCGGTCGTTTTTTCCAAGGGCGTTCCCACCTCCATGGCGCTTGATGAGGCCGAAACGCTGGGGCTTACCCTGGCCAGCAGTATCGGACGCCGGCGCCTGCGGGTCTACACTCACGGGGAAAGGCTGGGTCCATGAGGCTGCTGGCCATCGATGTGGGCATGGGTACCACGGACATCCTGGTTTACGACTCGGAAACGGGGATGGAGAACTGTTTCAGGCTGGTGGTGCCCTCGGCTACACGCGTTGTCGCTCAGCAAATAATCAGGGCTACGGAGAGCGGCCTGCCGATCATCTTCAGCGGCGTCACCATGGGCGGCGGACCCTGCAGCAAGGCGTTGCGGCGGCACCTTGAGTCCGGCCTGGATTTCTACGCGACTCCCGCGGCGGCCCTGACCTTCAACGACGACCTGGAGCTTGTAAGCTCGTGGGGCGTCAGGCTGATCGATGAAACCGGCTCGAACGCGCCCGCCGACGCCGTTCGCATTCAGAGCGGCGACGTTGACCTGGAATCGTTGCTGGAAGTCCTCGACCGCCTCGGCATCTACACCGGCTTCGACGGCGCCGCAGTAGCAGTCCAGGACCATGGCTTCGCCCCCGGCGTCAGCAACAGGAGGTGTCGTTTCGCGCTCTGGCGCGAAGCGCTGGCGGCGGGCGCCTGTTTAGACAATCTTGCATGGAACGCTGACGCCGTGCCCGGCCATTACACGCGGATGGGAGCTGCCGCCGGCCTGCTGAAAACATTGGGTAAAGTAGTAGTCATGGATACTGGCCCGGCGGCCCTGATGGGCGTTCTGAGAGCGGGTGAGCCCGGGCCCGTAGTCGCAGTGAATGTGGGCAACGGCCATACGCTGGCTGCCGTGATCGACGGCATGTGCATCTCGGCGCTGGTCGAACACCACACCGGCATGCTTGATCCTGAAAGCCTGAAATCGATGCTTGAGCGCTTCATCGCCGGCTCGCTCACGGATGAGCAGGTCTTCAGCGAAGGCGGTCACGGCTGCATAACGCCGCCGGGGCCGGTTGCGCCGGCGGGTCCGATAAGGGTCACGGGGCCGCGCCGGGAGATGTTCAGCCGGACAGGGCTGAAACATGAAATGGCTGCTCCCTACGGGGACATGATGCTCACAGGCTGCTTCGGCCTGGTGGAGGCCTGGAAAGGGGTCAGCGCAGGTCCTTCTTCCTGAAGATGAGCGCCGCAATCAGCACCAGCGCCCCGATATAGGCGATCTCGTAGATAAACGACCATCCCCGCGGGGCGAACACCTCGGCCTCGCCTGTAACAACCCGGGACGAGCTGCTCTCAAGGAAACCACTGGCCAGACTGCTTACCTCGCTGACGGGCAGGAGCAGTCTGAAGACAGCCGCGATGGCGTCGATGAAAAAATTCTCCGAGGCCTCGCTGATGGCATTGATTATGCGCAGATTGGAAGAAAAGATGAAGATGATGAAGACGAAGATGGCGTTGGCGATCACCGGTGCGAAAGTAGAGAACATCAGCGTTATCGTGACCATGGTGATCACGTTCAGGCAGATGAGGCCGATGGAGGGGAAGAACTCCCAGACGACGGTGCCGGAGCCGACTAGCACCGAGAGCCAGAGGGCGAAACCCATCACCAGCACGTAGCTGCCCATGAGCAGGGCGTGGCCCGCCCACTTGCCCGCGACAATCTGCCAGCGATGGACGGGCTTGGTCACCAGCGTATAGATGGTGCCCCTCTCTATCTCCGTATAGATGGCCCCAAGGGTAGTAAGTATAGCCATGGTCATGCCGATGAAGTTGAGCCCGCCGAGGGCGAAGTTGAGGAAATCGCGGCCGGCGTCGGCTTTCATCTGCAGCTCTCCCACAACCACCGTGGAAGAACTGGGTGAGCTTAACATGGGCACCAGGGCCAGGTAGAGCAGGCTGATAACCAGGCCGATGATCATGGTCCGGGAACGGATTGTCTCCCGCAGCGTGAATCTCGCCAGAGCCCAGGTCTTCATGCCTGGCTCTCCTCGATAGCCTGCACGAAGGACTCCTCCAGCGCCTGCTGCCTGGGCGTGAACTCACGGAGGTTGGCGCCGCTGTCCATGATGATGTTCGCGAGCTCGTTGACCTGTTCCTCGCCGGCCAGCGTCACCGTGAGACTGTCTTGCGTATGCTCGACCTCGGTGGCGATGGCCTCGACGCGCGCCAGCAGTTCATCGGTGACCTTGTCCACCTTGACGTCGACGCATGGGGTGGGGGAAATCAGCGCCTGCATCTTCGAGACCTTGACGAGCTTCCCCTTGTTGAGGATGCCGATGCGGCCGCAGGTCATCTCCACCTCGGAGAGCAGGTGCGAGTTCAGGAAGATGGTGGTCCCCTCGTCCTTCAGGCGCATTATCAGATCGCGCACGTCGCGACGGCCCATGGGGTCGAGCGCGGAAGTGGGCTCGTCGAGGAATAGCAGTTTCGGATTGTTGATGATCGCCTGGCCGATGCCGATGCGCTGCAGCATGCCCTTCGAGAAGGTCCTGATCCTGGAACTGGCATTCTCGCCCAGGCCCACCAGCTCCAGCACCTCGGGTATGCGTTGCTTGCGCTGCTCGGCGGCCATGCCGTAAAGACGCCCGTGGTAGTCCAGGAACTCGTCCGCCTTGAGGAAGGGATGGAACTGGAAGAGTTCCGGCAGATAGCCGATGGACTCCCGCACCTCGATCGTACCCAGCGGTTCGCCCAGCAGGCTTGCGGAGCCGGATGTGGGGAAGATGATTCCCATCAGCATCTGCACCGTGGTGGTCTTGCCGGCGCCATTGGGCCCGAGGAATCCGAAGACCTCGCCCTCATCCACAGTAAGCTCCAGTGAATCGACGGCGACGGTCCGTTCGTCACCATAGCCGAAAACCTTGGTGAGCGCGTCTATCTCTATTGCGGCAGTCATTCCCCCCTCGATCAGCCTGTTTATCCGGTAAAGCCCTGCCCGGGGCTATTGCTGGAGACAGTCTTCGTCCCTCAGTCCGGGGTCGTAATCAGGATTATAATCCACGGAGGCGTCTTCGTATACATCATCGACAAACTCACGCCACCTGGTGGCTCCCATCTCGTTGCCTGCGAACTCCCTGATGTTCTCCTTTTCCTGTTCCAGCGGTATATCGACAGGCGGAATGATTGTCTCAACCTTCACCACGTACCACTGGCCCGCCACCGGTATGGGGTCCGATATCTCCAGCGACCCCAGGCTGAAAACAACCGAATCGAGCTCACCGGTCAGGGCGCCCGGTACAAGCAGCCCCAGTGATCCCAGTTTATCCTGGACCTCCGGGTCGACGGAAAGCTCCCGCACAAGCTCGATGAAATCCTCGCCGGCGCGTGCGCGCTGAACAGCTGCCCGGGCCGTGGCTTCGTCATTGGTGACGAGCTGCCTGGCAGTGCGGCGCTCAGGCTGCTGGTACTGGTCGATATTGCGCTCGTAATAGGCCCGGATATCCTCGTCTGTGACCTCGATGGGCCCGATGGCCTCGTTCATCACCTTGTCATGCAACAGTGTCCGTTCCACGTCCGCACGCAACTCTTCACTGGTGAAGCCGCGGTCGTAATATGATTGCAACAGGCGGTCGACATCGCCCAGGAAACCATCATCCGCTGTCTCCTGGATGGCGTCGTCTATCTCCTGTTCGCTGACGCTGATGCCCATCTCCTCCGCCTGCTGTGCCTCCAGCTCCTCCTGCACCAGCTGTTCCGTCGTGTCCCTCCGGAAATTCGTATATTCGCATTCGAGTTCCCCATCGCCGTCGGCATCGGCCTGTGGTATCATCGGGCCGTAACTCTTGCGCAGGTTCTCTATCCGCGCGTCAACATCGTCCCTGGTGATGACGATATCGTTGACCCTGGCTGCGGCGTCGTCGGGCAGTTCCCCGCAGGCGGTCACGCCGATGGCGGGTATCGACAGCAAAAGGGCCGCCAGAACCCAACCAATCAGTCTCCCCGGCATCACATCTCCTTTATTTAAACTGGCCGTTTAAGTGAAGTTAGTATAGAGACAAAGGTCAAATCGCGCAAATACGCTTACATTACGCTTATACAATAAAATCGGCCATGCTATACTTACTCGTACAGGCTGCTGAAGCCAGATGACATGCAAGTCAAAGACCGGCAAAAAAGCTTTTTTTTCCAGCCTTTTTATCCCGCCGTTCCCAAATCACCAGGAGACCGATGCCCAACATGAAAAACCCAGGAACGATTTTTACCGGAATGGTCAGGTTTATGATCGTGCCGGCGCTGTTCGCCATGCTGGTAATGGCGGCCGGCTGCGGCTCAGAAACCGCCTCGGAAGCGGAAAAGAAGACCACGGCCACCAGGACGTCCACGGGTCCCAGGGAGGCCACCGAAGAATACGTACATGAGCTGGCTGCGCGCCGCATAGGCGACCCGGAACTGGTGCGCACCGCCAGCGTGTCGCAGGTCTCCGGCGGCAAAGAGATAGTCATCGGCATCGGCCGTCCGTACACCTGCCATGACGGTGCCGTTGTCGGGGAGATGGCCCTGTTCACGCAGCAGACGATGGGCCTGCTGTTCAAGGATCCGGCGGTGCAGAAGATTTCCATCACCATGTATGGCGCGACCCTGGCGCCCGCTGACACGGACTCGGTCGCCATGTCGCTGATGGTCGACA
The DNA here is from genome assembly GCA_024275795.1 of Actinomycetes bacterium. Classification (GTDB taxonomy): domain Bacteria; phylum Actinomycetota; class Thermoleophilia; order BMS3ABIN01; family BMS3ABIN01; genus JAJRYJ01. The sequence goes on along the minus strand of JAJRYJ010000042.1, from coordinate 14,922 downwards.
GCGCCGTGGCCGACAGCATCGACTGGTTCGAATTCGACCACACGAACATGCTGCAACTGGTCAACACCTATTACATGGACCCGGTGATCCAGCAGAGTTATACTTCCGAAGGAGGCAGCACCGAGGGCACTCTCAGCGACCTGCAACAGGCAGGCGCTGCGCAGTAAGAAAGAGGAGGCCGTTTGAACCCCTCAGCCGGGAGAGCGGAGTCGTGACCGCGGAAGCGTATCTGGGCGCGTGGTCCGACGCCCGCGCGCGCTTTGGAGACGAGGTGCTCTTCTACGCTCCAGGATTGAAGCGTTACGCCACCGAGGAGTTCCAGCAGGGCTGCGAGTGCCGGCTAATCCCCGTATCCATCACAGGTTCGAGCTGCTCGCTGATGTGTGACCACTGCCGGGCGGTCATCCTCAGGCATATGGATGCTGCAACCTCGCCTGAACAGTTGTTCGCGAGAGCGCGCGAACTTGCGGAGCGCGGCGGCAGCGGCCTGCTGGTCAGCGGCGGCTCCGGGAGCGACGGCGTCGTACCCCTGATGGATTTTACCGGGACCCTCTCAACGATTCGTTCGGAACTGGGACTGAAGGTTCTGGTGCATACAGGCCTGACTGACAAGAGGCTGGCCTCGGCGCTGGCCGAGGCCGGCATCGACGCGGCGATGATCGATATCATCGGCTCCGATGAGAGCATCAGCCGTGTTTGCCATCTGGAAGGCGTCAGCGTGGGCGACTACCGGAATTCGCTGGAGAACCTGATTGAGGCGGGTGTCCCCACGGCGCCGCATGTTGTCATCGGTCTCGACCATGGGCGGATCGACGGCGAACTGAACGCCATCGATGTCATCAGTGATTTTTCAGTCGCGTCGCTGGTGCTCGTGGGCCTGCTGCCCCAACGGAATACGCCGATGGAGGACTCCATCCCCCCGACACCGGAACAGATGGGTGAGGTATTTCTCCATGCCCGCAGGAGTATCCCGGACCGGCCCATCTTGCTCGGCTGTGAACGCCCCGGCGGCGAACATAAGCTGAAGACAGACGAGCTGGCCCTGAGGGCAGGCCTCAACGGCATCGCCTTTCCGGCCGAGGGTACCATCGGCCTCGCCGAGAGCCTGGGGCTGAAGCCGCGTCGCTCGGAAGTCTGCTGCGCCCTGGCCTATACGAATGCTTCCGGGGCCTGAGCGTGGTACTTGAGGCGAATGACAACAGTTCCTGGCGTCTTCTAGACACCGGCTCGATGGATGCGGCCTCAAACATCGCCCTCGACGCCGCCATGCTCAAGCTCAGGGCCCAGGGGCGTATTCCTGATACCCTGCGGTTTCTCTCGTTCACCAGGCCCGCTGCTCTTATCGGCTGTCACCAGTCGCCCGGCAACGAGCTCAGGATTGACTACTGCATCGAGAACGGTTTTGAAATCAACCGGCGCATCACCGGCGGCGGCGCTGTATTCTTCGACCGCAGCCAGATCGGCTGGGAACTGGTCGCCTGCCGCGAATCTATCTCCTGTGGTCCGACCATGGCTGACCTGACTGAATGCATCTGCAGAGCCGCCGCGGCGGCTCTCAGACTACTGGGGGTCGATGCGGCTTTCAGACCAAGGAATGACATCGAGGTTGACGGCAGGAAGATCTGCGGTACCGGCGGCGCTTACGAGGACGGGGCTTTCCTGTTTCAGGGCACGCTGCTGGTGGATTTCGATGTGGAGGCGATGATCAGGGCGCTGCGCATACCCACTGAAAAACTGCTGCCGCGGGAGCTGAGCTCTGCGCGGGAGCGGGTTACCTGCCTGCGCGAGCAACTGGGAGAGGTACCGGACCGCGAGGAAATCAAGGCATGTTTCGGGGAAGCCTTCTCGCGGGCGTTTGGCATCGATTTCCGCCGGGGGGGACTATCGATGCGGGAATTCTGGGCCATGAAGCGGCTGCTTCCCGCATACGCGGAAGCGGAACGGCTCGATAAGGAGATGGAGACCGCCGGAGAGACGGTGATACTGCACTCGCTGCACAGGGGCAGAGGCGGAATCATCCGCGCCGCAGCCGCTGTAGACAGTGACCGTGGCATACTGAGAGGTGTACACTTCAGCGGCGATTTCTTCGTCGATCCCCGGCGCGCCCTGCTCGACCTGGAATCGCGGCTGCGCGACTGTCGTCTCGATGCGGTGAAAGAGTGCATCGACGGATTCTTCCGGAGTCGAAGGCCAGATTTTCTCGGCCTCGATGCCGCCGATTTCATCGCCGCCCTCAGTGGCGCTTTCGCCAAGCTCTATTTCAGGGAAAAAGGCATCAGCGCGAGGGATGTAGACGCGATTACGCTTGTAGGCTGCCAGGGTGTCGAACAGCTGCTCTCTGGCGCAGACACCCTGCTGCTTCCCTATTGCGCCAAGGACTCCCAGTGTGAACAGCGTACAAGAGATGCCTGCGACCGTTGCGGGCTCTGCGGCGTAGGGGAAGCCTACGACATGGCGGAAGAGGTCGGCATGGATGTAGTCAGCATCAACGATTTCCAGCACCTGGTGGAAACGCTGGACGCTTTGAGGTCGGGCGGCGCCGGGGCATTCATCGGCTGCTGTTGCCACGCCTTCATGGTCAAGCATTTCCGCACCTTCCAGGAAGCCGGGACACCGGGCCTGCTCGTGGATATCGGCAACAGCACCTGTTACGAGCTGTCGCGTGAGCGTGACGCTTACATGGGTGAATTCGATGAACAGACCGAACTGAAACTGGAACTGCTGGAGAGGCTGCTCGCGCTCTGCGTGGGTGCGGCGGAAAAGCCCGGGGCCGCGCGCCATCTGCGACTGTTTGCTGGCCCATGAGCCGGACACCGCCAGGTGACGCTGAAAAGCTCGACTGTGATGTGCTGGTGGCAGGCGCTGGCCCAGCGGGCTCTGCAGCGGCTGCGGCGGCTGCGGCGATGGGAGCAGATGTCCTGCTGGTGGAACGGCGCCGGAGAATCGGCAGGCCCGCCCAATGCGCCGGCCTGGTGCCCGCCGTTGCGGGGCGTTCTATCAAGGGCATCAAACCGGATGCCGTTCTCTCCGTAGTACGGACGGCTCGCAGCTGTTTCCCTGACGCCTGCGAAGACACCAGCGGTTCTCCGGGTCTTGTGCTCGATCGTGAGCGTTTCGACAACGCGCTCGCAGGAGAGGCCGCCGCCGCCGGGGCACGGGTGCTCAGCGGTTGCAGGGTCGAACCGCGACGGAGCGGAGCGGCCGCGGTGACTGAAAACGGCGGACGCGTAAACGTGAAGGCGCGGGTCGTCATCGGTGCGGATGGCCCCCGTTCAGCAGCCGGCATGCTCATCGGGTCGATCAACAGTGATTTTCTCAAGACGATTCAAGTGACACTGGAACATGGACACGAAGGTGATGAAACGCTGTTTTTCTTCGACAGGGAGCTCGAGGGAGGTTATGGCTGGCTCTTTCCCGCGGGCAGTTTACGGCGTCTGGGCGTCGGTCTTCCGGCGAGGTCTGGAATTAAGCTGCGACAAGCTTTAGAATATTTCCGCGAAAAAATGTCCCGCCGTGGGTTCGTGAGCGGCCGCGTGAAGAAAATCACGGGCGGCCTGGTTCCTGCGGGGGGGCCGCTTCGCTGTCATGAAGGGGGTGTCATCCTTGCGGGTGATGCCGCCGGCCTGGCAAATCCAGTGACTGGTGCCGGAGTGATGAATGCCCTGATAAGCGGCGAACTGGCCGGCGAAGCCGCCGCAAGGGCGGCCGGCGGCGAGGGTGACGCCGCCCTCAGGGACTATGCCGACGAAATCGAGGCGATTTTCGGGCGGACTCTAAGGCAGGCGGTGACCGCGCGCAAGCGGTTCATGGAATCATGGAACCTTGGTGATGATGAGTTGAGTGCAATCCTGCGCAGAGCCTGGCCGTTGAGCGCTGAATACAGGCATGCCGGCAGACAGGAGGAAGAGATATCGCGGTCGTGAACGAAAAGGGGACGGCGAGCCCCGAATACATGAGGATGAGCCTGGCGGCGGCGATGACGCTGGGCTTCAGCCATGGAAGTTTCTATCGTGACGCGCACCTGCACTGCTTGAACCTGCTGCTTGATTACGCGGAGGGCTGCTACGCAAACTGCTCCTATTGTGGACTCGCCCGCGGCTCGAAAGATCGAGGCAAGGGTGACAGTTTCATCCGGGTGCAATGGCCCAGCCATGAACTCGACCAGATTATCAACAGGGCGGCGGCCCGGGGCGGCGACTTCCAGCGTGTCTGCGTCTCGATGGTCATGCACCCGAGGGCTTTCGAAGACACGGTTAACATTGTCGAGAGGCTTGACCGCGAACTGGAATTGCCCGTTTCGGTACTTGCCAACCCATCGAGCTTCACGGACGGCGGCATGGAGGCGCTGGACGCCGCCGGTGCCGGGATAGTGACGATCGCGATCGATGCCGCAACCGAGGCTGTTTTCGAAAAGTATCGTGGCAGGGGTAGCGGAGGACCACATAGCTGGGATGCTTACTGGCGGTCAATGGAAGAGGCTGCCGTCGTCTTCGGAAAGGGCCGTTTCGGCTGCCATCTGATAGTCGGCCTGGGCGAGACCGAACAACAGATGGTGGAAACCATCCAGCGTGTCCGGGATATGGGTGGCAGCTCACACCTGTTCGCTTTTTACCCGGAACAGGGCTCTGAACTGGAGGCCAGGGAACCCTGTCACCCCAGCCAGTTCAGGAGAATACAGCTTGCGCGATTCCTGATAGACTATGGAATGGTCGATGCCGGGGTGATGGAGTACGACGAGCATCAGCGTCTGGTAGGATTTGGTATTGAAAACGCCCGCCTGGACGGGATCGTGCGTTCGGGAGATCCTTTCCGAACGAGTGGATGCCCGGGCACGGGTGAACACAGCGCCTGCAACAGGCCTTTCGGTGACGGGCCCGCGAGCGATATCCGCAGCTTTCCGTTCGCCCTGGACAGGGAGGATATCGAACTGGTACAGAGGCAGATGGCCATCTATCGCGAGCCGAGGACGGAGGCCGGTGCGAGCCAGGACATTCCCGTCGGCAGCTGAAGCCGGCGGCTGAAAGGGGGTAGAGAAAAGGTTAAACTATTATGGGCCGCGCGCGAGGCGCAGCGGCCGATGATACTCAATTCCAATCCCGCAACATAAACGATGTTTAAAGGAGGAAAAAATGGGAGATGCAATTGATATAAAGCCAGATTCAATCCTTGACGTCAAGGGACTGTGTTGTCCGATGCCCGTCGTCAAGGCCAAGAAGGCGATCGACAGCCTTGAATCAGGGCAGATCATGGAGATCGTGGGGACTGACGCCGGCTCCAAGGGGGATATACCGGCATGGGCCAAGAGGGCCGGCCACGAATTCCTCGGCTCGACCGAAGAAGACGGCGGCGAGGTCTTCCACTTCTTCGTAAAGAAAGGATAGGTAACAGTACCATGGCAGACAGATTAGCCATAATAGCGTCAAAAGGGACCCTCGACATGGCGTACCCGCCCCTGATACTGGCCAGCACCGCGGCGGCCATGGACATGGAAGCGGGCATCTTCTTCACGTTCTACGGCCTTGATATCGTCAACAAGAAGAAGTACCACAAGTTGCAGGTGGCCCCGATTGGCAACCCGGCTATGCCGGTATCGGTACCCAACATCGTAGGAATGCTGCCCGGCATGACGGCGATGGCTACCAAGATGATGAATGGGATGATCGGCAAGTCCAATCTTCCCTCGATACCAGAGCTGATCACTGTCTGCAAAGAGAGTGGAGTCAAGCTATGGCCCTGCCAGATGACACTGGACATGATGAATATCAGTGCCGATGATGTCATCGAAGAGGCGGACATGACCTGCGGCGCCGGCGCCTTCCTCGATTATGCGATGGATGCGAAGATAAGCCTGTTCATCTAGCCGCCGGCGGCGCTATATCGTGAACAGCAGGGGCGGCCTGGCGGCCGCCCCTTTAATATGCACATGCAGGGTTCATGCAACCCAGGCAACTACCAGCAACACTCCGAACAGCACCGCCAGCGCTGTCTGCACGATACCTTCGAGCCTGATGTCGGCGCCCGGCCTCAGGGTAACGATGGCCAGCAGCATATAGATGGCAGCGGGCAGATAGGCAAAGGTAACAGAGGGCGTTACAAAGCCAAGAAGCACCGCCAGCGACAGGGATATGACCATAAAGGCGATATAGATGAGCGTTGGGCGCCCGGCCTTGAGTTTTAAGCCGGCGTTCATGCGGTCCTGCTTACGTGCGGACGCCCTCAGCTTCATCTTCACGTAGAAGACGCTGGCCCCGAAATAAAGGGAGTTGAGCAGCCAGAGTTTCCAGCATCCGCGGTCGAGGTCCGCCGAGGCGAGGTAGCAGGCAAGCGGCGCCGTGAGCGTAAGCATCAGTATGCCCGCCAGCTCGCCGGAGACGGAACGCTCACGTCTTGCCAGGATGCGCCAGAGGTGAAAACAGAAGAGTGCTGCGCCGGCAACTGCCAGCAGAAGAAGACTGGAAAAGCCTGCAGACAGGGACAGGAACAACAGCAAGACCGCCGCCGTCGTCGCCGATATCAGGGAGCCTGAGGCGAGCGAGGCGGCGTCGGCGCCGAAGTCACCGTCCATGTGTCGCCGCTTGATCAGGGTCATGGCCCCGGGGCGGCTGACGAAAAGCAGCAGCACGGCGGGTAGTCCCAGCAGCACCCGCGTGACCGAACCGTCTGCAGCCGGGAGACCGACGGCGGCGCCCGTAAAGTACGGCACCAGCAGGATCACCCAGGCTCCGTGTTCGCGGGGCGGAAGCAGCCTCGGTCTCATGCCGGGAACTGCGCGGACGAAAACATCAATTTACGGGAAACATCACCCATCAAAGGCCCTCCACGGCATCTTGCCACATCGGAAACACTCCTAACATATGTTTATACCCCAAAACGAAAAAACTGGGCAATCGTCCTGCAGGTGTTAGAATGGTATCTGCAAGCCACCGACGGAGGCATCGATGGAGGATGACACGCAGTCGTTCCTTATTCTTCAGACCAGTGGCCTCAGGGAGCCCAAGCGCACCTATGCCCCCCTGTATATTGCCACAACCGCAGCGGTTATGGAGATGGACGTGGCGCTCTGGTTCACCATGGAAGGCGTCTCGCAGCTGAAGAAAGGGGAAGCTGAGAAAGTAGAGCTTGTAACAGGCAGCGGCGTTACCCTGAGGACCTGGCTCGACCGCGCCATGGATGCCGGCGTCCGTTTCATGGTTTGCGCTCAGGCAATGGAGGCCGAGGGCCTGACAATGGATGACATCATCGACGGCTGTGAAATGGTAGGCGCGGCCGCCATCGTCGAGATGACTATCGAGGCGGACCAGGTGATGTATTTTTAGTATCCGGCTCCGGCGGCTCTATCGATTCCGGCAGGGGGTTGATTCTTGGCAGGCAGGCATGACAGCCACTTCGACATAATCGTCATCGGCGGCGGCCCCGCAGGGGCCGCCGCCGCCTACAAGGCGCGCCGCAGCGGAGCAACGGTAGCGGTTGTCGAGCGCGAGAAACTGGGCGGCACCTGACTGAACCAGGGCTGCCTGCCCGTCAAGGCCCTGGTCAGGTCCGCAGAGATAACACACCTTTCCACCCGCGCCGCGGAATTCGGCCTGCAACCGGGAGAGATGCTGCCCGACTTCGGAGCCATATTCTTACGCAAGGACCGCATCGTGAAAGCCAATTCCGTCGGCGGCAGAAAGATGGAGCGACGCGGGATAGAACTGGTAAAGGGGGAAGCGCGCTTCCTCTCAAATAATGAGATTCAGGTGGATGATGAACGGCTGACCGCTGGACGATTCGTGATCGCCACCGGCGCGCGACCGCTGATTCCCGGCATCGACGGCCTGGCCGATTGCGGCTGCTGGACCAGCCGGGAGGCTGTCAACCCGGACAGGCAGCCTGAGTCACTGGCGATCATCGGCGGTTCGGCCGTAGGCTGCGAATTCGCCCAGATCTATTCGCGCCTGGGCACACGAGTCACCATTTTCGAGGCGGCTCCGGTCTTGCTCAACCGCGAGGACGCCGAGATAACGTCGGGACTGGCCGAGATCCTTGAAAGCGAAGGCATCGAACTGAACCTGGGCGCCGCAGTGAAAGGCGTCTCCATGGACGGAGAAAACAAGGTTGTGCATTACGAAGACGGCGGCAGGTTGGTTGCGGATGAAGTGCTGGTCGCCGCCGGCAGGGTCCCGGCTGTAGATGGCATCGACATCGAAGCCGCCGGCGTTGCGGTTGAAACCGGGGCGATCGCCGTCGACGCCTTCCTGCGAACCGGCGTGTCCAACATCTGGGCCTGCGGCGATGCCATCGGCAGTCCCATGTTCTCGCATGTGGCGACCTACGAAGGCACTGTCGCAGGCCGTAACAGCGCCGACGGCGAAGAGGGAACGGCCGTCGAGGTGAATCACCGGATCGTTCCCGGCGCTGTCTTCACCGACCCGCCTCTGGCTTCTGTAGGCATCACCGAAGATCAGGCGATCGCCCGGGGGCTCGACGTCAGCGTGGGGCGGGCTTACTTCAGGGACACTGGGCGCGCCGACGCCATGGGGGAGACGCAGGGGATGGTGAAGCTGGTCGCCGGCGCCGACGGCGAACTGCTGGGAGCTCACATTCTCGGGCCGGGGGCGGACATGATCATCCACGAGGCCGTGATAGTGATGGGCTCGCGGCTGGGGGTCGACGCGCTGCTGAGGCCGCGGGCCCTGCATGTGCATCCCACCCTCTCGGAGACTCTGGCCAGGGCCGCCGCCGCTGCCAGGTGATATGATGTTGACGGTCGGTGGATACGATTTGACAAGTATCGGAGCCTTCAATAACATTCGCGGCGCCAACGGAGGTGGCCCAGATGATAATCGACGGCTGTGATTTTCCCGAAGAAGGCATCCTCTACGATGTCGAAAACCAGATGTGGGTAAGATTCGACGACGACGGCAGTATCACCGCCGGGCTCACGGACATCGGACAGCACATAGCCGGCGACCTCCTGTACGTGAAGCCGAAGAAGGTGGGCAGCGACATCCCCAGGGGCAAGCGTGCCGCCATCATCGAGAGCGGCAAGTACGTGGGACCCATCAACGCGCCGCTTAGCGGCAGGATCATCGAGATAAACCAGGCAGTGGTGGATGACGCCAGGCTGGTGAACAGTGATCCTTACGGCGAAGGCTGGGTCTTCCGCCTGAAGCCGGAAAAGCTGGAAAAGGAGCGATCGATGCTGCTGGCCGGGCGGGCGGCCATGGAGGCCATCAAGGAGAAGATGAGCCGCGAATCCTGGGACTGCCTCTCGGGACACCACGACTGAAACCGTAGCAGGGGACGCTCAGTGCAGCTTGCGCAGGGGCGCATAGTCAACCATCAGCTTGCGCTCATTACCATCTGCCTGGAAGCGGACGCTGACGGTGCCCCCGGCCTCGACCCCGGTGATGACCCCCTCGCCGAAGGCTGCGTGCACCACCCGGTCGCCCACACTGAAATAGGCATCGGCGGCGGCGCCGGGCGTGTAATCACCACCTTCGCCTGAATCATCACCATCCATGGGAAACCCGGGGCCTGGCGCTCTGAAGGGAGTGCCGCCGCCAGCCTGCTGGAAATCCACCAGTTCCTCGGGAATCTCGGCGATGAACCGGGAGGCCATGTTGTAATTGCGTGAGCCGTAGAGGTTGCGCGTCCCAGCGTAGCTGAAGTACGGCCTTTGCCTGGCCCTGGTCATGGCCACGTAACAGAGGCGCCTCTCCTCCTCGAGGTTCTGTTCCTCGATGGAACGGGAGTGGGGGAACACCCCCTCCTCGGCGCCGATGATGAACACCACGGGAAACTCCAGCCCCTTGGCGTTATGCATGGTCATCAGGGTGATCAACTCCCGTTCCTCGGAAAGTTTGTCAACGTCGGTGTAGAGGGATATCTCCTGCAGGAACTCGCGCAGGGAGCCCTCGGGCGATCGCTGGTCGTACTCGGCGGCGACGCCCACAAGCTCCTGCAGGTTCTCTATCCTGCCCTCGGCCTCGACGGTGCGTTCAGCCCTGAGCGCGTCGACATAGCCGCTGGCGGCCAGCATCGCCTCCACCAGCTCGGCGACGGGAGCGGTGCCGCTCTCATCGACGAGCGTGGTTATCAGCCGGTGGAAATCCTGCAGCGATCTGACGGCTGCGGGCCTGAGGCCGGGAATGTCTGCAGCCCGGGCGGCGGCATCGAGCAGGGTGACTCCCTGGGCGTCGGCGTAGCCGCTGAGCGCGGTGACCGTCGCCTGACCGATACCGCGCTTGGGGGTGTTCACTACCCTGCTGAAGCTGACGGAATCGGCCGGATTGTCCATAAGCAGCAGGTATGCCAGGGCGTCCTTGATCTCGGCGCGCTCGTAGAACCTGGTGCCGCCGACGATCCTGTAATCGATGCCATAACGGACGAAGATGTCCTCCAGCACGCGCGACTGGGCGTTGACCCGGTAGAAGACGGCGATGCCGGACGACGGTACACCCTCCTTTTCCCTGAGACGGGATATCTCGCCGGCCACGTATCGCGCTTCCGCATGCTCATCATCCAGCTCGGCCACGCATACCGGTTCGCCCTCGCCGAGTTCCGTCCATAACTGTTTGTGCTTGCGGTCGCGGTTGTTCGCCACCACGTTGTTGGCGGCGGCGAGGATCGTCTGTGTGGAACGGTAGTTCTGCTCAAGTCTGATGACAGTCGTCTCGGGATAGTCCTTCTCGAAATCGAGGATATTGCGGATATCGGCGCCGCGCCAGGAGTAGATGCTCTGATCGTCGTCTCCCACGACACAGACGTTGCGATGCTCGCGGCCCAGCATGTTGACCAACACGTACTGGGCATGGTTGGTGTCCTGGTATTCATCGACGAGGATATGCCTGAAGCTGTGCTGGTAATGGCGCAGGCGCTCAGGGAAGCGCTCGAAAAGTTCGACGGTCAGCATGATCAGGTCATCGAAATCCATGGCGTTGCTGGCAAAGAGTTTCTTCTGGTAGAGCTCGTAGATTCGGGCGACGGTTTCGTCATGGAAGCCTTCGGTGATCTCCGAGAACCGGTCCGGCCCGATCAGCTGGTTCTTGGCGGATGAGATGACCGTGTGGATGCCCTTGGGGGGGAAGCGCTTGATATCGTAATCAAGCTCCTTGAGGCAGCGCCTGACGACGCGGACCTGGTCGCCGGCGTCGTAGATGGTGAAGTGCTGCATGTAGCCCAGCCGGCCGGCTTCGCGCCTGAGGATACGCGCGCAGGCGGCATGGAAGGTACTGACCCACATACTGCGGGCGACGCCGCCTACCAGGGCCTCTATGCGCCCCTTCATCTCGTTGGCGGCCTTGTTGGTGAAGGTGATGGCGAGGACCTCGTGCGGTTTGACGCCGCCGGCGGCGATCAGCCAGGCGACCCGGTGCGTGAGCACGCGCGTCTTGCCGCTGCCGGCCCCGGCCAGCACCAGCAGCGGGCCGCCGGGGCATTCAACCGCGCGGCGTTGCGGCTCATTCAGGTCCTGAAGCAGGTCCGTGGGCGGCATGGCCTTCAGACTGCCCCCAACATGTATGCTACAACCACGCAGATGCCGCCGGCTCCCACCATCTTGACGCCGGAAATGATCATGCGCTCACGGGAGATGGTGCCCAGGTATACTCCCAGGGCGAAGAGCTCGGTGAATGCCAGCGTGAACGATATGTAATAGGCCGTTTCGATGTCGATTGCGTTTCCAAGAAAGAACGGCGAGACGGCGATGGCGGCGGCCAGGAAGGGAGAGAGGCCGTCGATCAGGGAAACGACGATAGTGGCGTAGGTGGAGGCATGGCTGATATCGGTGTCACTGAGGTCGCTGAGGGTGGATTCCTCAAGCTCGTTCAGCGCCCGCCGCCGCTCGGCCTTCTCCGTCATGTAAGCTCCGTAAAACCCGGAGACACCCATGGCAAAGGACGCGTCCAGTCCCAGGGTCACCACGGAGGCGGGATCCCTGATGCCGCCGAAGTAGCTTCCTACGAGGATGCCCAGCATGGTGAGCACGCCGTCGAAGGCGTTCATGGCGAAATAGCGCCGCGCGATCTCTCCCACACGCGCGATGCGGTGGTAATCACGCAGGGTTCGGATGCTGGGAAGTCTCAAGGAATGCGCGGGTCAAACATGGTCATCTCATCCAGCGGGCGGGCAGGTCCTGGGGCGTATCCGCCTCGTCTATCAGCGTCTCGCCCGTGGACACCTTGTCGATGCTGTGGATGCTGCCGCCGCTCTCCTGGATGACAGCGGCGACCTCATCGAAGTTGATGTCCGCTCCCTCCAGTGTGATCTTGATGTTCTCGACCTTGTTGTCTATCTCGTTCAGCACTAGGTCGGTACCGTCAACGCAGTCCAGGTCTCCCAGTTTTACTGCAAGGTCGAGGATGGTGGGTTGATGCGGTTTAAGCACGTCGAGTACGAGCCTGCGTACCTTACTCAATTCATTCTCCCTTGTCGAAGTACTCGAATACCTTGTCCAGCTCACGCTCCCCCTCTTCCTGGACACGCTCGATCTCTTCCTTCTTGTCGGGGAACGCCGTCTTGAACTCGTTCTCCATCTCCATGACGCGACGCATCAGCGAGCGCATGGCATCGGCCACGGGGTCAGGCAAATGGGTCCAGTCGACGTCGGCGGCGCCCACCTTGCGGCCGCGCTCACGCACGGGCCGTCCGGGATTGCCGACGACGGTGGAATCGGCGGGCACGTCGTGGATGACGACGCTGCCGGCGCCTATCTTGGCGTTTCGCGCCACCTTCACGGACCCCAGGACCTTGGCCCCGGCGCCGATCGTCACATTGTCCTCGAGGGTCGGATGGCGCTTGCCTGTCTCCTTCCCCGTGCCGCCAAGTGTGACACCCTGGTAGATGGTGACGTTGTCGCCCACTTCGGTGGTCTCGCCGATGACTACGCCGGCGCCATGATCGATGAAGAAACCCTCACCGATCTCCGCAGCGGGATGGATCTCGATGCCGGTGATGAAACGGTTTACCTGCGAGACGATGCGCGGCACTACGGGCAACCCCTGTTTCTGCATCAGGTGCGCCAGGCGGTGCATGACGATGGCATGCAGCCCCGAATAGCAGGTGAGCGCCTCAACCATGTTATGCGCCGCCGGATCACGCTCCTGGATAGCCCTGACGTCGCGTCTGACGATATCAATCGTCTCACGCAGCTCGCCATCGCGGTTGAGCCAGAGGCAGGCGCCGGCGGTCGCAGCCAGCAGAGCCCCGGTTTTCCTGAGAATGCCCATATTAATATCTTTCCTGTTCCCTGCTTTGAACTTGGACTGGTATCAGGTAATATCTATCAAGCCTGATCGATGCATTTTATATTAACAGAATAGCATGCAGCGGACAGTTTTATGAGAGGAGCCCGGCATGACAACCCAGCGTCTTGAACTCACTTTTCCGGAAAAGCTGATAAAGAAACCTGTCCTGTACGAACTGGTCAGGGAGTACGACGTCATCCCCAATATCAGGCGCGCCAACGTGGACGAGCATTTCGGCTGGATAATCCTGGAGCTCAGCGGCGAGGACGAGGTGCTCGAGCAGGCCCTGGAATACCTCTCGGCCATGGGCATCGAGATCGAGCACCTGGACTCATTCGTCGAATAGGGGGCAGCACCACGGCGCTTACGCCTCCGCCTCAGTCTTCCACCGCAGTATCCAGTGCGACATTCATGCTGCCGCTGCGAAAACCCTCCAGATCCAGCGAAACGTAGTCGTAACCCAGTTCCCTGAACCTGTAGACGATCGCCTCGCGCAGGTCGTCAGCCGCCAGGCGCCTGAGTTCCTCCACGGGGACTTCGATGCGCGCGACGCCGCCGTGGTCCCGTACTCTCAGCTGTTTCAGTCCCAGTTCCCTCAGGTAATCCTCCGCCGCCTCGACTCTGGCGAGCGCCTCGGCGGTGATGCCGGTGCCGTAGGGAAGGCGCGATGAGAGGCATGCCTGGGCCGGCTTGTCCCAGTTCGGCAGCCCGAGCATCCTGGCCATGGCGCGCACACGCTGTTTGCCGACTCCTATCTCAACCAGTGGATGTAATACGCCGGCCTCTTCACAGGCGCGCATACCCGGTCTGTGCCCACTGGTGTCGTCGGCGTTCGTGCCGTCGGCCAGGCAGCTGATGCCTTCCCCGGCGGCCACTGACGCCGCCCGGCTCCAGAACTCGCGTTTACAGTAATAGCAGCGATCCGGCGGATTGGCGCTGAAAGCCTCATCGTCCAACTCGCGCGTGTCGATCACCCGGTGCCGGGCTCCCAGGTCCCGGGCGAGCTGCCTGGCCGCCGCCAGTTCGGTTGCCGGGAGGGTCTCGGAGCGGCCGGTGATGGCCAGCACGGAATCACCGTCCAGGTAGCGCATGGCGGCAGCCAGCACCAGCGAGGAGTCCACGCCGCCGGAAAAAGCCACAGCCAACCGACCGCGGGGCTTGAGCCAGCTTCCCAGTTGCTCCAGTTGTTTCTCGGTTTCAATCTGCATAGTGGGTCGGGGGTGAATCTGCCTAATCGTTCACGAGCACGATGTCCACCTCGCGCACCTCGCCGTCGACGATACTGTAGGCATGGCTTTCCGGCTCACTGCCTGCAAGCGATATTATCAGGTAGAGCGAATCAGGGTAGAATGCCAGCTCCATGTCGCGGGCGGACGGCACTGCCTCCGAATGGGGATGGGAGTGAAAGATCGCCACCAGCTCCAGCCCCTCCGCCTCCATCGTGTCAAAGACCTGGAACTGTTCCCTGGAATCCAGCATGTAGAAGTTGGGGCTGTGCTCGATGTTCTCCATCAGGAATACCCTGCCCACATTGCCGTTGACGTCACCAGCCAGGATGCCGCAGGCCTCTTCCGGCGCCTGGGCGCGCGCGTGTTCGATGATGGAGGAAAGTTGCGCGGGGGAGAGGCGCAGTGCGTCGGGCATCAGCTTCCGGGGGCCTGGGTCTCGCAGGTATAATCGTACTCCACCAGGT
>JAJRYJ010000041.1 GCA_024275795.1 Actinomycetes bacterium | reverse complement strand
GGGTGCTGCGAAAGAAGGCGCAGTGACCGGGGACGTGGTTTCCTTTGTTTCCTTTTTGCCGGAATTAACTTAACTGCACGCTATAAACTGAAAAAAGGAAACAAAGGAAACCACGTCCCCTGAACTTGCCCGACAGCCCGGTCTCATAGTAAGTTGTAGGTACTCCACCAACCGTGGGAGGGCAGGGGTCTGGTGGCCCAGCCGGTCTTCAAAACCGGTAGGTGGCGGTAACCCCGTCATTGGTAGGTTCGATTCCTACGCCTTCCCGCCAAACTTTTCGATCTGGAGTTGGAGTTGACCCGTTTCCGTGTACACCCTGAGTTTATGCAGGGTGGGTTGGTTCTGTTCCTACGAAGCCAACTTCTCGTGTAGAGCATTGCTGGGTCTGCTCATGCTTTTAGCCACATCCTTTTTCGTTGCACCAAGAACAAGTAGAGATTTAATCAGCAGATCGATGGAGACTGAGTGGTCGCCTGCCTCCATTTTGGCAACACGGGATTGGCTCGATTTTAATTTCTTTGCTAACTCAGCCTGGGTGAGCCTTTGCTTCTTCCGGTATTCCTTCACGCTCTGGCTTAAAGAGAGTTTTAGCTCGATAAATGCCATCTCTTCATCAGGTAGTCCCAAGAACTCCTTGGTGTCGCCTATCTGCCAGCCGCCGGCTTTCAGTTTCTTCCTTTTTCCTTTATCCATCGGAAGCCCCATTTCTAGGAGTCGTAATGAGCCAACCTTCGCTTACAGCTATCAATAATCCTTTTTGCC
The DNA here is from genome assembly GCA_024275795.1 of Actinomycetes bacterium. Lineage (GTDB taxonomy): Bacteria > Actinomycetota > Thermoleophilia > BMS3ABIN01 > BMS3ABIN01 > JAJRYJ01. The sequence continues at coordinate 24,655 of JAJRYJ010000041.1, read as the reverse complement.
GTTTTCCCTGTCTTTTTTGTAAAGATTTCGAGAATGATGACCGCATCACTATCGACACGGTAGATTATCCTCCACGTCACATTTTCATCATTGATCCTCAGTTCGTGACATCTGGGGCCAATAGAAGGCATCGGCCTTGACTGGGGTAGCGATAGTTTCATTCCCCTTTGCAGCGCCCTCAGATAAAAGCCCGCCTCCAACCTTGCCTGTTTCGAGAATGGGGGTGATTTCACTTCCCCGCTTAACCAGACCAATGGTTTATCAGCTTCAGTCACAGAAAAATTTTATGTCATTCTTGACATAATTGCAAGCAGGGAGGCTGCAAGCCAAAAACGGGAGGATATGAGAAAAAGTATTAGAATCAGCAAAGCCTGCCATTGGTTCCAAATGAAAGGACCAAAAGAAGCTAAGGAGTGACAGGTGTGATGAACCATGCTGAATTCCGAAACCGGTAGGTGACGTAACACAGATAGAACCCCTGCGTCATCGGCAGGTTCGAAACCTACGCCTTCCCGCCAATCATTCCCCTGGCGTTTTTTTTTTGGTAGAATCCACGTAAGTGATCGATGACAGTTCAAAACCCAAGAGGCTGAATCTTTTCTGGCTCGCCGTCATGGTGATCGTCTACCTGTTGATTCTCCAGCTTCTTCCCAGGCTTTTCTTCGATTTCTCCAACGTCGAGTACGCTTCCTTCACCACCGTGGCCGAAAGCTTCAAGACCGCCTATTTCGGCATCCTCCTGTCCGTCGCTTTCATAGTGCTGGTAATCTCGGTTCTGGGCTGGTGGCGAAGGGTGCTCCACGAGGACCTGCGGGCGCCCAGGTGGACCGTGTGGATTCCCATCCTCATGGTCCTGTCCATAGTAATCAGCACCAATTACGGCAATCTCCTGGACAATTCCCTCAGCATGATCCTTTTCGGGGCGCTCATCTCAATGACTGTCGGCGTCGGCGAAGAGCTCACCTTCCGGGGTGTGGTCCTGGTATCGCTGCGTGATGCGGTCGATACCGAGAAGAAGGCGGCACTCCTGACCGCGGCGGTCTTCGGCCTCGCCCATGCGACCAACTTCTTCACCTCGGGTCTCACCGCCTTTCCACAGATCTTGCTGGCCGCCGTGTCCGGATACTACTTCTATATCCTCCGCCGGTGGTCCGGGGGACTCCTGGTGCCGATCATCTTCCACGGTCTGTGGGACTACGGCCTGTTCTCCACCGGTCTCGGTGGCAACGATAAGACCTATCTGCCTTCACTCGTGGGCATCGTCGTCATCGCCGTGCTGCTGATACTGGTACTGGTGAAGCACCGCAGCCTCTACGAGGAAGAGAGGCGACCCGGATAAGAATACTCGGCCGCTTCAGGGGTCCTGGACAGCACCGGCCTGGCTTGCTTGAGCTGATAGTGGAAACCGGCAACTTCATGAATGTTCCCGCATGGCTGCGGAAAACGAATCTGTTCTGATTTATCAATAATTCTGATAACGTTACAGGAGTTCGTGCAGGTAAGACCGTCAATCCGCCGAGACCGGGAGCCGAGCCGATGAAGTTCAAGCAAATGAGCATCCTGATTACGATTCTGCTGCTTTCCTCCATCCTGATCGCCGCATGCGGCGACGAAGACGGCGCCGCAACAGCCGGCGATGAAACGGCAACGGTCGATGAGACCCGCACGGCGGCAACCGCCGCGGGTGACACCACTACGGACGCCACGCCCGGCGGCGGAACGGCCTGGACAGGAGTGTGGAGCATAGTCACAGAGGACGGGCGCTCACCGGCGGACAACGGATACAATTCGATAACCCTGACCCTGACCGCAGATACATTCACTTCCGCATATGACAGCGACACTGCGACCTGTACCTGGTCCGGGACCCATACATCCACCCCGGAAACGCTTACCATGACCACCGATGACGCCACCGGCCCGCCCTGCGACCTGGCCGTGGGCGGGACGAAAACCGCCCGGCTGACGCTTTCGGCCGACGGCAACACCCTGACGCTGGACTGGACAGCCGAGCCCATGGGAACGCTGCAGGTGTACGAGCGTATTTCCTGAGAAAACGCAACCACGCCCCCGTGTATTTGCTATTGTGCCGCCGCTACCCTATAGTATGGGTAGCCCGGCAGGTTAGGGCTGTAGTTTTGGTTAGAGGTTCTTGGCTGTGCATTACGGCGCGTTCGGGTCCTTTTTCCACGGGAATTGGTGAGAGGAGGAACGAACTTGCCAGAAGGAACAGTCAAATGGTTCTCCGATCAGAAAGGCTTCGGCTTTATTGAGCGCGAGAACGGTGACGATCTGTTTGTGCACTTTTCTGAAATCCAGGGCGAGGGCTTCAAGACCCTGGCTGAGGGCCAGAAAGTGTCTTTCGAAGCCGGCGAAGGCCCCAAGGGCCCGCAGGCTACAGACGTGAGAGCCACCGAATAACTTCCATCGAAGTACCCTTGAAGGGCCCTCCGAGAGGAGGGCTCTTTTTTATGATTCACAGCATCGGTTAAGAAAAACATGGCGTTAAACGGAAAATTGCAGCAACTCAAGATCGGCAACCTGACGGCGAAGCTGCCGATTATCCAGGGCGGTATGGGTGTGGGCATCTCCCTTTCCGGCCTTGCGGCCGCGGTAGCAAACTGCGGCGGCGTCGGAGTCATCGCCAGCGCCGGTATCGGCATGCCCGAGCCGGATTTCTTCTCGAATTACCTGGGCGCCAACACCCGGGCCCTGAAGAAAGAGATCAGGAAGGCGCGCGAGCTCACCAGCGGCATCCTCGGCGTCAACATCATGGTGGCCCTCTCCAACTACGCCGAGTCCGTAAAGACGGCCGTCGCCGAGGGCATCGACATCATCTTCTCCGGGGCGGGCCTGCCCCTGGACCTGCCTCAGCTGGCCGGCCGCGCCGGCAATACCTGCCTGGTGCCCATCGTCTCGTCGGGCAGGGCCGCTGGAATCATCTGCAAACGCTGGTCGAAGCGGCACGGCCGCCTTCCCGATGCGGTGGTGGTCGAAGGTCCCAGGGCAGGCGGACACCTGGGCTTCAAGCCTGACCAGATCGACGACGAAGATTATTCCCTGGAGAAGCTGATCCCCCAGGTGATCGACGAGATAGAGCCCTACGCGCGCAAGCACGGGACCACCATCCCGGTGATCGCCGCCGGCGGAATCTACAGCGGCAGGGATATCTCCAGCATCATGCGCCTGGGCGCGGCGGGAGTGCAGATGGGCACCCGCTTCGTCACTACCCACGAGTGCAACGCCTCCAGGGAATTCAAGCAGGCCTACATCGATTCCAGGGAGGAGGACATCATCATCATCAACAGCCCGGTAGGCATGCCCGGCAGGGCCATCAGCAACAAGTTTCTCGATGATGTCAGCGAGGGCAAGCGGAAACCCTACAAGTGCCCCTACCACTGCATCCGCACCTGCGACTACGAGAAGAGCCCTTACTGCATATTCTTCGCCCTGATCAATGCCAAGCGGGGGAAACTGGGGAGCGGTTTCGCCTTTGCCGGCGCCAATGCCTACAGGGCGAGCGAGATAGTCTCTGTGCAGGAGCTGATGGACACGCTCGCGAGCGAGTACGAGTCAGCGGAAGACAGGCGGGTAGCAGCAAGATGAAGCTTCGCAACGTCGCCGTGATCGCCCACGTGGATCACGGCAAGACCACCCTGGTCGACGGCCTGCTCAAGCAGTCCAAGACATTCAGGGAGAACGAGGCTGCCTTCAGCCAGACCCTGATCATGGACTCCCATGACCAGGAGCGTGAGCGGGGCATCACCATCCTTGCCAAGAACACCTCGGTAAACTACGGCGACACCAAGATCAACATCATCGATACGCCGGGCCACGCCGATTTCGGTGGCGAGGTGGAGCGGACGCTGAACATGGCGGACGGGGCCATCCTGGTGGTGGACGCCCAGGAGGGTCCCATGCCCCAGACGCGCTTCGTGCTGAAGAAGGCGCTGGAGCTGGGCCTGAAACCCATAGTAATCATCAATAAGATCGACAAACCCAACGCCGAGATCGAAGCGGTAATCGACCGCACGCATGACCTGTTCCTGGAGCTGGCGACCGAGCCCGAGCAGCTGGAATTCCCCATATGTTTTGCGGACGGCAGATCCGGCAAGGCCTGGGAGCAGATGCCCGGCGATATCGATGCTTCCGCCGACCTGGCGCCGGTCTTCAAGGCCATCCTTGAGCATGTGCCGGCCCCGGACATCAACGCCGACCAGCCGTTCCAGATGCTGGTGGCGTCGCTGGACCAGGATGATTACCAGGGCAAGTACGCGGTAGGCAGGATCAGCCGCGGCTCCATCAGGCCCGGCGCCGCCGTCGCCGTTATCAGGGCGGACGGCACCACGGAGGAGGCCGTCGTCAGCAGGGTCTACGTTTCCTGGGGCCTGAAGCGGGTCGAGGTGGACGAGGCGCGCGCCGGCGATATCGTCGCCCTCACGGGCATCGCCGCCGCCGGCATCGGCGAGATCATCGCCGACATCGAAAACCCGGTGGCGCTGCCCACCATCGATATCGAGGAACCGACCCTGAAGATATCCGTTTCGGCCAACACCTCCCCCCTTGCGGGCAGGGAGGGCCGTTTCGTCACCAGCCGACAGATACTCGCCCGCATCGAGAGGGAACTGGAGACCAATGTCTCCCTGAGGATGGAGACGGGCGGGCAGGGCGACTACATCCTCTCCGGACGCGGCGAGCTGCACCTGTCCGTCTTCATCGAGACCCTCAGGCGTGAGGGCTACGAGCTGCAGGTTGGCAAGCCCCGCGTGATCACCAGGGAGATCGACGGACGCATGCACGAGCCCGTGGAGGAACTGACCATAGATGTGGACTCGGAATACGTGGGAGCGGTGACCGGTGAGGTCGGCCGCAGGAAGGGTGTGCTCATGGGCCAGGAAATGGGCGCCGACGGCACTACCAGGCTGGTGTTCGAGCTTTCCACCCGGGGATCCCTGGGGCTGCGCAACCAGCTGCTGACGCTCTCGCGGGGTACGGCGGTGATGAATTCCCTGTTTCTCAGGTTCCAGCCCGTGGGGGCGCCCATCCAGCGGATAAGGAACGGCGCCCTGATTGCCAGCGAAGCCGGCAGGGCTGTGGCCTTCGGCCTGAACAACGCCCAGCAACGCGGCACCGTCTTCATATCGCCGCAGACGCAGGTCTACGCGGGGATGATCGTCGGTCTCAACTCCCGCGACGAGGACCTGGAGATAAACGTCACCAAGGAGAAGAAGCTCACCAACACGCGGGCCGCCGGCGCCGACGACGCCATTATCCTGACGCCGCCGACCGTGTTCAGCCTGGAGCAGAGCCTGGACTTCCTGGAGGACGACGAACTGCTGGAGGTCACACCCGAAAGCCTGCGCCTACGGAAGAAACTGCTGAACCGGAGCGACAGGTCCCGGGCGCGCAAGTAGCCCCCGGGAGGAAACAGCCCCTTGCAAGGTATTTCACCGCCGGCCGCGAAACTTGACGTATCATGATTCGCCTGGTAGCCCGCGCAATTTTACACCTGCTCGCCAACGGGGTCGGCCTGCTGGCCGCCGCCGCCCTGCTCAAGGGTTTTTCCATCGATCCGGTCACGCTCGTCACCGCCACCGTGATCTTCACGCTCATCGAGGTCCTTGCGAACCCTATGCTTGCCTCCATCTCCGAGAAGAACCTGCCGTCACTTACCGGCGGCGTCGCCCTGGTTACGACCTTCGCCGGGCTGCTGGTGACGACCGCAGTCAGCGAAGGCCTCAGCATCGACGGCCTCAGCACCTGGCTGCTGGCCTCAGTGATCGTCTGGGGTTTCTCGCTGCTGGCGGGCGTGGTGCTGCCGCTGTTCCTCTTCAAGCAGTGGCTGGGGCAGCAGGAAGACTGACTAGCTACCGGGATAGGGCCCCGGGAAGTAATAGGGGTTGCCGCAGATATCGCCCGCGGTGACGTAAGATGTCGTCTTGAACGAAACCGAGCCCGGCGGTACGAAGTACTGGAAGGTATAGCTGCCCTGGCTGCCGCCTGTCATGTCGCCCAGCGCCAGCGGCAGCGGTGAGAGCAGCGATACGCCGTTGCTGGAGTTGCTGCCGGCGACATTCACGTTGAAGGCCGTGTTCTCCCCGGAGTTGCTCAAGACCCAGTCCACGGAAAGCACGCCCGCCTCGTAATCCGCATAGGAGCCCCAGTAGGGCGTCGGGACGCTGAGGCTGAGGCCCGGGGTCGTGCAGGCGCCCTCGCCGGCGTAGTAGATATCCCAGTTGCCGGCGCGATGATCCATCCAGGCGGTTATGCTGCCGCTTATCAGGGGCATCTTCTGTGAGGCGCTGTCCTGCGTGAGCATCTCTACGATGCCGGTGCCCAGGTGCATGCGGAAGATATCCTCGCCCCCGTTCCTGGCGTCCTTCCAGACCACCAGGTCCCCGTCGATGTCCGGCCAGCTCTGGTTCGCCATATCGTTGGTGAGCTGGGTCTCCACGCCGGTCGAGATGTCTTTCATGTAGACATCCCAGTTGCCGTTGCGGTAATCCATCCAGACAACGCGGTTGCCCGACACCGCCGGCCTGTACTGGTCGGCGGGGTCCGTCGTCACCGGCTGTTCGATGCCGGTGGAGAGATCTTTCATGTAGATGTCCGGGTTGCTCCACCATCCCCACTGGTCCTGGGTGGCGTTGCGCCAGTCCTCCCAGACGACGATGTTGCCGTCGATGTCCGGGTTGCGCTTGTCCTTGACCACATCATCGATCAAGGGATCCGTGGGAGACTGGCTGACGGGCTGGTCCGAGGGAGCATTGAGGTCCCGCATGTAGATCTCGCCGTACTTGGCGCTGGCCCGGTAATCGGTCCAGACCACGATGTCGCCGCTGATCCTGGGGGTTACCAACTGCACCGAGCCACCCAGCAGCGAGGCGTTGGTCTCGGCACCCGTCGTCAGGTCATGGACCACGATCTTGCCCGTGCTCCAGTTGCGCCAGACCACCCTGTTGCCGTCGATGTCCGGATCCTGACCGTTGCCGGCCGTGGTCAGCCTCTGTTCCGTGCCGGTGGTGAGGTCCAGGGCGAAGATGTCGCCGGAGACACAGTTCTCGGCATTGGGACAGCCGAAGGATCTGTTGCGGAAATCCTGCCAGACGATGGTCTGACCGCTGATGGCATGGTTGACCTGGTCGGAGGGATCGGATACGGCGGGTGTCTCCGTATAGGCGCCGGCTGCCGCCGACATCAGGAGAATGCCCCCTATGATCATGGCCGCTACGATGATTCTTTTCAGGCAGCGGCCAGAGCGATGCCCGTTTTGTCTCACTCTCTGCATAGTACCCCTGCACCCTTTACCCTAGAGTGCATAATCATACAGCTACTCGCCGTAATAATCAATTGCGCCGGTACGGTTCAGGGGGTGGAGGCGCCGGGGCGTTCCGCGGCGTCGATGCCGGAGCCGCCCTTGCGGCGGTCCAGAAAGATGACAAACAGGATGATGAGAGTTGCCAGCGCTGCTGCCACCAGCAGCGGGTTCGCGTCAAGCAGGTCCGCCAGGCTGACGCTGCCGTAGTTCAACGGTTCCACCAGGGCGGGCTCGATATAGTCCCAGGTGAACGCCAGCGTCAGCGCCCCCGCCAGCCCTCCCAGGATGGTGATGAACGCATCCGCTTTGCCCTCACCGGCGGCCACCAGCACCGTGCCGGGACAATAACCGGAGAGCGCCCAGCCGACACCGAAGATGGCGCCGCCGACGACAAGGCCGCCGATATAGACGGGGGCGATGCCGATATGGGCGATGGAGAGGGCGTCGACGATGTACATGCCCAGAGAACCTGCAGCGATGGCCAGGAAGAGGAATTTCATGATGGTCAGGTCCTTGAGCCTGAGCATGTTGACGATCATCTCGTAGCTGGACGCGCCCACCCGCTGCAGCAGCACGCCGAAGGCGATGCCCGTAAGCAGGCCCACCACGAGCGCCATGGCGTCTATACCACCGACCGCGCCGACGGGCAGGTCCGCGGCCTGGGCTGTCAGGAGCAGGTTCATCGTCGGCTCCCCGGGTTCATGGCCCGCTCCTTCTGTAGAGCAGCTTTGCGGTCAGTATTCCCGTGCCCATTATGGTGGCGCCGAAGATGATTCCCGCCAGCGAGAGCTGGGCGACGCCGCTGAGCACGTGGCCGCTGGTGCAGCCGCCGGCGATGCGGGCACCCAGCAGCAGCATGAAGCCGCCCGCGAAGGCTGCGCCGAAGCGGGCGGCGGTGCTGTTTCCGAATCGGCTCCGCCAGAGGCGCGGCACCGTTCGCGTGTTGATGCTTCCGGTCAACAGGGCGGCGATGAAACCGCCCACGAGCAGGCCGATCGCAATCATGAACAGCCAGTCCAGCTGCAGGGGATAGGAGCTGAGGTAGGTGTTGCTTTCCGGCAGGTCGCTGCCCAGGGTCCTGAGGATGAAGTTGTCCATCACCACGTAGTTGCGGGAGGCGCCCAGGGCTCCATAGGTTGCCACGGCGAACGTGTTCAGCAGTCCCAGGAGAATGCCGCCGAGCACCCAGCCCATGCGGCCCGGTTTCCTCCGTTGATTATCCTTGCCTGCCGTCGACGACACCGCCATCTCCTTCAACACTTGTCTTCCCCGTACGATACCATCTGCTTTTTTCTTCCATTCCTGCGACGGAATCAAACATCGTTGAGAGGAACCACGGCATCCACCTAAAGTATGATTTCCCAGGGCCGATACCATAATCACCGCACACCTTGTGCGTTCGTGTTGCCGACCGGCGGATCCGTGAAGTTGTATTGTGGGCAACCCGTGGACAAAGGAGTCGGCAGTGGGCGCAAAGGTCAGGATAACAGATACGTTGCTGGATGATGGAACCCCTTATTTCCTGTTCAGCCACGATGGTTACTCGGCAGACAGCCGGGACCTGGTAATCCATGTGCAGAGCAACGGCAGCGGGGCCTGGTATGGTATTTTCCCCTCAGGCGGTTTTCCGGAGATAGAGACCTCGGGAGTCCATCACTGGCCCTCCTCCAACAAGCTCTTTGCCATCTCCCGCGGCAACGGTTACCTGGTCGATACGAACAATCCCGGCATGTGGAGCCAGGCCCACATCTCACCCATCACCTGGTTTGACGACCATTCGCTGGAGGATATGGTGCTGGTCTGTGATTACCGCCGGCTTGCGGCCTATTCGGCGTTGGGCCTTCTCTGGAAGACACAGCAGCTCTCCTGGAACGGCATCCGCAACATCACCGTAGAGCGAGGCATGATCCGGGGGGAAGCCTGGGATGATCCCTGGGAGACATGGGTCTCATTCCTGGTGGACGTGGAGACGGGCAATCACCAGGGCGGGGCCACCTTCAGCCTGATGTAGCGCCCGGGGGCTACATCTTCAGGAAGAAAGCGATTATCAGGATCGCCACGGCGAAGTCGAAGATGAAAAAAACCGCGATCAGCAGGTTGCGGCTGCGGTTGCTCAACCCGCCCGCTGGCACCGGTTTCCTTTCCGGATCGGCCGTCATCCCTCCCCTTTCTCCCAGATGGTTAACGCCTTATCAGGATAGTTATCGTCCTACCTTGTGAAAAACCTGACCTGCTGCGGTGAGGAGCTGGTGGAGGCGCGCCGGATGGCACCGGTAGCGAGCTCTTTGACGAAAACATCATCCTTGTCGTTGCTGTCGCCATCCACCAGGTTGTCCGCAGAGGAGACGAAGGCCACCGTGCCTCCGTCATCGGCGATGACGACGATCTCGCTGGCGGCGTTGCCCGGCACTCCCGCCTCGCTGGTGGAGAGCATGGCCATCCCTCCGGAGCTGCGATCCCTGAGGAAGACATCGGTCTTGTTCACCGTATCCCCCGGCACCAGGTTCGTGGCGTTGGAGCTGAAGACGACCAGCATCCCGTCACCCGAGAGGGAGACCGACATGTAGCTGCTGTCATCGCCGGAGGCTCCACTCTGATCCGCGGACACCAGGCTGGTCTTACCGGTCTGCATGTCCTTGATGAATATGTCCCGTGTCAGGTTGTTGTCCCCGGACACCAGGTTGTCCGCCTCCGATTCAAAGGCGACGAAGCGGCCGTCGGCGGAGATGTCGAGGGACTCGTAGCCGCTGGAGTCGTTCCCGGGAACGCCGGCCGAGTTGGACGATGCCAGCAGCAGCTCCCCCGTGTCCATGTTCTTCACGAAAACATCGCTGGCGATATCATCTCCCGCAGCCAGGTTGGTGGCCAGCGACTTGAAGGCGACAAGGCGGCCGTCGGCGGAGATGGACGGCATGTCACTGGGGCCGTTCCCGGCTACACCGTCAACGGTGGCGGAGACCAGCTGGGTGAACCCGGTCTGCATGTCGCGGATGTATATCTGCGGCTCTCCGTAGACGTCGGTATCGGTCAGGTTCGCAGCCGTGGAGCGGAAGGCGACATAGCGGCCGTCATCCGAGATGGCCGGGTTGATGTTGTTGCCGGCGGCCGCGGCGCCGTCGGAGTCCTTCGACACCAGGTCGGTGGTGTCCGTCTCCAGGTCCTTGACGTAGATGTGGGAGCAGGCGACTTCCAGGCCGGCGCCGCTGGTGCAGCGGCTGTCCTTCGGCACGTCGCTGGAAAGGTTGGCGGCGGCGGACTGGAACGCCACGTAGCGGCCGTCCGCTGAGATGGAGGCGTTTTCGCTGTCGTCGTCAGCCGGCTCGCCGCCGGTAGCCGTCGAGACCCGGATGGTCTCGCCCGTGGCCGTATCCTTGAGGAAGACGCCGCGGGCGGCGATTGCCTCCTCGTTCATCAGGTTGGTGGCGTCGGACGTGAAGACCACCAGGCGCCCGTCGCCGGACAGGTCCGGCTGGCTGCTGTTGGAGTCCCCCTGCTCCTCCGGGCGGTCGACGGTGATCACCCGGGTCTGGACGGACTCGGTCCTGAGGTCGTCGATGAGGCCGCATCCCGGGAGCGCCAGCATCGACATCATGGCGATGATAAATGTTATCGTGCGTGCTGCTTTCATTCCAGTGATGAAAAATATCCTGAAAGCCGGCAGAGGTCAAACCGTTTATTATTCAACCCTGGCGGGAAAACCGGGCTGACGGGGAAAACCTGCCGGGCGGTCATGTCCGGGGAGGGAGAAACTGATATTCGTGAGTTCCTGGAGACACAGGATACCGGCGCCGCTGACGACGCTGCTGGTGCTGGCGGCCCTGGTGTTGCCGGCGGCGCTCCCGGCCGGTTGCGGCGGAGAAACCGGTGGAGGCGGCGGAGGCGGTGTGGATACCGGCGGCAGCGGGACCGGCGATTACGGCATCCTCTTTACCAGCTACAGCAATGACCTGAACTCGATCCCGAACCCGATAGCCGGCTGCGAGGTGCAGAGCTTCACCCTGCGGCAGGTGCTGGGCGCCGGCACCATCAACGGCGGCGGCAGCGGGTACTCCGCCTTTCAGATGGAGGGCTTCCCCACCGGCGCCGTGGCCTCGAAGAACAACGAGAGCCTCTACTATATCAGCGCCGCCTCATCCCCGGCCACGAGCGTCGATGGCTACAGCATCACCGACGTTAACCAGGCGGACCAGGACCTGTGGGATGGGAACCTCCGCAACGGCTCATCCACCATCTTCAGGGCCGGGGGCGGCAACGGCTTCCCGAGCCTGCTGGCGGCGGATGTGGACAACCGTTACCTGGCGTACACGCTCACGCAGCCTTCGGCTGACACGCAGGCCTCGCCCGGCGCCGGCGCTCCCGGCTTCCCACAGGCAACAGCAAGGTATGATCCCGAGGCGACTGATTCCCGGCTGTTCCTGCGCAGGACCGATGACGGCTTCGAAGTCGAGGCGCTCGCAGGCGCTTACAACCGGCAGCTCTTCGAGAGTTTCCAGCATTTTTCAACGCGCGACGGCAGCTTCTACACCATCGAGCGGCAGCCGGACGGATACCGGTTCGTCAGGGTTGAGGGCGAAACGGGCGCCGTTGACGGTTTCGAGACGGTCTTCCCGGAATACGACTGGGGGCAGATCGACTGGGGCCAGCTGTTCCTGCCAGGGGGGTTCTCAGGCGGCCTGCAACCAGCCCATTTCGTGATGTCGCCCGACGAGACCCGCATCATCGTCTACCGCAACGAGACCAGCAGCGATGCCTCATCATGCTGCACTCCCGGAAGCCACAGGCTGTGGTCCATAGACATCGATGCCGGCACCTACCGCCTGCTGGATGAAGGCGACGGCCTGGTCGGCGACCTGGACTGGAAGCATGACAGCTCAGGATTCGCCTTCTCGCTGCTCTCGTGCGCGGGCTGCGCCCCCTCCTGTATCGATTCACAGATAATACTGATGGACAGGGACGGCAAGCAGCAGCAGACACTGGTGAGCGAGCCCGGCAACAAGATCAACGGTCTGGGATGGCGGCCCGGAGGGGACGAGATAGCCTATGCGGTCTACGGGCTCGACTACGTGGGCAGGATCAAGGCGGTTGACCCGGGCAGCAGGGACGTGAAACAGCTGATAAGCACGGATGACACCGGTCAGACCGACCCGTCGCAGCCGGTGGTGTTCTCCTTCATCTCCTGGATCGCCGGGGATTCCGCTCCCTGAGCGAACGCACCGTCACCGCCAGCGCCTCGCGCTTGCGCAGGCAGGCGTAGCTGAATACCGGGGTAAGCAGGCAGAGGACCAGGAAGAGAACGGCGACGCTGGATACGCTTGTTGAAAGGTAGTGTTGCGCCAGGCGGCTGAAATCCATCTGGAAGCCGATGGCGCTGACCGTCTCGTATTGGCGCCGTTGCGCCTCGTCGAAGGCCAGCAGGTAGGAGAAGCGGATGTTGTCCATGAGGATGAAGAGGCCGAGAAACGCGTAGACGGGCCTGGCGAACTCGTGCCTGACCCTGGAACCGCCCATGACCCTGTAGAGAAGATAGCCAGCGAAAAGCAGCTCCGCCCCATGTCCCAGCGCCAGCACCACGCCCTGGTGGGCGGGGGTCAGGGCCATCAGCAGGTACAGCCCCAGCGCTGCTCCCAGCAACACCAGGCTGGCGCGGTTGCGGCGGTAGCTGAACATATACCAGGCGAACACCAGCACAACCAGCAGCACCAGCCAGATGATACGCTCCTGTTGCAGCGTGACGCCGCCGCCATAGGTGAAGTCGAAGGTGGGCACCGATGGATAGCCGAAGAACCAGCCGGCGGCGGAGTGGCCGATCTCGTGGACTATGGTCGTGAGGAAGCCGAAGATGAAGGACAGCCAGACCGTGGTGACGGCCGTCGCCGCCGCCAGGGCCCCGGCGGCCAGCGCCAGCCAGCCGCGCCTGTCGATGCCGAACCAGGCGGGTTCCTCAGGTGCCGGTTTCAGCGTGATGGCCGGAACGATGGTTTCGGGCACGGCCGACGGGAAATCATTGCCGCAATCGACACACTGCATCCTGACGGCAAACTGGTGGAAGCCACAGGCGGTGCAGCGGACAGCTCCGAACCTCGGGGATGTGCTTTCCGGTATTTCCACTCTATTATCTTCGGCTGAAAGCCGAAAATCGCAAACAGCTATATGATGATTATTCCACGGAGGCGTGGATGCAAACGCGCCGGGGCCGTCAAACCTCTGCGCCGGTCCGTCAACCCTCGTAGCGGTTGAGTATGGGGGCGATGGTGATGATGGAGCCGTTGCCCTCGTTGGGTCCGACGCCGATGATCACGTTCTGCTCCCCGAAGTCCGGATTCTCCTGCGGCTCTCCCTTGAAGAAGATCCGCTGCTTCTGCTCGTCCATGTCGTACCAGTCCTGGTTCGCCTGCCAGCCCTCCGAGGTCATGGCCTCGTCATACCATGCCCGCACCGCGTCCGGACCCTCGGACGTCGTATAGCTGGCGTTCATGCCGGTCTCCGAGACCGTCTCGGCCCCCGGATAGACGGGCAGGTCGTATTCGCCGATGGCGACGCGGCCTGCGGCCGCGTCGCCGCCGCCGTTATCTCCGTTTTCGCCGTTATCGCCGCCACAGCCCGCAGCCAGCGCCAGCAGCAACGTAAAAAAGACGATCAGCACCTTCTTCATCGGTATCGCTCCTCTCTGTTTGGGGGGGATACATAATTCTAACACGGCTGCCGCCGGCGCCGCCCGGTGAGACCTGGGAGATTTCCCCTATTCACATTCGTCGCCCACAAATGCTAAACTAATGCCCTGCAAATCCACTTTGCGGGGGTGTAAAGAAATGTCCGGCAGAAAAAAGGGGGGGAATCGCCCGGTGGTATACTGGGCGATATGCTCGGAATGCCTTACCTACATCTGGGTAGGCGAGTCGGCTGTAGCCAACGAAGAGACCATTTCCTGTCAATACTGCGACTCACCCATATCGTTGATGGGAGGAGCAGAGCTTGCCGACAGCTGCAACCTGCTCCAGGGCCTGCTGGAGGATATCGAGCGCCAGGTGGCGAACATGCCCACGGCCGTGGACGTTCACCGGTTCCTCTCGGAACAGGTGGGTCACATCGCCGGAGCCTTCAACGACCGCCTCGATGAGATCCAGGAGAGCAAGGACATGGAACCGGCGGGCGTGGAGGCCCAGCAGGCTCACTAGAATCACGGTCGGGTGTTAATGGCGCCCAGCGAGACCACCGCCCCCATCCACAGCTTCGACACCGGGCAGGTCACCCGCCTGCTTGAAACAGATTCGGCCGACGGCCTCAGCCGCGACGAGGCGGCTGCGCGGCTCGAGCGCGACGGCCCCAACATCCTGCCGCAGCCCGCCGGAGACACGCCGCTGAAACTCTTCCTCAGGCAGTTCAGCAGTGTGCTCGTTATCATCCTGCTGGGGGCGGCGGCCCTCTCCTTCGCCGTCTGGCTGCTGGAATCGGAGCAAGCGCTCCCTTACGACACCATCGTCATCCTCGCCATAGTCCTGGCCAACGCGGTGCTCGGTTTCTACCAGGAGTACAAGGCCGAGCAGAGCCTCGAGCGCCTGACCGCCCTCAGCGGCCCCGAGGCCATGGTGGTGCGCGACGGCGTCCGCGAACGCATACCGGCCGCCGAGCTGGTCAAGGGCGACCTGGTGGTGATATCGACCGGCGACAAGATCTCTGCGGACGCGCGCCTAGTGGAGGCCACGTCCATCGAGGCCGACGAGAGCGCCCTGACGGGTGAGAGCGAGCCGGTCGCTAAATCAACGGAAGCGGTGGCGGAGAAGGCCGCCCTCGGGGACCGTGCGGGCATGGTCTTCTCCGGAACCATGATCACTTACGGCCACGGGCTTGCCGTGGTCAGCGCCACCGGCTCAGAAACCGAGGTGGGCAAGATAGCCGGTCTGCTGGGCGCGGCGCCCCGCAAGGACACGCCGCTGCAGCAGAACCTGGACAAGCTGGGCAAGTGGCTCGGCATCATCGTACTCGTGATAGCGGCCGTCGTGGCGGTCACAGGCTTCGCCCTAAGCGGCGAGTTCAACCTGGACAGCGCCCTGGAGATGCTGCTTTTCGGGGTAGCCCTGGCGGTAGCGGCCATCCCCGAGGGACTGCCGGCGGTGGTGACTGCGGCCCTGGCCCTGGGCACGCAGCGCATGGCCAGGCGGCAGGCCATCGTCCGCAAGCTCCCCGCGGTCGAGACCCTCGGCAGCACCACCGCCATCTGTTCGGACAAGACCGGCACCCTCACCATGGGCGAGATGACCGTACGCGAGCTCTATCTCGCCTCCGGAAATCTGACCATCGACGGCGCCGGCTACAGCCCGGAAGGAACAGTCACGGGGCCGGATGCGGCGAAAAGCGCCGCCGCTTCGATGGCGCGGGCCGCCGTGCTCTGCAATGATTCGGGCATCTACGAGACCGAGGAGGGCAAGTGGCAGGCCCTGGGCAGCCCCACCGAGGCGGCGCTGGTGAGCATGGCCGTCAAGCTGGGCGTCGATTACGAAGAGCTGCGCGGCCTGAACCCGCGCGTGGCGGAGGCGCAGTTCTCGTCCGAGAGGAAGAAGATGTCCGTGGTCGTGTCCGACCGGGATGAGAGGATTCTCCATACCAAGGGCGCGCCGGAGATGGTTATCCCCCTCTGCTCTCACATCCTGGGAGCCGACGGCATCGTGCCCCTGGACGACGAGGCGCGTGGAGAGCTCTACGATGAGGCCGCGCGCATGGCCGGCAAGGCCCTGAGAACCCTGGCGCTGGCGACGCGCAAGCTGACCGAGGAGTGTGAGTACGTGGCGGACTGCGAGCACGACCTCATCTTCCTGGGGATGGTGGGCATCGCCGACCCGCCGCGGCCCGAGGCCAGGGACGCCATCAGCGAGTGCTACGGCGCCGGCATCGAGGTTTACATGCTGACGGGCGACCACCTGGTGACCGCCAGGGCGATAGCCGCTGAGCTGGGCATCAAGGGGGACGCCATGACGGGAGCGGAGATCGACGGGACGGAGGATGAACGGCTGGTGGAGACCATCGCTGGCATCCGCATCTTCGCCAGGGTATCCCCCAGGCACAAGGTGCGGATAGTGAATACGCTCCAGGGGGAAGGTCATACGGTGGCGGTGACCGGGGACGGCGTCAACGACGCCCCGGCGCTCAAGCACGCGGACATCGGCGTCGCCATGGGTATAACCGGCACCGATGTCTCTCGCGAGGCAGCCGACATGGTGCTCGCCAACGATAACTTCGCTACCATCGTCGCTGCTGTCGAGGAGGGCCGCTCCATCTTCAGCAACATCCGGCGCTTCGTCACCTTCCTGCTTGCTACCAATTCCGGTGAGATCCTGACGCTGTTCATCGGCGTCATCCTGGCGGGGATGCTGGGCCTGCGTGCGGACGGCCAATTGCTGCTGCCGCTGCTGGCGGTGCAGATACTCTGGATCAACCTTGTCACCGACGGTCTGCCGGCGCTGGCGCTGGGAATCGAGCCCAAGCACCCGGAGGCGATGAACCGGCCGCCGCGGCCGCGCGATGAGCAGGTGATGAACTCTATCGTCTGGCAGCGGATCGGCGTCATCGGCGTCATCTCCTGCGTGGCCACCCTGCTGATGCTGGACGCCTACCTGGATGGCGGCCTGCTGACGCCGTTCGGTGGACACGACATCACATATGCCCGTACCACCGCCTTCGCGACGCTGGCCTTCTTCCAGATGTTCGACGCCCTCAACTGCCGCTTCCTCAAGGAAAGCTCCCTGCCGCGCCCCTTCGGCAACCGCTGGCTGCTGGGAGCACTGGCGGTCTCGCTGCTGATGATGGTCACCGTCATCCAGATTCCCTTCCTGCAGAGGGCCTTCCATACGACGGGCCTGGCATTGCGGGACTGGGGGATGGCCTTCCTGGTCGGCAGCCTTGCCCTCTGGTCCATCGAACTGCTGAAGCTCTATAACAGGCGCCGGTCCGGCGGCGGCGTCGGCCGCTGAGTTCCTCCATGCTGAGGCTGTCCCCCGAGGAACACGCACAGATCGCCGCCGTCAGCCACCAGGCCTCCCGCGAGGGAGAGGCGGCGCCGCTGCCCACGGGGATCGACGGCCGGCTGGCGGCCGCCCTGGGTCGGGCGGGCATCGACTCGCTTTACAGCCATCAGGCGCGCGCCTTCCACCTGGCGGAAAGGGGCGAGAATGTGATCGTCACCACCGCCAGCGCCAGCGGCAAGTCACTCTGCTTCAACCTGCCGGTGCTGAACCGGCTGGCGTCCGACGCCAGGGCGCGCGCGCTGTATATCTATCCCACCAAGGCCCTGGCCCAGGACCAGGCCCGCAAGTTGCAGGACCTGGGGCTGCCGTTTGCGCGCCCCGGCATCTATGACGGCGATACGCCCGCCGATCAAAGGCCCCGCATACGCCGGCAGGCCAGCATCATCATGACCAACCCGGACATGCTGCACCTGGGCATACTGCCGAACCGCAAGGGCTGGCAGGATTTCTTCCTCAACCTTGCCTATGTCGTGATCGACGAGGCCCATACCTACAGGGGCGTCTTCGGCTCCCATGTCGCCAACGTCCTCAGGCGCCTGCGGCGCATCTGTGATGCCCATGGCGGCGGACCCCGGTTCCTGATGACCTCCGCTACCATCGCCAACCCGGTGCAACTGGCGACAACGCTGACAGGCCTCGACTTCCAGCTGGTGGACGGGAACGGCGCCCCCGCCGGCGAACGTCAGATAGTCTTCTGGAACCCGCCTCTGCTGGACGAGGCGCTGGGTGTCAGGCGCAGCAGCCTGGCCGAAGCTGCGGACCTCTTCGCCGGGCTGCTTTCACGCGGGGTGCGCACCATCGTCTTCACGCGCACCCGCAAGGGGACAGAACTGGTATATAAGTACGCGACCCGGCAGCTGGAAGCCTCATCCTCCGGCGCCGCGGGCCGCATCGCGCCCTACCGTGGCGGTTACACACCGGCCCAGCGGCGCGAAATCGAACAGGGGCTTTTCAGCGGTAAGCTTCTGGGTGTGGTATCCACCAGCGCCCTGGAGCTGGGAATCGACGTGGGCGGCATCGACGCCGTGCTATCCGTGGCCTTTCCGGGCACGGTGGCGAGCCTCAGGCAGCAGTGGGGCCGCGCCGGCAGGGGCGCCCGGCCCAGCCTGGCGGTTTTCATTGCCGGGCAGGACGCGCTGGACCAGTTCTTCATGGAGCACCCGGAGCAACTGCTGGAACGCGATGTGGAGGCGGCCATTCTCGACTGCCATAACGAGCAGATCTTCGCCGGCCACCTGGGGGCAGCAGCTTACGAGGCGCCTCTCGAGGACAGCGACCGCCGCTTCTTCGGCCCGGAGATGGACGCGGCGGCGGCAGCGCTCCTGGCCGCAGGCAGGCTGCGCCGGCAGGGAGAACGCCTCGTCTGGGCCTCCCCGGAACACCCGGCGGCCGCCATCTCGCTCAGATCCTCTTCCTCCGACTCCTTCACCATCGTCGTTGAGGACACGGGGGCCGTGCTGGGACAGGTGGAGGCGGAACGGGCCTTCATCTTCGTCCATCCCGTCGCTGTCTACCTGCATATGGGAGAGACTTACCAGGTGCGCAGCCTGGACATCGGCGGCCGCGTGGCCCTGGTGCGGCGGCGGCTGACGGATTATTACACCCAGCCGAAGAAGGAGACTTCCATCGAGATCGACGAGCGGCTGATGACGCGCCGGGCCTGCGGAGTGGAGTTGTCCTTCGGGCGTGTGCAGGCCACGGAACAGGTGGTCGCCTACCAGCGGAAATCCCTCAGCGAGAACCAGGTGCTGGAAACGGTGGAGCTGGAACTGCCGGAGCAGAGCTTCCCTACAGAGGGGCTCTGGTTCACAGTCAGCGAGGACATGGCCGGGGCCGTGGAGGCGCCGCTGCTGGCGGGCGGACTGCATGCGGCCGAACACGGATTGATCGCGCTGCTGCCGCTGCTGGCCATGTGTGACCGCTGGGACATCGGCGGGCTCTCCACCGAGTTCCACTGGCAGGCCGGCGGCCCCTCCATCTTCCTGTACGACGGGCATCCCGGAGGCATAGGAATCACCCGTACCGGCTTCGGGCGTTTCGAGGAACTGGTGGCGGATTCCCTGGAACTGATCTCGTCCTGCCGCTGCGTTGCCGGCTGTCCGTCCTGTATCCAGTCGCCAAAGTGCGGCAACCTGAACGAGCCGCTGAGCAAGCAGGCGGCGCTTGAACTGCTGGGGATGATGGCCGCTGCCGGTGACGGGAGCGGTGAGCAGCAGGACGATCGTGAAGATACCCGGTCATGAGACCCTGTTCAATCAATGACCACAAGCCTGTAAGATAGCCGTGATGGTCAGGGACAGCCTCTACATATCGGTGATCGGCGCCGCGAGGGCGGACTCCCGCACCCGGGAGACCGCTGCCACGATCGGTCGCCTGCTGGCCCGCGCCGGTGCGGTGCTGGTCTGCGGCGGCCTCGGCGGCATCATGGAGGCTGCCTGCCGGGGCGCCCGCGAGGAAGGGGGGACGACCATCGGCATCCTGCCAGGCCTGGAACGGGCCGAGGGTAATCCCTGGCTGTCGCACTCGGTCTGTACGGGCATGGGCCACGCGCGCAACCTCGCCGTAGCGGCAAGCGGCGACGCCGTGATCGCTGTCGGCGGCGAGTTCGGCACCCTCTCCGAGATCGGCCTGGCCCGCAAGGCCGGCCGGCCGGTGGTGCTGCTGGACAGCTGGAAGGTCAGCCGCGACGGCTTCGACCCGGAAGGCGGCGGCCTGCACAGAGCCGCGTCAGCCAAAGAGGCGGTAAAGCTGGCCCTGGAGCTGGCCGGCCCGGCCCATCAATAGGCCGGCACCGGCTCCTCCGTGGACATGGCCACTGGGCGCTCCGCGGACTCAGGTTGCGTGTCCACGACCATCACCGCGCAATGGGCGCCGTTGGCCACCTTGTTGACGATGTTCCCGTTGAGATAGCGGTAAAGGCGTCCCGCCTTCTTGCGCGCACCCATGACGATCAGGTCGCATTTCCTCTCGGCGGCCACCCTGATGATAGTGTCGGCCACATCCCCCGGCTCCACCATCACCTTGGCAGCCATGCCGTTCTCGTAGACTATCCTGCGCAGCCTCGCCTCTTCCCCATGGCTCGCGGAGCCGATGACGCTCTTGGTGTCCCGGACACCCGTGAGGTCAAGATCTCCCTGGAACGGGGGCACCACCTTCAGGACCGTTGCCCAGCTGTTGCCCTCGCGTGCGATTCTCAGGCCCTCCAGCAGCGGCCCCTCCGCCTCGTTGACGGCGATCAGCAGGTTGCCATACTCATTCATCGTTCACCTCACGACTAGAACCGGTATCGAGGAATAGGTGATGACCCGCTCGGCGGTGCTCCCCAGGATGCCCTTGTCGAAACCGCGCCAGCCGTGGCTGCCCAGCACGATCAGGTCGCTTCCCAGTTCGCGGGCCGCCGCGTTTATCTTCTCGGCGGCGTGACCTTCCTCGATCACCGTGTTGACATTTATCCCGTCTTCGTTGGCGATCTTCTCGCCCTCATTGACGACCTTCTCGGCCTCCCGCATCACCTGTTCCCGGACACCGTCCGAGTTGAAGAAACCGATCATCTCCTGGTAGCGCGGAATAACGTAGAAGATGGTCACGGAGGCTCCGTTGGAGTTGATAACCCCCGCCGTCCTGTGGATCGCCTTCTGGCTCAGCGTGGAGTTGTCGAAGGGAATGAGGATATTATGATATTCACCGATGCAGTCCTCGCACGGCTTGTTCACCACCAGCACGTCGCAGGGAGCATCGGGTATGACGCTGGCCGTGACGCTGCCCATGACCAGCTTCCTGAGCCCCCTCCTCCCGTAAGTGCCCATGGCGATCAGGTCGGCCCCGAGCTCCTCGGCGACGGTGCGGATGACCTCGTGGGGCTCTCCCTGGCGGATGAGGTAGTTGATCTCCACGTCGAACTCGCCCGAGCATTCACCGACCACCTTCTCGCAGGCGTCGCGGCCCGCCCGCACCTGCTGCTCAAAGCGGTTGGGTGAGACCGTGAACTCCTCGGAGTCATGGTAGACCGCGTGCACGACCGTGACCTTGCTGTCGTGGGCCTGGGCCCAGTGCAGGGCTTCGGTCAACGCCGCCTTGCTGTACTTGGAATCATCGTAGGCGAGCAGGATGTTCTTGTATGGCGTCAATGGGCACCTCCTCCTGTCTTGAAGATGACACCGACGCCGAAGCCGGCCGAAACCGCCACCAGGATCGCCGCGATGCCATAGAGGCCTCCCCTTTCCATGGCCAGGTCCGTGAGCGCCCGCTCCACTCCGACTTCCTCGACAACGAGCTTGGCGTCGGCGGTCTCGATGACGCGGCCGTCCCTGACGGCATAGACCGTTATCATGTAGTCATCGGGCGGCGCCTGGTAGGGCCAGTCGAAGACCGTGTCATATTTCTGCTGCTGGCCGTCGGTCTCGAGGTCGATTCCCCCGGTGGACCGGGCGTAGAGGCTGCCCTCTTCCTTGTAGCGGAAGAACTCCTCGAACAGCTGCGTCTTCTGGTCGGGGTCGACCTCCGGCTCCAGCGAGCCGTTAGCCGCCAGCGCCGCGTAGCCGATGTCGTATGCTTCCTGCTCGGACCGGTCCAGCAATTCATCCACTGTAGCGGTGCCACGCAGCAGGTAGACGTTCGGTACATCCTTGAACTCGACACTCTGCCCGTTCATCCACAGGAAACCGCCGACCTGGGTCTTGACCTTCATCTGCTCGCTGCTGTCCCTGGAGTAGACCTTGATCAACAGGTCGACGTCTTTCTCCGTGACGCCGCTTACGCTGACGGTGCTGCCGTTGTAGCTGATGCCGATATCTATTTCTTCATGGTTGGCCTTGGCCGTCGTCTTCGCCGATACCACGGGCGCTAACGCCAGCAACAGCAGCAGCGGCAACAGGGCCAGGCTTATCTTGATAAGTTTCCGCATCATCATTCACCACCTGCCGCAGAGAGAAGGATCTCGGGGGTGCTGGTCACATCGATGATGATCTTCACTGTGACGGCCAGCACGATGATCGCCAGCAGTATCTTCAGCTGGTCTCCCTTGAGCTTCTTTCCCACCATCGTCCCCGTCTGGGCGCCGATGGTCGAACCTGCAAGCAGCAGCACAGCCAGTATGAAGTCGACCGTATGGTTCGTGTATGCCTGCAGGAAAGTCACCTCTATGCACGTGAAGAGGATGAGGAAGAGGCTGGTTCCCACCACGACGCGCATGGGCATCTTCAGCAGGTAGACCATCACCGGCACCATCAGGAAACCGCCGCCGACGCCCATGACTGCGGCAAGCACGCCGATGAACGCGCCGAGGATGATGGGTACGATGGCCGACTGACGCACACCGGACTTGTCGAAGTCCGTCTGCAGGGGCAGGGACTGGACGATACGCGTCATGCGCGATTCCTTCTTTTCCTCCGGCTTGACCTCAGCCTCGGCCTCGCCCTTCTTTCCCTTCCTGATCGCAGCCAGGCTCTCGATGAACATATAGGTGCCGACGATGCCCAGCATCAGGATATAGGTGATCTTGATAACGAAGTCCGCGTTGCCCATCTCCCGCAGGAACTTGATCAGCTGCACTCCCAGGAGGCCGCCGACGAAGCTGCCTGCCAGCAGGTAGGCGCCCATGCGGAAGTCGATGTTACCCAGGCGCCAGTGGGCGTAGGACCCGGAAGAGGACGCGCCCACGATCTGGTTGGAATCGGTGGCGGCCGCCACCGTCGGCGGTATGCCCGCCATCATCAGCAGGGGCGTCATCAGGAAACCGCCGCCGACGCCGAACAGGCCCGACATGACGCCGACCAGCAGCCCCAGGCCGATCGGCAGCAGGATGTTAATGCTCGTGTGAGCGACTGGCAGATAGATATAAAGCATTATTGTTAATTGCCTCCTTCAAGCGTGTCTTGATAGCCCGACGTCTCGGCCATGGTTACCACCGGCCGTGACGAAAACTGCATCATTTTTTTCAGTAGCTTCCTCGTGTGGGAGACGAGCGGGCTCAACAGGACCAGGTCGATCTTCTTCCTGTTGATGATGTTGCGGACGGCGCCCGTGCCCGTTTCCACGCCGCTGTGGACGGTTACCTTGATACCCTCCTTGCGGCAACGTTCAAAGATGTAGCTCTGTGCTCTGGCGGCCTCTGAATCGCCGCCGCCTCCCGAGATCAGTTCCCGGGCCGTGTCGAATTCGCCGGCCTCCGCAAAGGCTGCTGCGGCCAGCGAGTCCCCTACCTTCTGCTTCGCGTCATCGTGGTTTATCAGTACCACCCTGAGGCCCTCGTGCAGGGTGCTCGCAAGATAGATGGCGTAGGTGACTCCCTCCGCCAGGGCCTCGTCCCTGTATGAGACGTAAAGTATTTCCTTTGCTGACATCTCTTTCACCTCCACAGAGGTAATGAGCAAGGAACGTGCCAAGTTGGAAACAGCGATAAACAGCGGGATTGCGAAGAAGGGTGCTGAAATAAACGTTTCAAATATGAACAGCCCTGAACACCCGGGAGGGTATAGGGCTTAATCCTGCTTCAGCAGCCTCCAGAGACTGGTGCGGGATATGCCCAGCAGGCGGGCAGCCTCGGACTTATTGCCGTCCAGCATGTCGATCACGGACTGGGCGTACTCGCGGTCGACCTGTTCCAGCGTCTTCACACGGTCGGGTCTGACTGTTTCAATCTGGAACATCTTCAATGTCTGGGGCAGCGACTGGGGTGTGATATAGGAACTTTTCTCGAGGATGACGGCCCGCTCGATGATATTCTCCAGTTCGCGGACGTTGCCGGGATAGCTGTAACCCTGAGAATCTCCAGGGCCTCCCTGGTGAAACCCTTGATGTCCTTACGGTGTCCCGGGGTATGTTTCTCCAGGAAATAGCGGCAGAGGGGGACAATGTCCTTCTTCCTCTCCTTGAGCACCGGGATGAAGATCTCCATGACGTTGAGCCGGTAGTAGAGGTCGCTGCGGAAGGAGCCGTCCTCGATCGCCCTGCTGATATTCTGGTTGGTGGCGGCGATGAACCTGACGTCCACCCGCCGCGGCTTGGTGCCGCCCACGGGGAAGAACTCCTTCTCCTCGATGGCGTTCAGCAGCTTCGCCTGCAGGTTGGGCGAGAGTTCGGCGATCTCGTCCAGGTAGAGGGTGCCGCCGTCGGCGATCTCCATCAGGCCCTGTTTTTTCGTCAGGGCCCCGGTGAAGGCTCCCTTCTCATGGCCGAAGAGCTCACTGGCCAGCAGATCCTCGGTGAAGGTGGCGCAGTTGATGGAGAGGAACGGCCGGTCGCGGCGCAGGCTGGAATAATGGATGACCTTGGAAAGCAGGTTCTTGCCGACGCCGCTCTCGCCCGTGAGCAGCACGGT